>NZ_CP188819.1:2354062-2685000 GCF_051550205.1 Sporosarcina sp. FA9
ACAATGCCTAATGCATTTATTTCGGCTCGGACTTTGTCGGCAATTTGCAACATCATTCTTCGAGTTGTTGTCATTGAAGTGTTTTCGGGTATTTTCTCGGCAATTGTTTGTTGAATTTCAGTAAATGGAATTACATGTAGTCGCACTGTTGAACCAAAAAAACATAATTTTTCTGCAAGGTCAATAACCTTTTGTTTAGCTAATTCACTTGTAAATGGTGGACTTTCAAAATGGATAGCATCTATAGATACTCCACGTTTCATCATAAGATAACCTGCGACTGGACTGTCAATGCCTCCAGATAACATCAGCAAAGTTTTCCCATTCGATCCGACTGGCATTCCACCTGCACCATAATGTATATTAGCAGTAAGGAATGCACCTTCATTTCTAATTTCGACTAATAACATAATATCGGGTTTTTTCATTTGAACAATAAGATCCGGGAATTTTTGCAATACATGTGAACCGATTTTCCGCTGTAACTCGCCTGTATCAAACGGAAATGTTTTATCTGTTCGCTTTATTTCAACTTTAAAAGTTTTACCATTCGTTTCACCTGAGCCAACTACTTCAATTGCCCTATCGTAAATCGCTTCCAATGTTGCCTCACATTTTGCTACAGGGCTAAATGATTGTATACCAAAAACAAACGGCAGTCTTTCAATCGCTTGTTCCATATCATACACATCTTCCGCAAGTAAAAACATGCGATCCCGCTCAGATTTTAGCACAACTGTTGGAAGGTCACTTAACGCGCCCATAATATTTCTTTTTAATTTTCTAACGAAATAACTTCGATTTCGTCCTTTTAATGATAATTCTCCGTATCGGATTAATAATTCATTCCATATCATTTGTTTTTCCCCTTCCAAGCAATTTCATGAACTTATTAAAGACTTTTTTAAATTCAAATATATCTTCTTCTGTGTTATTTTGTCCAAAACTAATTCGGATAACTCCTTGCTTAAAGCGCTCAGCTATATCGATCTCTTCTATAACATGACTTGCGCGTCCACTTTTTGAAGAACAAGCACTGGACGTCGATACTATTACTCCATTTTCTTGAAAGAAATTTACTGCAATTTCACCTTTTATTTTATTAAAAGCAATTGATAAAATATGAGGTGCACCAGAGGTCTCTGCAAGTATTAGTACATCATTGAAATTTTTCATAAAATCGATAAGAAGGTTTCGCCAATGTGTATTAGATGTTGTTTTATCTTCTAAAGATATTAATCGCATTGCTTTAGCAAAAACAGCTGCATTCGGAACGGACACAGTACCACTACGATGCCCATTTTCTTGCCCACCCCCGAAGCTAACTGCTTTAATGACAAGACCTTTTCTTAGCGCAAGTAATCCCGAGCCTTTCAAACCATTTATTTTGTGAGCCGAAACAGTAATTGCATCAGGACCAATTCCCGCTAAAGATATCGGCAATCTTCCGTAACTTTGCACGGCATCTGTATGAAAGACAGCTCTTGAATTATCTTTAATTATTTTGGCAAATTCAGCAATTGGCTGGACAGTTCCAATTTCATTATTGACATGCATTATACTCACTAGTATTGTGTTTTTTCTAATTTTCTCTTTTAATTCTAACGAAGAAATTAATCCTTGCTTATCACAGGTCAAATAGTCAATTTCAAATCCCATTTGTTCTAGATAGATCATCGCATTTAATACAGAAGGATGTTCAATTCGAGTCGTAATGATATGACTGCCTTTTGCACGATTAGCATAGGCCAAACCGATAATGGCTAAATTATTCGCTTCTGTACCTCCCGAAGTGAATATTACTTCACCCTCTGGTGCTTCCAAAAGTGATAATATTTGTTTTCTAGATCGTTCAAGTAGGTTATCAGCATTTTTTCCAGCAAGATGTATTGATGCTGGATTGGCATAATATTTTCTGTTCGCTTCAACAAATGCTTCTAGCACTTCTTCACTTGGTACCGTCGTTGCTGAGTTATCTAAGTAAATCATTTTTACAGATCCTTTCGCTGTCTAACTATTATAAGCATAACAAAGCCACCTGCATTCATTCTGCCGGTGGCCATAGTTATCTAACTAAATTAATTAACGCTTTCTTTTACAAGTTCTTCTATTCGTTTCATGGCACCCGGCTCGACATGTTCTACCGCAGTTGCAGCTTCCTCCAATGCTTTTGCGTATCGAAACTGTCTAAACGATTCTTCTGCTTCAAGCAATCGAATATGCATTTCTGGATTCGAGGCGCGGTAGCGATTACCATATTGAATAATCCATTCGATAAGCATGACATTATCAAGTAATTCTTCGACTTTTTCTGCTACTTCATCAACAGACTTCTCAGCATTCTCTAAATAGGAGTTTGCCAAATTCATATTTAATGGAACTTCTTGTAAACTTTGGGTCACAATATATATTTGTTCTTCAGCCTCTTCTAATCTTGCATCCATATCATCTGGAATTCCAGGAATATTACCCTTATGAAGCATCCGGTCTGTATTTTGCAGTTTGCGAGATAACTCATCTAATCTTGTCCGTACGCTATTTTCATCAATACGCAGATTTTCAATTCGATTTGCAAAGCTTTCTCGTTCTTCTGCAACATTCCCGATTATCGTACTAATTTCTTGCAACTCAACTTGTAGACTTGAAAAAGCAGAGGCTTCTTCCTTAATTCTTGACGAAAGAACTTCAAATCTCTTATGGACTGCTTCAAGTTTCTTGAGTGCTTCTTGTGGAATTTGTGCTTCGGTTTCATTGAGTCTATAGCTTTGTTGAACAAATGCAGCTTCATCGGAGGTTTCTCTAGTTATTCTAATTAATTGTAAAAGCTCTTCTCCGTAATACTCATAATTTGCATCTACGTATCGTTTCGCATTTACTTCATTTTCAAGGGCATCATAAAAAGAATCAATTCGGTCATTTATTTCATTTGTGTTTTGCTGGTAGGATTTAATTTCGAGTTCAGACATTTTATATAGCATATCCTGAATCTCATTTTCAATTTCATCCAGATTTCTTTCTAACTCTAGATGTTTTAAGTAATACGATTGTTCTTCCATTTCTCGAATCCCATTTCTAAGTTCACGTATCGAAGAAGGTATCTTATTTTGCAATTCCGATAGTAGTGATGGGATTTCATGAATAAGTGAAAAAACGTGTTCTCCTTTTTCTGTCAATAAAATCACAATTTCACGAGCTAATAAATAATTCCCGTTTTCCGTAAGTTCGGCGTATTCCTTAAACTTCGGATTGAATGATTCCAATTCTCTTTCCAATGGACCCACAGTCATTCCGAAAGAATGTTGGTGAGCAAGTATTGTTTTACGTGCTGCACGATATTGTTCTTGAAGCTTTTCCATTTCTATGCGGTTTTTCTCTTCGCTACCAACGAGCTCGTCTAGCTCCGTTAATATTGCAGTCATTCTTTCATCACAATAACGTATTTTTGTTTGTATTTCCTTTTCGATTTCCGTAGCTTTCTTAAAACGGAATCGGTCTATTGTATCTTCAGCATCAAAGAGAAGAGTATCAATTTTCGGCATGTGATCATCCATAATCTCAGTCCATTGATTCCTCCATCGCTCAAACTTTTCTTCCGTTTCACCTGTCATATTCAATTGTTTTATTTTTGTCATTTCTTCAAGTATTGGTTTATGCTGAATCTGAGACTTTTCTTTTTCTAATCTATTAATTTCTCCTATATGTTTACGCCTGAATAAAAAGGCAATTACCGTTAAGATTATGAGTGCAATAACTGCAAAAATTATGTATTTCATCGTGGTCCCCCTATTCAAGTGTCGAAGCATCAATATACTAACCTTTATAATACCACGTTCAGATAAATTTAGTTACGAAAAAGAAAGATTTTTGGGGAATCCTGCGTATAATTTACAATTCATTCTTAATTCATTGATTCTCCTTCAGCCGAACTGTATACTTTAGACATATATTCTAGATGAAGAGGTGTTGTATTTGTTTACAAAATTAGATTACGCTAAAGATATCACCGAACAATATAGTCAACTCGCCAGCCAACTAGATGCTCTTTTAACCGGTGAAAAGAACATCTATGCAAACTTAAGCAATACTTCAGCTTTATTAAACCAATTTTTCGATCGAATCAACTGGGTTGGATTTTACCTAATGGATAATGATGAACTTGTTCTTGGACCTTTCCAAGGTTTACCGGCTTGCATTCGGATTCCGCTTGGTAAAGGGGTTTGCGGAACTGTAGCTCAGACGAAAGATTCTATTATTGTACCTGATGTAAACGCATTTCCTGGACATATTGCATGTGATGCAGCATCTCAGTCTGAAATAGTCATTCCTATTGTTAAAGATGGAACAATTTTCGGGGTTCTAGACATTGATAGTCCTGAATTGGATCGTTTTTCTGAAGATGACCGTATCGGACTTGAAAAACTTATTCGCATACTTGTTAAACACTTATAATTTAAGATGATAATAAAAAAAGCTTCGACAATTCAAATTAATGATTGTCGAAGCTTTTTTATTTGGTAGAATTTTCTCCAAGTACTTTTTCTGTCGCTTTAAATGCAGACTCTAAATCATCAATTAGATCCTCTGCATGTTCCAATCCAACGGATAGACGCAACAAAGAATCAGTAATGCCCATTGATAATCTATCGTCTTCAGGAACACTTGCATGTGTCATAGTGGACGGGTGTTGAATAAGCGTTTCTGCATCGCCAAGGCTAACAGCAATTTTAATTAACCCTAGATTATCCATAAACTTCTGCGCTCCTGATTTTCCACCTTTAATCGTAAACGAGATGAGCCCACCGCCTGCTTTCATCTGACGTTTGGCAATTTCATATTGGGGATTATCTGGGTCGAACGGATAAAAGACTTCTTCTACCAGCTGCTGACTTTTTAAATAGCTAATTATTTTTTCTGCATTGGACGTATGACGCTCCATACGAACAGATAATGTTTTTAAACCACGAATTAGAAGCCACGCATCGAATGGTGACATAATCCCACCATAATCTTTATGAATGGATCCTCTAACTAGATCCATCTCTTCTTTATCTTTCCCAACTAACAATCCTGCGATGACATCTCCGTGGCCATTAATGTACTTAGTTGCACTGTGAAGGACAAAATTTGCCCCAAAATCAAGCGGGTTTTGTAAATATGGTGATGAAAATGTATTGTCTACTACAACTTTTATTCCATGTTTTTTTGCTACATTTACGACTGCTTGTAAGTCCACAAGTTCCATCGTTGGATTAATAGGTGTTTCTACATAAATGCAAACTGTTTCAGGCTTAATGCCTTGTTCGATTTCTTCTTCAGTTCCCATCTTTATTAAATCATGCGTAATATTGTATTTTTCATTCATAATTCCGAGTAGTCCGAATGTACAGCCATAAATCCCTCTAGAACAAAGAATATGATCTCCGGCCTTTGTCAAATGTACGAGTATAGAACTGACAGCAGCCATTCCTGAACCGAATGTTAAAGTACTTGCACCATTTTCAAGTGCTGTCATTCGATCTTCAAGCACACGTACTGTTGGGCTACCAATTCTCGAATAAACATAACCTTCTTCCTTACCAGAAAAACGGTTTTCCCCCTGAATCGCAGACTCGAATGCATACGTAGATGTTTGGTATAAAGGAACCGCTAGACTTCCTTTATGTTCTTTGTCATCGTACCCCTCATGTATAACAGTCGTGTCTTTGTGCAATTGTTTTTTCCCCATTTGAAGCCACCCCTATCTATTCTAAATTATTAATCTCTTCTTTATATTACACTTTATTCTGACAAATAAAAAGAGACACGTCTTGCATTTTATACGCTAGACTATGCCTTATTTATTATCACTTGATTTTTACCAGTTTCTTTCGCAGTATATAATGCTTTATCCGTATACTGAAAGAGGCTTTTAAATGTTGTTTCCATATTCGGTTTCCAACCGCTTACACCGCAAGAAATTGTAACAGATGGATTTGTTAGTAGTGGAATCTCATTTATAAGTTTTTTTGCAAAATTACTACCTTCATAAATAGTAGCTCTAGGTAAATAAAGAGCTAGCTCCTCTCCTCCCCATCTGGCCGCAACTCCTTTCCCTTCTATTTCCATTAATACGTAGGAAGAAATCTGTTTTAACACTTCATCACCAATTCCATGACCATAGTTATCATTCACAAGTTTAAAATCATCTATGTCCAATAGAATTAGGACACCGCCTTCATCCAATTCAATTGATTTCATAACGATATTATCCAAATATCTTCTAGCATATAGTTTTGTTAAATAATCTTTGTCGGCGAGTTCCTGCAATTGTTCACGTAACATTGAATTGGCTAATGCAAGCGATGAGTGGCCAATTAGTGATTGCATTAACTTAAAACTATCAAAAGAAAAACGGTATTGTTCTTCATGTAAACATACAACAAAACCAACCATTTTTTCATGATTTGTAATTGGAATAGCAATGACTGATTCATAATGAACTTCCTCTTTTATAGTGCTACTAAAACTCGGATCGAATACAGACTCTTTACCTGCTTCTAGTTGCTTTGATACATAGTCTATATATTGTTCACCATTTGCAGTAATAAAAAATTCCGATGTCCTACTCATTATTGTATGGACTTCTATATCATCGTAAAAGACAAAAGCTATTTCGGAAGGGCGAAACGCTGTAAGCAATTGCTGTTTTAAATATGCAATCATTTCTCCGAAATACATATTGCTATTTAATTTTCTTGATACTTCATTTACCAACCGTAAATCATCGTTCATCTTATGCGTTTGATCATAAAGACTTGCGTTTTCAAGTGCACTTCCGGCCGTATTTGCAAGCATATTTATAAAGTTTCGTTGTGAATTAGTAAAAACATAATCTAACGGAAGCATTATTTGTAAAACTCCGTATATACCTTGTCTTCCTTTAATAGGTACATTAATAATTTTTTCAGATAAATCTACGGCGTCCTCGATGGTCATTTCACCTGAGACAAATGCATCCACCGCCGATGGCCGCTCACTTTTATAATTAAACAACTTATATGATTTGGTTAGTTCTCTATAATCTTGTGATAACAGCAATTCCGTATCAAACGAAGGATAGAATTCAGCTATCGTCTGTATGATACCGTCAAGAATAACTTGACTATCCATAGTTGAATTGAAAAGTTCAGTAGTACTAAACAATTGCCTGAAATTCTTTTCCCTGCTGATAAGAAGTCCCATTTTTCTCACCATCTGTATTAAATGACTAACTGTTTTCTCTAGTTCCACATAATAAGAGGTTTTCGAAAAATCTCGCCATTTCTCTGTTGATTCAATTAGAAAAATACCGAGTATTTCATTATGATCATTGACAAATGTTACAATCTCATCAATATTTTCATAACCCTTTTTTCTAAACAAATTAATATAGAAGTCTTTGTTCTTTATTGACCCTTCTTTAATTTGCCCAATCTGTTTCAGCTTGATTCTTTTCGAATTCGACTTATTCCCTCCAAGCGGCACGAATTCACCGTTATCGTAAACAAGATAATCTGTATTCTTGACTCCAAAGTTTTTTTGTAAGGTTTCTTTAAACATCTCGAACCAGAGTGTATCGGATTGAAAGGCTGTATCTTTGGACCATAGATTGATTAAGTCATTTTTAATTTCATATAAAGTCATTTGATGATTCGCCACTAAATCACCCCTAATTCGAATTTTTAAATTGATTGTCTTTACCATTGTAATACATTAGAACTACATTATCCATCTTCCCAACTAGTTCTTTAAAACTATTTATTTCATATAGTTGTTGCTTGACACTGTGCTCCAAGGTTGTTATGATAAAAGTTGTGTAAAATATTTGCAGCAGTTGTGTGTTTCGTTTGTCCAGTCTATTCCTTTTATAAGGTGCACCGCGTAACTTCCTGGCTGCGGAGGCGAAGATGCAGGATAATAGAATGGTTTACGGATTGAACGCATCTGGTTCTTATTTTACAACAAAATAAAACCAAATTAGAGGAGGAGACATTCATGTCTCGTTATACAGGTCCAGCATGGAAACTATCCCGTCGTCTTGGTATTTCACTAAGCGGCACAGGTAAAGAAATTGAAAAACGTCCTTACGCACCAGGACAACACGGTCCTAACCAACGTAAAAAACTTTCCGAGTACGGAATGCAATTACAAGAAAAACAAAAACTTCGTTTTATGTTCGGAATAAACGAACGTCAATTTAAAACAACATTTATTCAAGCAGGTAAAATGCCTGGTAAACACGGTGTCAATTTCATGATTCTTCTTGAAACACGCCTTGATAACATTGTTTACCGTATGGGTCTTGCTCGTACACGTCGTGCATCTCGCCAACTTGTAAACCACGGTCACATTTTGGTTGATGGCAAGCGCGTTGACATTCCATCATTTAAAGTAAAACCAGGTCAAGAAATCTCTCTTCGTGAGAAATCTCTAAACCTTGACATCGTAAATGAATCACTTGAAGTGAGCAACTTTGTTCCTGAATATGTTACATTCAATGTGGATACAAAAGTTGGTCAATTCGTTCGTCTACCTGAGCGTAGCGAACTTGCAGCAGAAATCAATGAAGCACTTATTGTTGAGTTCTACTCACGTTAATCGTGATATTCTGCAAAGAGTAGAGTTAGAAGCCCTAAGAACCTTGTTAATTCAAGGATTTAGGGCTTTTTTTCTATTTGTCTGACCATGCAGATTAATGCATTAAACAGCGGGATTTTGGGGCTGATTGGGGCTAACATTGGGGCTAATTTAATAAAAAATGGTGGCGTATATACAGGAATAGGTAGGTGTAATGAAAAACATCTTTTTACAAGGTACTTTTTTCATGTTCAAAAGATCTGATTTGAATGAACAATTTCCATATCTGGCATTCGCCGCCCATAGGGTTATCCTGTGGTTTGTTCGCTACTACTGCTTCTGTAGTCAAGAACATAGCTGCAACAGATGCTGCGTTTTGAAGTGCATAACGTGTTACTTTCGTCGGATCGACGATGCCAGCTTCCATCATATTTATCCAAGTGCCTTCTACTGCTTCGAAGCCAATACCAACTTCTTCGCGTTTTAGAAGGTCTACAACAATCGATCCTTCAAGTCCCGCATTGTTTGCAATTTGACGAACTAGCTCTTCAAGTGCACGAAGAACAATTTTAACGCCTGTTGCAATGTCGCCTTCTGTTGTTTCAAGAAGTTCCGCAACTTTTTTGTATACGTTCACAAGTGCAGTTCCACCACCAGAAACGATACCTTCTTCAACTGCAGCGCGTGTTGAGTTAAATGCATCTTCAATACGAAGTTTACGCTCTTTCAATTCCGTTTCTGTAGCTGTTCCAACTTTAATAACTGCAACACCGCCTGCAAGTTTCGCAAGACGCTCTTGTAGTTTTTCTTTATCGAATTCAGAAGAAGACTCTACTAGCCGCGTACGAATTTGATTTACACGTCCTGCAATTTTGTCTGAATCTCCAGCGCCTTCAACAATTGTAGTGTTGTCTTTTGTTTCGACTACTTTTGCCGCACGGCCAAGTTGAGCAATATCCGTCGACTTAAGATCAAGTCCTAAGTCTTCAGTAATCACTTCTCCGCCTGTAAGTGTTGTGCGATATCTTCAAGCATTGCTTTACGACGATCACCGAAGCCTGGTGCTTTAACAGCAACTGCATTGAATGTACCACGAAGCTTGTTTACAACAAGTGTTGCAAGTGCTTCTCCTTCAACGTCTTCAGCAATCATTAATAGTGGCTTACCTTGTTGAACAACTTGCTCGAGCATTGGAAGGATATCCTGAATGCTTGCGATTTTTTTATCTGTAATTAAAATATACGAGTGAAAGGTGCCTATCTGACACGATTTTACGACATCACACGTTAATACGTATATATATAAAAGGAAGTCAAATGAATTAAAACATCGCTGATTCCTTTTTTCGTATATACAATTATATTGTAAACTTTGAATAATGCCGTGCGCAGACATCTTAACAACTATATCAAACATTTCCGTCAAAGGAAGACCTATCATTAGGGTACTGAATTAGTAAATATAATCAGTCAATTTTATCGAATGTGAGAAACGTGAAAGTGGATGAATTTTAAAAAAACAGGCCATGGTTTCTCCGATAGAACAAAGAGAAACCGTTGCCTGAACAGCGTTATATTTGTACCTAATCTCACTAGATATGTTAATTAACGACACTACCAAGACTATGATTTTACCAATCATGATGGTTGACTCAATCTACTGAAAAAATAATTTATTCATTATATGAAAGGTTAATTAACATAATTGCGAAGCACACCTATATTTTCAATTTCAACCTCCACCAAATCACCCTTTTTTAGGAACTTTGGAGGATTGAATCCCATTCCTACTCCAGCACAAGTTCCCGTAGCGATGATATCACCAGGTGCTAGTGTATGACCTTTTGAAATGGTTGAAATTATGGTTGGTATATCAAAAATCATATGTTTCGTATTTGATGATTGCCTAGTCTCACCATTCACCCTACAAGAAATATTCAGGTTAGCAGGGTCAATTGCACTATGGTGTATCACAGATGGTCCCATTGGGCAGGTCGTGTCAAGACTTTTACCAAGTAACCATTGTTGGTGTTTACGTTGAAGATCCCTAGCAGTTACATCATTAATTATTGTATATCCAAAAACATAATCCAAAGCTCGATCTTCTGGAATATCACGTCCTCCAACACCTATAATAATTGCTAGTTCCGCCTCATAATCTAGTTCTTGAGTAATATCAGAATGGGCTTCTATTGAATCCTCTGTACCAATCACGGAACTAGGTGCCTTTGAAAAGATTATTGGATCAGCTGGAACATCTGAACCTTGACCAGAAAACTCTTCGTTATGTTCAGCGTAGTTCAATCCAACACAGTAGATATTACGGTTTGGCCTAGGTATGGGTGGCAAAATAGTTACCTCATCCATTTTACTGATAAAAGATTCATCATCCATTGTTTGAAGAATGTCATTCATCATGCTTACAGCCTCGCTCCCTCCTTCAATGAAACTTAACATATCATTGAATAAAGGTTGCGCTGGGTCAATTAACGTCAAATCAATAATTTCTTCATTGTTTTTATAAATACCTAATCGCGCCTTGTTATCATCTTTTTTAAATGTAACAAATTTCATCCTCATCACCCCACTTAACATTTTTTCGTTTAACCGCTAAGCACTCCTGAATCAAGAGTATTAAAGAAACTAATTACCCGATACTAATACTTAATGCTAAATACTTGATCAAATCAGTTTAGTTAGTTCTACTTATTACCAAGATAGGCAACTGCTTCTATCTCAACTAACAAATCAGGGTTGACTAATTGACTAATTTCAACAAGTGTGCTTGCCGATTTGTATTCACCAAAGTATTTTTTTCGCACGGTATTTACTGCCTCACGATCATTAATATCACACAGGTATATAGTCACTTTAACAATATCTTTAAAAGTGGCGCCTGCATTCTCTAAAACAAATTTGATATTTTGAAAAACTTGCTCGGTTTGGCCAACAATATCTCCTTGGCTTACAACATTACCATCAATATCTACAGAAACCATTCCCGAGACCCAAAGCATGTCCCCAAAGACTACCCCGTCCGTATAATGACCACCAGGCTCTGCAATCTTGTCCGGAATTCGGATTCTATGGAAACTATTTAAAGACTCACTCATTAACCTCATCTCCCCTCTAATAACTTTTATAGAAAGGCGGTAATTCCGCCCGAACTAACAGATTAATCAAGAAGTTATAATAAAATAATCAACTTGATACAATAATAGACTATCAGACATTTAGAAATCACACTCCAGGATCCTGGATAGTGTATATTGGATCCACTATATGTTCTTAATTTACCAAAGACTCAATTGAAAGTCAATACAAAATATTCCGTCATTTATCCAGGTTGATAATGATGCATAGTCCACAAATATACTGTTTAATTACAATTTTTATAAGTTGTATGTTACTTCATCATCAATTCTGGAAGCCACAAAATTATTTTTGGGAAAGCTATACAAAGTGAGAATACGATAACTTGCAAGCCAATAAAAGGTATAACTGCTTTATACATATCACTGGTTGAGATATCTGGAGGTGCTACCCCTTTGAAATAAAAAATTGAAAGTGCAAATGGCGGTGTAATATAAGATAACTGTAAAAACAAAATTATAATCATCGAAAACCAAATAGCATTAAAGCCGAGATCCATCGCAATTGGTGTGAAAAGGGGAACGACAAGATAAACAATTCCTATCCAGTCTAGAAACATTCCTAAAATGACTACTAATACAATCATTAGAGTTAGAATACCCCAGGCGTCAAAAGGGAGACCAGTTACAAAATTTTTAACTATATTTATTCCCCCGATAGAGGAAAATGTAGAAATAAACATCACGGCCCCTACTGTCATCGTTAAAATCATAGCTGTTGTTGTAAGTGTACCATCCAATGCCGTTTTTAATTTTTCCAACTTTAATTCCCTATGAAAAAGAGCAAGAACTATTGCAGCAACAACCCCTACCGCCGCTGCTTCTGTTGGAGTTGCAATTCCGAAGAAAATTGAACCTAATACGGCGAGAATTATTACCAGAGGGGGGGCAAGTGATAAAATCAGTCCTTTAATCCCAATTCTCTCGAATGCGGCTTTACGATCTTCTTTACTAATTGGAGGACCTAGTTTCGGGTTTATATGGCATCTTACAAGTACATATATCGTATATGTTATAGATAAAAGTAAACCAGGAACAATTGCTGCCATAAATAGGCTACCCACAGATACACCTGCCACTGGACCATAAACCACAATCATGATACTTGGAGGAATTAGTACACCTAAACCACCGCCAGCGACAATAATTCCTGAAGCAAGTTTTTTATCATATCCGCGCGATAACATAGGGGGGAGACTTAATGTCCCCATCGTAACGACAGATGCACCAACTACACCCGTAGTAGCCGCAAATAAGGTTGCAAGAAAATTGGTGGCAACTAATAACCCCCCCTTTATCCGACCAAAAAGAACATAGAAGCTATTAAAAATCCTCTCGCCAGCTCCAGTTTGTTCTAGTATATTTCCCATTAATACAAAAAGTGGTATAGCAAGCAATACACTATTTTGCATTACACCAAAAAAACTTGTTATAAGTGTTCCGATATAGTCAGTTCCAATAAAAGCAAAACCGAATAATAATCCAACACCTGCAAGGACAAATGCTAAGTAATAACCCATAAAGAGTCCAACAATTAAACTTAAAAACATTAGGATAGTAATTAATTCTGGAGTAAATATACTCATTCTTTATTGCCCCCCTTTTTACCCTCATTTATATATTCTTGAATGGATTTACAAAGCTCTGAAAAGGCCTGCAACATGAGTAGAAGTATTGAAATTAACAGTATCGTTTTAAAGGGGTATACAGGGGGCATCCAAAAACTCCCAATGGCCTTTTCCTTTCTTTCCCACGATTTTTGAACCCAAGGAATGAGCTTAGTAAGCATTAATATGAAAGTTGGAAAAAAAATAAAAACTGTTAGAAAAATATCTATTGCGGCTTGACTACGTTTTTTAAACTTAGTGTAAAAGACATCTACTCGCACATGCTTTTTCTTTAATAGTGTATATCCCATACCTAAAGTAAAAAATGTCCCCCCCAGCATATAGCTAATGTCAAAAACCCAAATAGATGGCTTATTAAATAGATAGCGCATATTGACTTCATAAAAGATAATAATGGCTAGAATTAAAACTAACCATCTAGCAATCTTTCCCGCCCAATCATTAATTAGATCTATAAACGAGGTTATTTTATTTAAAAGCATCATCCACGCCCCCAATAAAAATTATTCAGGAATATATAAACAAATCAATTTCGTAACCTAAAATCCTTGCGATAGCCCTGGCGTTTAAAAGCGTAAAGTTGGGATACCACCTCAAATGTTGACATAAGTATGTGATTAGAAGAATCTTTTCACAAAAAAAGGATAACCTATATCAATTATAGGATGACAAGTCCTGTTCGAAATGCTAATTTTATACGATTTGGGACCAAACGTATTACTCCGTTTTTTATCCATCTAGTTCTTGATTCGATGGTGGAGAATTCACGGTTTGTCCCATCGTAAACAGCGATTTAACAAGTAAGTATGATGTAGCTAGAAAATTCAATCGTTGTCTTGAATAACCTTCACATAATATAGATGAACTATAAACTCCATTTGAAACGAGCCTTTATCACTTTAAAGAACAACTGACTTATAAACATTAACGGACCGGTCTTCCACCCCATTAACTTGTTGTTTGTATAATGGCTAGTAATTTTATCTGTCGGGCCAATGATATCCAAGGTTATTTGTTGATTTTTGCACCAACAATAATAAGTAGTAAATAATTAAGAAGGGGGAGAGAAATAAAAATCCCCCTAAACTAATACCAACTAATATTTTATCTCCATATAATCTTGCAAATACCTAAAAGCATCCCGAGTTTCCATTTGTGATTCGTATACCTTTTTGAAGAATGGATCAGCTTTACTCTTCTCCTTATATAAATCATGGGCAACTTCTGATATATCTTCAATAAATTCCGGAGATAATCTGATTATTTCAGTTCCATGCTCTACAAACTTCTTTAGCGCATCTGCGTCTTTAGCTAACGAGTTTCCAAGCCCTTCAATTGTTGTTGCTTTCGCTGCCTCTTCAACAATCTTTTGAAGGTCTGGTGTTAATTTATCCCAAGAATCTTTATTAATAAGTATTTCCATCATAGAGGTTGGCTGATGAATACCGGGAACATGTGCATATTTGGCAACTTCATGCATACCAGTAATATAATCCGACTCAGGATTAGCAAACTCCGCGGCATCGATAACACCACTATCCAGTGCTCCATATATCTCGGCACCAGGAAGAGTCATTACTGAAGCACCTAATTTGGCAAGTATTTCTCCCCATATACCTACAGTTCTAAACTTTAAACCCTTAAAATCATCTAGACTCTCAATAGGTTTATTACTCCAAGCGAATATTTCCGTATTGTTCATTCCAGCTGCCCCGACAAATCCAAAATTGTAATCCTTGTACATTTCCTTCCAGAGATCAAGTCCATCACCGTGGTATAACCACATAATATACTCAGTAGGCGATAGACCTGCTGGAATAGCCGCAAAAAGCGGAGCCACTGGCTCTTTTCCTATCCAGTAAAAAGAAGCAGAGTGTGCTACATCAATTACACCATTTTCAGCTGCATCAAATACTTCAAGTCCACCTACTACAGAACCGGAGGGTAGGCTTGTTATATTAAGTCGACCGCCACTCATTTCCGTTACTTTTTCGGCAAATGAATCTGCTTGCCTTTGTATTTCAATCCCTGCCGGCCAACTGGATTGCAATCTCCACTCAATTGGTGCTTGATTTTGATCAATAGTTGCGATGGTTTCTTTTTCCGAGGATTCTTCTGAGCAACCTATTGTTGTAAAGATGACAGCCAACAGAATAAAAGGAATTCTAATATACTTCTTCATTAAGAAACACCTCCAATATAATATTCAAATCATATAACTTATTGAGATATTGTGGAATATTACAGTTCGCATTTATACCCAACTATACAAAAAAACAACCTGATAAAATAAACGTCTATTTTACGTTTAATTAAATAGACTTATAAAATCTAACAGAATCATAAAATTACCTACTAATTAAACCATTCCAACAATCCAGGACCTATGACCAAATACTCCAACTTTCGTATAAATAATTACAGGCATTACATTTTTCCCATAAACTTGAATTTTACTAACTTCACGTCAAGTTTTTCCTACTTACAACACCCCCTTTCTTTTCAATTTTATTGAAAGGCAAAACTACCACTTTATTTACAGTCAATAAAATAAAAACATCATATAATATACTTTCAAATTCCAATTTAATATATGCTCATTTTATTTGGGCATACTGTTCCAAAGGGTAATCCAACCGTCGATAAAAGGATAATATAAAATGGGATAAATAGTGGTAATTTGAACTATAAAGTAATTAAAATAAATTAAAAACCTGGTCTTCATAATAAGTGCTGAAAATTAATCCTAAAAACAAGGTTTCTCCTATAGTCGGTGATAGTATTATTAGTAAAGACAACGAAAACAGAACTGGTATTTATAGAAGTACATCATTACTTTGATCATTCTGGACGAAAAATGGATTAAATTATTGCATGGCTACGTGTAAGCGCTTTCACCTTTTACATTAAGCACTCATTTAATTCATCGAACTATAGTACAATTTAAAACGAATCCATGTAATAATTTTCTTCGGCGACTAAGTGGGCCTTGTCATAGCGAAGCAGCCTGATAAGGTAAGTGAATCTACTTTCCCGAATAACCTTACAATTTTCAAGTTCAGAGACTGCACCCATGGACTTTATTTTCCGTGTCTCGAAAAAATTGTTAAGAGTAATTCCACATTAAATGGTTTCTTAAAATACAGGTCCGCCATAGTATAACTGTTGATTTAGAAAGGAACTTTTAAGTTTCGGGAACTTGACGCAGAGCCAACTACTAAGACTGTAACTAAATTCATAAATTAAAAGTTTACAAACTGATTTATTTTGGATTCATTTAAAAAGTGGATGACTGACTCACATGTATGTATTAAATGACTACGAATACATACTTCGACTTTGTTGGAATCTCTTTCCTTAAAAGCTTGTAAAATACTTTTATGCTCATCGTTTGCCGCTTTACTATTCAAGGGATCATGCAGATATATTTTCAAATACCTTTCTACATTATTTCTTAATTGGTTAATAAGGTTTTGTAATACTTCATTACCCGCTATTACGTTAATAGTATTATGAAATTCATTATTAAATAGCATATACTCATTCGTGTCATTTGTATTTTCCATTTTGATAATTAGTTCATTTAACTCCTGTATATTTTTATCTGTAATCTTTTTTATTGCAAGTTTCCCAGCTAAGGCTTCTAACTCACAACGGATATCACAAATTTTCATCACCTCTTCCGGGGATAGCATGACAGCAAAAGGTTTTTTATGCGGTTCAAGTAATACCAAACCTTCACTTTCCAATTGTGACAACGCCATACGGACCGGCATTCTACTGACACTTAGTTTATTTGCTAATTCAGTCGTATCAATTGGTTTCCCATCATCATAATATCCATTCAATATTGCTTTGCGAACAATATCCGTTACCCATTCTTGTGTTGTCATTTTCCTACCTAACATTGTTATAATAAATTCATCCAAATCTATTTCCATATTTACACCCCCACAGGCTTATTGTCAGACAAGTATATTAAGGCAGAATCATAATATAAAAGTAGTATAGTTACCGCCAATTGGATCTATTTGATAAGACCTAAATTATCATACTATTCAACGACTATACAACTATTTTTATAGATTAACAGCAGATTCCTTTTATCTAAGTGAATAGGTTATATTACTTAGGATCCCAAGTAATATAACCTATAAGTGGGGCGGTCAAAAATACTAGGTATTGAAAAACACCCTGTATAAATCCACTTCCAATGATCTAATTGATGATTATTGTCATCTGTGTTTAAATTGTAAGATTCCTAACTTATTTTTATTATTTTGCAATCGCAATTGCTTCAATTTCTAGTAGAAACTCTTCTTTAACAAGTCGGTCGACGACGATTAAAGTGTTAGGAGGGTACTTGTCTTTAAAAATGGTTGGAAAATACTCTTCACGCAGTTTCATGAATAATTCAATATCCTGTGAATGAACCAATATGGTATTGAACCTAACAATATCGCTGTGAGTCGCACCTAGTCCATGAAGAACATCTTTAAGGTTACTAAAAATTTGATGAAACTGGGCTTCAAAATCACCTTTTCCTGCAACGCTACCATCTGCGGCAACTGATAGCTGACCGGCAATGAAATACAATGGACCGCTTTCAACTCGTGTCGCATGTGAGTATAGTCCTTGTGCAGGGCTTGCACCTTCAGGGTTAATGTATTCTAGTGAATTGGTCGTTTTTGTGTCACTCATTTTTATCAATCTCCTTTTCTTAAAATCTAACTAGAAGTGGATATTGTTGTGTTGGATCCTAAATCAAAGATAACATCTAACTACTCTCTGGTCAACACAATATTTAAAATATTTAAAAGATTTCGGTAAGATAGTGCTAGCCAATAGCGTTGCGTGCCCATGAAAGAAACTATCGTGAATGTTTGTTACGCCTGTGAATGCTTTTTTAAATAATGCTAGATAATTCACATTATAGCCCCCCCATCACTCAACGCTATAAATAGGAGGATAAACATCTGAAACTTACTCTGTTTATTAAGATGTGCACCCCGAAAGTTAGAGTTATTATCTAATTTTAACTTTCGGGGTGTTTTATTATGGCTAAATATAGCAATGAATTTAATGTCAAGATTGTTTTGAGTATCTGGATAGATGACTTGGATTTAGAAAGTTGGCTATGAAATACGATGTAAAATCTAAAACTCAAATTAGATTTTGGGTGAGCATATATAAAAAACATGGTGCAGTAGGATTAATAAAAAATAATGCGAATGATGTATATTCTGTTCGATTCAAGCTTGATGTACTAAGCTTTATAAAAAGGACAGGAGCACCATATCTACAAACGGCACTTCAATTCGAATTTACGAATCCACCGCTGATCGCTTCATCGAACAAGAAGTTCCTTGAAGCAACCAGCCTATTTCAAAGCATGTCCCGCAAGGGAAACTGTTTTGATAATTCACCTATGGACAGCTTCTTTGGCATTTTGAAACAAGAAAAGTATTATGGTCTACCTTTTCGCACATATTAGGAGTTAAAAAAAGATATTGAGTCTAATATTCATTATTATAATAACAAACGTATCAAACAAAAATTAGCTGGAATGAGGCCGGTTCAATACCGTCTCCACACCAGCAAATTAACTGCTTAATATAATACTCTAACTGTTAGGGGTCACATCATTCCAGGGCTTTTCTTTCGGTTTATACATTAAACAACGGGATTTCCGGGCTGATTGGGGCTTATAATAGTTTAAGATGGCAGTGTATATATATAAATAAATGAATTGGGTATTTTGTTCAGTCTCCTAAAACAGATTGGTTGAATGTCTTGAAAGCAAGGTATATTATTAATGATGTTGATTAAAAATTATAGAGGAGTTTTTGATGTGTCGATTAAAGTTAAAGCAATAATTGGAAGTACAAGTTCTACGTCATTCAACTTGAAATTGGTTGAACATATGAGAAAGCGTTATGCAGGGCAGTTAGAAATTACACCTGTCTTTGTTAATGATCTCGAAATGTTTTCAATTGATATAGAAAGCAATCCACCAGCAAATGTTCTAGATTTTAAAAATAATGTTAAAGATTCGGATGCTGTACTATTTGCAGTTCCTGAATATAACTTCTCCATTCCAGGCGCATTGAAAAATGCCATTGACTGGTTATCACGTGGCGGGGATTTCACACTTCAAAACAAGCCGACATTTATAGTAGGGTCTTCTATGGGGCAATTCGGAAGTATCCGTGCGCAACTTCACTTAAGAGAAATTCTTTCTAACCCGGCATTAGCACCTGCTGTACTTCCAGGTAATGAAGTATATGTTGGTTCAGTTCATGAAAAAATGAATGAAACTGGCGAACTTACGGATAAAGCTACAATTGATTTCTTGGATTCGGTTGTTCATAACTTTATTGAGTTCTATCATAAAACAAAAGCTACTGTTAAGGCATAAGTGGTCAAACAATCAAAAAACAGACACCCTTCAGGCAACGGGTTCTCTTAAAGGGTGCAGATCATTACAAAACATATGAAATGGGGCTTTAAACCACAATGGTTTTAGCCCCTTTATTTTTATTGCTATACTAAATGCCTTGCCAATGGGATTGCTTTTTCACTTTAGTTATCCAGTTAACGCACCCCATTCTGAAATTATCTTCTCATAATAAAAGTTATACAATTGATTCATCGATGCAAATAATTTAAAAAGCTATATTAAATAATTTTCTGAGAAGTAAAAAATGAAAAACATAATAAGAAACAATGCAGCACCCAAAGATTGATAATAATATAATTTTTCTTCCCGATTAAACACCCAAAGCTCCAAACCTCTGATTACTTGTATAACAAATAGAAATACAAATGTAAGCTTCGGGATAAAGGTCGGTGAAAAATTAGTAGGCAAAGCAATATCGATATAAACTATACTGATGACTGTGAATGCAATGATTGCGATGATTTCTGCAATTAAAAAAAAATTATTTCTATCTTTTGAAAACATGTGTAACCTTTTTTCTTCAATGTTTAATTTTCGTTTCAAAATGAAACGATTGATATAGATATACAGCAAGAAAATAAGAGTTGTAATTACAATAAAAACTAACATTTTCCCTCCCCTTTTCCTAAGATAATTTATTTCACTAAAGAGTGCCTGTTGAACAGCAATAAATTTCTTTCATACTTCAATATACCAGAGAAGCCCCAAAATACCCTTTTAATATAGAAAAGCATCGCATTTGCGATGCTAATTAATGAGTATAAATGGTGTGCTAAAACCTATTCTAAATCGTTAATTAATTGATACCTAAATGCTAGTCAACTTTGATTGTTTTTTCAGTTATTGCGATTCAAAACCGAACGGCTTAGATTTTATGCACACTGGCTGTTTTAATATTAATTGCTTAACTTTACAATTCTTCCTATACAACTGAAACAAGTCTATTTCACTTCTATTTGTCCCATCATACCATTGTCCTCATGTTCAAGAATATGACAATGGAACATGTACACACCTTTATGATTGAATTGGATAGCTATTTTTACTCGCTCCCCTGGATGAACGGCTATACTGTCTTTCCAACCTTGTTCATATTCTGATGGTTCTTCCCCATCTCTTGAGATTATTTTAAACTGCGTGCCGTGAATGTGGAACGGATGGATCATTCCACCCATCATGTCGGGTCTATTGTAAATTTCCCATACTTCAGTGACCCCTTGCTGTTGTGTGAAGTCAATTCTATCCGCATCAAACTTCTTTCCATTAATCATTACCATATCCATCATCCCAAAGAGTTCCACCTTCTTTGTGACTGGCAAATCCTTCTCTTCTACTGTCAATGAAAAATCATTCATTTCACCCGGAATTCTGCTAATTGCTCCGCTTTGATCAGAAACCTCAAATGGTAAAAGGACAGACCCATCCTCATTTATTAATGCCAAGCCATTTTCTAGATTCAATTGTGAAAAGTCAACGACTATTTCTGCTCGTTCTGAAGGTGTCAGTGTAATTTCGTTAAGTGTCACTGGTGCATTCAAAAAGCCGCCATCCGTTGCTATTTGAATAAAGGAATCCCCTGTATTCAATTTAAATGTGAAATTCCTCGCATTCGATCCATTTAATAAACGGAGACGTACTTTCTCTTTGTTTACAGTCAACTTGGGATTGAGTGTTCCATTGATTAATAACGTATCCCCGATTGTTCCGTCATCGTTCATTGCAGCTCTGTAATTCAATTGTTTTTTATCGTCAAATGTTTTATCTTGAAAAATTAACGGTATATCATTCTTCCCATAATCAGTTGGTAATCCCAGACTTTTTGAATTGTCATCTTCGATATAAACCAAACCTGCAAGGCCGTTATATACCTGTTCAGAAGTTTTCCCTTCTGGGTGGGGATGAAACCAAAGTGTTGCCGCTTCTTGTTCCACTTTAAATTCAATAATCTTTTCTTCACCCGGTTTAATCACATCATGGGGCCCACCGTCTGCATCTGCCGCTACTTCCAGCCCATGCCAATGAAATGTTGTATTCTCATCGAGCTCATTAATCGCCCTGATTTTCACTGTGTCACCTTTCTCCAAACGTAACATCGGTCCTAAAAATGTTCCATTGTAGCCATACGTATTTGTTTCAATACCATCAAATATTTCGGTTTTCCCTATTTGTGCTCGAACGGTGTATGCGACTTCCTCCTTGTTATCACGTTCAAGCATGGCAGGGATTTTTAATTCATTTTCCCCTGTTGAGTCATTTAAACTTACGACCCCATCATGGCTCATATGTCGATTTCCCATCATATTTCCATCCATATTCATCATTGAATCATCCATTTCTTCATTATTCATCATGGAATGATTTGGTTGTGAATTCGCATTACTACAACCACTTATAACCAATATACTAATCGCTAGCACAGTAATTTTTATTTTTTTTTTCATTACCAATTTCCCCTTTTCTTTCGATTATTTCATTTGTAGTGTAACAAAATAATATGAAAAAATTATGCAGGTGAAAGATGTGTATGAAAACCGTCATAATAAATGCATACATTCTGCATATATTATGGGAACCCTAAAAGGCAGATTAATCTCGTAGATGCTTCTATTCGTGGCATTTGGGGCACTTTTTTCATCTATGCATTATTGAATAAAGGTAAGTTTACTACTTAATAATACTCGTTCATAATTTTGTCTTATCCTCTCCATAGAAAATGGATATATCACAGCTATCATTATGTATAAGAGGGATACAAAGAAATCCATCCTCAAATATAAAGGAGGTTTTCATTTTGAAGAAATGGTTATTGTCATCGGTTTTCTTAAGTGTTTTGTTTGTTCTTGCCGCTTGCGGTGGAAATGATACAAGTGACGAAACGGGGCGGGTAGATAATACCGCCTCTACGGAAGGTGCAACTGCTAGTGATGAAATTAATATTACAGCAGTAAACTTTGATTTCAATCAGGCAGAATACACCGTAAAAGCTGGTGAAGAGGTTAAAATAACTTTTGCAAACGAAGAAGGCATGCACGGGATTGCTATCGATGGCCTTGATGTGGACATTCAGGGCGACGGGGAGGCAACATTCACACCTACCGAGCCAGGTGAGTATACAATCTATTGCAATATTCCTTGCGGAGCGGGACATGACGATATGAAGTCAACACTGATTGTCAAGTAGACTGAAAACTACCAAGCAATGTAAGACTGGGTTCAGCACCTGTTATTTACAATTTTCGAATGAAAAAGAGTAGGATTAGGAATAACTCCCCAGTCCTACTCTTTTTTATGCTTATTTTTTCCTTGGACACAATCGTACAAATCATTATTTCAAATTAACTTTTTGCAAACGCAAAGCATTCAATACAACCGACACAGAACTAAATGCCATCGCTGCACCTGCAACCCAAGGGGCCAATAAGCCAATAGCCGCAATTGGGATTCCGACTGTGTTGTAGAAGAAAGCGAAAAATAGGTTTTGTTTAATATTGCGCATTGTTTTTCGGCTCATGATAATCGCATCTGCAACGCTGTTTAAATCGCCGCGCATAAGCGTGATATCCGCCGCTTCAATTGCAATATCCGTACCCGTTCCGACTGCCATTCCGATGTCTGCCATCGCAAGTGCCGGCGCATCGTTGATTCCGTCCCCGACCATGGCGACTTTCTTGCCTTGATCTTGTAACTTTTTAATTTCATCACTTTTTTGTTCTGGTAACACTTCCGCGATAACGTGAGTTAAGCCAACTTGGCGCGCAATTGCCTCTGCGGTGCGTTGGTTGTCACCTGTTAGCATGATGACATCAAGACCCAATTCGCGCATTCTGGCAATCGCTTCTTTGGACGTTTCTTTCACCGTATCTGCTACTGCAACGACACCCGCAAGTTTGTTATCAACAGCAATCAGCATCGCTGTTTTCCCATCACTCTCAAGTTTTTCCATCAAAACTTCCGAATCTAAAATCTCAATTCCACGTTCATTCATTAACCTTCTTGTACCGACTAACACTACTTTACCACTGACATTCGCCTGAATCCCATAACCCGGTAATGCCTCGAAATCAGTTACTTCAAGTAAGGATAAACCCTTTTCTTTTGCACCTTTAACAATTGCTTGTGCCAAAGGATGTTCGGATTGATTTTCAGCTGCGGCAGCTAATTGTAGAACTTCGTCTTTCGTAAAGCCTGCCGTCACTGTAATATCCGTTAACGCAGGTTGACCTTTTGTCACTGTTCCTGTTTTATCCAACACAACTGTATCGATAGAACGAGTATTCTCTAAATGTTCTCCGCCTTTAAAGAGCAAACCCATTTCAGCGGCTCTACCCGAACCAGCCATAATTGACGTTGGCGTTGCCAATCCTAAAGCACATGGGCAAGCAATAACCAAAATTGAAATCGTTGGAATTAATGCCGAACGGAAATCTCCTGGTGTTACCGCGAAATACCAGATGAAGAATGTCGCAACTGCGATAACGACGACAATCGGTACAAAAACACCTGAAATTCTATCCGCCAAGCGTTGAATATCTGCCTTTGATCCTTGTGCTTCTTCAACTACCTTCACAATTTGTGCTAATGCTGTATCCTTCCCTACTTTTGTTGCTTTGATTTGCAAAGAACCGTTCCTATTAATTGTCGCACCAATGACTGAATCACCCGGTACTTTATCAATCGGAAGACTTTCACCCGTAATCATTGATTCATCAATTGCGGAACGCCCTTCAATAATTTCGCCGTCCACCGGAATCTTTTCTCCAGGTTTTACAATGATCGTATCTCCCGCAATTACTTGCTCAATCGGCAATTCCATTTCAACGCCGTCTCTTAACACTCTTGCCGTTTTAGCCTGTAAATCAAGTAATTTATGAATTGCTTGGCTCGTTTTTCCTGTTGCACGTGCTTCAAATAATTTACCTAGTACAATTAACGTAATAATGACGGCTGCTGCTTCATAATACAGTTCGGGACTTCCAACACTCCCCGCATTCATCCATTCAAATGATAAATAGAGACTGTAGAAATATGCTGCACTCGTACCTAACGCAACCAAAACATCCATGTTCGCACTTTTATTTCTAAGTGAATTAAATGCCCCTTTATAAAACTGAGCACCGACGATAAATTGAACAGGTGTTGCAAGTGCAAGTTGTAGCCAGGGATCCATAAGTATTTCAGGCATATAGATAAATGATAAAAACTCGAAATGTGCAACCATCGTCCAGAACAATGGAATCGTCAATATTAATGAGAAAATGAATTTTCTTGTTTGGCTTTTAATTTCTTGTTCTTTATGATCCATCTTATCTTTATTGTCTTGCTTGGGAATTAATTCAAAACCCATTTTTTTGGTTGCAATAATCATATCTGTAGGTCGGATTTGTTTACTGTCATATTCGACAGCGAGTGTTTCCATTGCAAAGTTGACGTTAGCCTTCGAAACACCGTCCATCTTATTAATACGTTTTTCAATTCTCACCGCACATGCTGAGCATGTCATTCCCGTAATATCGAAAGTTTCCTTCTCTTGTATGATATGATAACCAAGTTTTTCAACTCGTTCAGTAAATTCTTTTATATTTGTCTTCGTCGGATCATAAGTGATTGTAGTACTTTCCATGGCAAAGTTGACGTTCGCTTTCTCAACACCATCTATTTTCGATAATCCTTTTTCAATGGTGTTTGCACAGGCTGAACAAGTCATGCCCTGAATTTGCAAGGTCTTTTCTGTTGTTGCCATTTGCTTCTCCTCCAATACTTGGTAGGGGTATATTATTATTAAAAAGAAAGATTATACCCAAAAGTATAATCGCATCCACCGCTTTATACCCCATACGGTGTAAGTCAAAATGAAGTTAAGCTAGATCAAAGCCTTGATCTTCAATTGTTTCCTTAATTTGAGCCAAAGTAGCTTCGTTGTCGAACTCCACCGCAACTTCTTTGTCCCCCAAATTTACTTTAACCGCAGAAACACCGCTAAGTTTTCCGACATTCGTTTCGATTGAATTTACACAGTGATTACATGACATACCTTCTACTTTTAACGTTTCCTTCATAGTAAACGCCTCCTTTTATTTTTATTAACACTACCCTCAGATATCTCACGCGTGAATAAAAAACTAATTATATTATTTCGTCATTGTTTTCATTACATCCATTAATTCCTTAATCGCTGCTTCACCATCTTGTCCTTTAATCGCCTTCACTACACAGTGATGTGTATGATCCTCCAGTAAAGCTAAGGATACTTTGTTCATGGCTGATTGAATCGCACTGATTTGATGTAGAATATCCACACAGTAACGGTCGTTCTCGACCATCTGATGTATACCCCTTACTTGCCCTTCAACGCGCTTTAAACGGTTTAGAAGTTGTTGTTTATTTGGTTGGACAGTTGTTTTTGTAGTTTCTACCATGATACTCCCTCCTCACCAATTATACATACCCTATACCCCTATACTATCATTATCAATAAAGAAGTTCAAAGAATAAAATTTCAAATGATAAATACTCTTGATAAATCATATTCCCCAATATGTGATTGTGTCAGCTATTCCTATGAAAATAAGAATAGCTCCCGCCAAACGTTGCACAATTCTTCCTATCCTCATGCTTGTCTTCATAATGAGTCGCTTCGCATCAAAGAACCATATTAAGAAAAAAAGGATTAGAAGGGGGATTGATGTTGCTACACCGAAAACAACGGGCAATATCAAACCATATGAAGTAGTTGCAACAAGTGGCATTAACCATAGGAAAAAAAGAACGAACATCGTCGGACAGAAAGCTAAGGAGAAACTAGCACCTAATAAGAAAGACCCAAGCTTTCCATTTTGTAATCGCATTGGAATATAATTTGTTAACTTCTGAAGTAGGCCAAGCTTTAGAACACCTATTAAAACAAGTCCCGTTAAGATAACGAGCGGACCTATTATTTTGCGAAATACAGGAAAGAAGTCAATCAACGCAAATTCGAATGATTCACCAAGGAACCAAACGAATAATCCAAGACCACTAAACACAACTACTTTTCCGGCAATAAAGGCGATAATATCTCCTGTATTATGCTTCATTTGTATCGTTCGGTTTCCGTATAAAGTAATTGCACTCATATTCCCTGTGAGTTGGCATGGAGCGACAGCCCCCATTAAACCTAAAAGCAGCGCAACTACAATAGGATATTGTTCAAATGAACTGATAAGAATGTTAACTGGATTCGTAATCATCTCACTTACTCTCGACATCAATCCATACATATAGTAAGCACCTACTTTTTATTATTTCGCCAGTTGGCCATTCACAGCAAGTTCATTCCAATTAAGACCTTTATTTTTCGTCAAGTAAATATCATTATTATGCGTTGCGATAACAATCTCTTGATCATCTTCTGGATTTACTGCTATGAATGCGATTGGATTCATTTCTTCGTTCGGCAGTTGAATAGAATTTTCCTGATGATTGTCGAATGTGAATGATTTAAGTGCTGTCGTTTCATTCTCATAGCTCGCATAATATCCACCATTTTCAGTCAACGCAACAAATAAAACCATTTTGGCATCATTTAATAGTTCGAACTTTTCGCCATAATCTTTTGAAATAAATATGCCGTCTTTACTCCCTATAGCAATCATCTCTTTCTGTGATGGGTGGGCAGCCAAATTTGAGATGAACTCTGAATTGAATTCATTCAAAGAAGTCTTTTCCCAAGTTGCACCTTCATCTAGCGTATAGTGAAGCCCATCTGACATCTCATTAGTCGGTATTTCATTTAGCACATAAATTGCGTTTGAGTCATAACCTGCCGCAAGATAATGAAAATCTATTTCACCGTAGAACGCTAACTTATCAAAACTTGCACCGCGGTCTGTACTTTTAACAAGACCTAACGGATTCTTATAATCGGAACCAGGTTCAGGATGACCACTCGAGAAAAAGCCTTCACGTATAGTTTGAAAGCCCATATAATCATGCTTTTCGCTATTCGCTTCTTTCCATCCGCCTTTAGCGTATTCGTAGAGTCCGTCATGCGTTGAAATCACAATATCTGGTCCACCATTTATATATCCTAGACCATGTAAATGTTCAAATTCATTATTTTTAACCTCTTCGAATGAATAGGGTTCACTTCCCTTGTTACATGCAGCCATAACTACAACCATTAATAGTAATCCTACGAATAACTTTATTTTGTTTGTCATTGTCTTTCTCCTTTAAATCCATTTGTACCCAATTCCCCAAACTGTCTTCAACAACTCTTCATTAGGAAATCCAGCATTTTTTAGTTTATCTCTTAAATTTCTAATATGGGAATCTACAGTTCGAATATCTGTATAGGTGTTATATTCCCAAGCCGCATGCATTAATTGGTCTCGCGTAAATGTTCTTTTCGGCTGAGTAATTAGAGCTTCAATAATGTAAAACTCTTTTAAAGTCAGCTGTGCTTGTCTATTTTTATAGTGTAATGAATAGGATTCTCTGTTCAATATAAAATCACCATACACTGCATTTTCGGACTTTTCCTCTTCTTGATGATAACGACGTAGTATTGCGTTCACTCTAGCCGTTAGCTCTCCTTCATCGAATGGTTTTGTTATATAATCATCTGCACCATTATCTAGACCTTTTACTAAATCCCTCTTATCCGTCCTTGCTGTAAGCATAATTACTGGAACATCAGAAAGTTTGCGTATTTCCCGACATACTTCCCAACCATCCATATTTGGCATCATAACATCCAACAAAATAAGTTGAATTTGTTCTTTCCGTACTATATCTAATCCATCTTTTCCATTATCTGCTTTTATACATCTGAAACCATGGGGTACTAAAAACAACTCAAGTAAATCAAGCATCCTTTGCTCGTCATCTATAAGTAAAATCGTTCGCATCTGCATGGCCCCTTATTTGTTTAGGTTTTAATTGTGAATGTGCTTCCCTCACCTACCATACTCTTTACATCAATCGTTCCGTCATGTGCCTCTACAAGTTCCTTCACAATTGCAAGTCCAAGGCCTGATCCCCCGAAGGTTCTAGACCTAGACTTTTCAATTCTATATAGTTTCTCAAAAACCAAATCAATTTCATTTAACGGAATTCCTATTCCTTCATCCGTGACCGATACCACGGTATATTGTTTGTCTTTACGTACTTCTAACGTCACTTTTGTAAGCTCATCTGAGTACTTTAAAGCATTGTCTAAAAGGTTTAATACAATCTGTTCTAATCTTAAAGGGTCTGCATGAATGTTAAAATCCTCTTTACATATTAGCTCGAGCCCAATTTTTTTCAGTTTATATGATGGGTAAACGAGTTGACGAATATCCTCGATAAACTGTTTGGCTGAAAAATCAATTTTAGTTACAGTGAACGTCATTTCATCCATTTTTGCTAAATCCATTAAGTTTTTCACAAGATCTTTCATACGATTAGATTCTTCTGCAATAATCTGTAAATAATGATTTCTTTCTTGTTCTGTCAGCTCATCTCTCATCGCCACTTTCAAATACCCTATTAAATAAGTCAAAGGGGTACCAAGTTCATGAGAAATGGATGCAAGAAACTCATTACGTTCTTTCTTTATCCTGTCCAGGTCCGTTGCCAATTTCATGATTGCAATCGATAATTCTCCTAGTTCGTCATTTCCCATTGCTGGAAGACTTACATTGAAGTTCCCTTCACTTAATTTCTCCGTTGCTTCTTTCATTCGAATCAAAGGTCGAGTTAGAAATTTGGATAGGATGGTATAGATGATAAATAGGATAATGATGCTTGCTCCACCTGCCAATCCGAAGTGTTGATTTAGTTTACTAACTAACCGCTCAATCGGCTGACTGCTTTGAAACATTACAACATATCCAGATGGCCCCCCTTCTACTTCGTATGGATGCGCACTTACAATATACGGGGAATCTTTCCATTCAGGTATAATGATTTGGTCATTTTGAATATCAGAACTCCGAATTAAGCTAAGGTAAGATGAATAAATTTCAACATCTTCATCTGAACTTCGGATAATCTCATTATTCAATCCCGTAATAATGACTTCCCTGCCTTTTCCAGCTTCCATCAAAACAATATGGGTTATCGTTTCTTTTGAATAATGGTCTTCTAGTACATTTCTATGATTAGATCCGCTCGCTAATAGGCGTGAATATTCTTCATCTACTCTTGCGTGAATGATGTTTTGGTGCAAATAAACCATAAGAATCGTTTCCAGAACAAGAAAAGCAACGATAAAGTAAGCAGCTAACTTTGTTGAGATTTTATGCATATGAACCACCTCATATAATTAGTATAGAAAAAGATTGTGAAAAAGATATGCAGACACGTTTCTGACTTAGAAATCCATAAGTATTCGTGACGTCTTTGTGTCTGCACATTCTTTTGATATCTCATTAGTATAATCATAACGAAAATAACATTTCGGGTATGCTTTAAACTCCCGAAGAATTTTGTTAGGGGGATTCAGTAGTTGAAAAATAAAAAGAATCGTTTAATCATGAGATCAGTCGTTCTAATCGTTTTGGCAGCAGCCATTGTCTTTACAATATACACCAGTTTTGCAAAAGAAAAATACGATGTTTTACAAGTCGGGGATATTGCACCGGATTTTGCACTTTTTGATTTGAACGGGGAAAGCCATCAGTTATCGGAGTATAAGGGTCGAGGCGTCTTTTTAAACTTTTGGGGAACTTGGTGTGCACCCTGTAAAAAGGAAATGCCTGCGATGGGTCGGCAATACCAAGTTTATAAAGACCAAGGAGTTCAAATATTAGCAGTTAATATCGCAGAATCAGACTTGAAGGTTCGAGCATTCGCGGAGCAATATGGAATGGTTTTCCCTACCTTAATCGATACTACAAAAAGTGTAATGCAAACGTATAATGTAAAACCACTACCAACCACTCTTCTTATTAATCCAGATGGCAAGATTGTAAAGATTATAACAGGGGAAATGTCTGAAAACGACATTAAAAGTTATATGGAACAAATTAAACCCTGAAATAAACTTCAATGATCCTAAGGAACAAGAATGTTCCTTAGAGATGAATACATTTTTTTCGCAAACATAATATAGTCTCCCGAAAATAATGAAGAGGCAGTCCAAAGGTTTTTACTTTGGATTGCCTCTTCTTAAATTCATTATGCCTATCCTTATTCATCATCCGGTGAAGATTTCACCACATTATAAACACTGTCTACGCTAATTTCAATCGTTACACAAGTAACTTAGTCATCTCTTTGTTTTAGATATAAAATAGCCGTTGGTCACTCCTATTTGGAGTGACCAACAGCTATTTCTTAATTTTTAGAACTCAATATTGTATTCTTTTATTTTACGATAAAGCGTATTACGGCTAATTTTGAGCCGCTCCGCAGCTACACTTATATTCCCTTCAGCAATTCTCATATATTTTTCAATCACCGATTTTTCCGCGCTTTTTAATGGCTCTATGCCCTCATTACTATCTATCTCCATGTAATCAGTTTCAATTCGGATATCATCGGAACGTATCACTTTTCCTTCAGATAAAAAGGAAGCTTCTACAAGAACACTCATTAGCTCACGGATATTTCCAGGCCATTTGTGCAATAAAATCTTCTGCTTTGCTTCTTCTGAAAGCGCGAAGCTTGAATAGCTTTTCTCCTCTAGCAAGCCAATTGCTACTTGTATTAGATCACTTCGTTTCCGCAGTGATGGAAGTGTTATTTGTATCCCTTTTATGCGGTAATATAAATCCGCACGAAAACGATTCTCTTTAACTTCTTTCAATAAATCTTTATTCGTTGCAGCGATAATCCTAACATCTATCGCTTTGCTTGTTGTACTACCAACAGGTGTAATTTCCTTCTCCTGCAATGCCCGGAGCAAGGTAACTTGCCCGCGGAGAGACATATCACCTATCTCATCTAAAAAAAGAGTGCCATTTTGGGCGGCTTCAAATTTCCCTTTCCTACCTTCTTGATTGGCACCCGTAAAAGACCCGCCAACATAGCCAAAAAGTTCACTTTCGATGAGGGATTCGGAAATCGCCCCACAGTTTACAGCAATAAAAGGTGAATGACTACGCAGGCTCGATGAATGGATTGATTGGGCAAACAATTCTTTACCTGTCCCAGTCTCCCCACTTAGTAGAATAGAGATATCAGTAACTGCAGCTTTTTCAGCCAGTTTTTTTACACGTAAGACACGGGGACAAGCCCCTTTAACATCTGAAAATGTATATAAGCGCTTTTCATTGTTCTTTTTTTGATGAATAGCTATTGACCGGCCAAAATTCCGGCAACTGCTTGTAATTGTTTCAATTACAAACTGGTCGTTATCATTTAGTTTTCGACCAATATGATCTTCGCCTAAGATGATTTTCGCCCGATTATTAGCACGTATTATTCGATTTTCCTTATCTAATGTTAGGAATGGAACCGTGACAAATTTATTAATACTAAAATCAAGCTCTTTAAGAGTAAGGCGGTGTTCTTTTTCCAAATGTTGAAGCGTAATTTTACTTCCAATGTCATCTGCTATAAGTTGGGCGAGTGAAAAAGTATAGGGGTGATACTTTTCTATTTCCCCGCTAATATTAATAGCCCCAATCACTACCCCTGAGGCTGAAAATATAGGGGAAGCAGCACATGTTAGAAATTGCGCCGATTCTATAAAATGCTGATCACCATGAACCCTAATAGGATTCTTCTCATATAACGCAACCCCCATTGCATTGGTTCCCCTTGCGTTCTCTAGCCAATTTGTCCCCACTTGCATTTGTACTTCACGAGCTAGATTTTCATTTCCTAAAGTGTAAATAATTGTTCCATGGCGGTCAACTAGTGAGACTATGTGCTCCATTTCTTTGAATTCAGGATATAATTTCTCCAAAACGGGGATAGCAAAATCGGTAAGTTCTTGATTCTTTTTGAGAACCCCAAGAATTTGTTTATGATCTAAAACGATACTGTCAATGAAATCCGAAGGCTTAAATCCATACATTTCACAACGCTTCCATGAATCTTTGATCATTTTCTCCTCAAACAAGCTCTCTTCTAGCAGGAATCTCACCTCTTATAATATTTTCTGTGAAAATTACACGGATTATACTTTAGTAGTTTGATTAGTTGATAGTTTTTTAATTATTGTTCCTTAATTATACACTCAATTGATACAAAGTGAAACAATTCAAACTATTCATTTAACCAGAATACTAGTTTTTAAGGTGTTACCTACTTGGCACGGTACTTGCAACTAAATAGAGTGCAAGCACAAACTACTATAGGGGGTAATGTTCATGTCAGGAAATAGTCAAGCTGTTGATAATCTTGTAGAAAGACGGGTAGCCGAATACAAAGCTTCTGGAAATCGTGCTGTTGTGTATAAAGAACCTGGCAAGGTAGCGGTTGAAGATATTGGATATCCAGATTTGGTGTTACGAGATGGACCCGGGGTAAATCCGCTGAATGTCGGCCGCAAGTGCGAACACGGCGTTATTCTAAAAGTTGTGGCTACAAATATTTGTGGAAGTGATCAGCACATGGTACGCGGAAGAACAACAGCACCTAGCGGGCTCGCATTAGGACATGAAATAACAGGAGAAGTCATTGAAGTTGGTCGGGATGTAGAATTCATGAAAGTAGGAGATCTTGTCTCCGTACCTTTTAATATTGCCTGTGGTCGCTGTAGAAATTGTAAAGAACAAGACACGCATATTTGTGATAATGTAAATCCAGACCGTCCTGGATCGGCGTACGGTTATGTTGATATGGGCGGTTGGGTCGGCGGACAATCGGAGTATGTAATGGTTCCTTATGCTGATTTTCAATTATTAAAGTTTCCAGATAAAGATCAAGCAATGGACAAAATTCTTGACCTAGCTATGTTATCTGATATTTTCCCAACAGGGTTCCACGGCGCATATAGTGCTGGTGTGAAAATCGGATCTACTGTCTATATAGCAGGGGCCGGACCTGTAGGATTGGCAGCGGCACATTCAGCACAATTACTAGGTGCCTCGTGTGTCATTGTGGGAGATATGATTGAAGAACGATTGGCTCAGGCAAGAAGTTTTGGTTGTGAAACAATTAACCTTAGCGTGCATGACGATATAGGAGAACAAATCGCACAGATTCTTGGAACGCCTGAAGTCGACTGTGCTGTTGACTGTGTTGGGTTTGAAGCGCATGGAAACGGCCCTAATCACGGAGAAGCACCGGCCGCAGTTCTTAACTCGATTATGCAAATTACACGCGCTGGAGGAAAATTGGGGATACCAGGTTTGTACGTAACAGGAGACCCAGGAGGAATTGATGCGGATGCTAGAATTGGTACATTAAAGATTCGAATGGGCCTAGGTTGGGCAAAAGCACATCATTTCGTTACTGGTCAAACACCCGTCATGAAATACCATGATTTTTTAATGAAATCAATCCTAAGCGGGAAAGCTCAAATTGCGAAAGCGGTAAATGCCACGGTTATTTCGATGGATGAAGCACCAAACGGATACGAAGTTTTTGATAAAGGCGCAGCGAAAAAGTTTGTTATCGATCCGCACGGAATGATTAAAAATAAATAACTAAACAAAGATTCTAGCATTCGCGGCACATCCTTCGAAAATCAAGAAGCACACCGCGGATGTTTTTTATTTCCCGTTTCAATGATTTTAGGGATGGGAAAAACTTCGCGTATTTTGGTGTTCTATAAACTGCTCATGCATTAGTCATGAGTCATTCATGGGCGCTTTTTGACCAGGCTTCCTATCCTTGACTGGAAGTGAGCCTTTCGCTGCTGCTCATTTAAGGGGGATTTCCTATGTCGGCATTTTTTGGCGAGTTAATTGGAACGATGATATTGGTAACTTTAGGTTGCGGTGTTGTTGCAGGCGTTGTGCTTAAGAAAACTAAATCTCATGATTCTGGTTGGATTGTTATTACCATGGGCTTCGGGCTCGCTGTAGCAGTAGCTGTTTATGCGGTTGGTGGAATTAGTGGTGCCCATATTAATCCGGCGGTTACAGTAGGTTTAGCTGTGATTGGCGCTTTCCCTTGGGCAAGCGTTCCGGCATATATTTCGGCACAAGTTATTGGGGCTTTTATCGGGGCAGTCATCGTTTACTTTAATTATTTACCTCACTGGAAGGAAGCAAACAATGAAGATGAAAAACTAGTTATATTTTCAACTATTCCAGCTATTAGAAAGCCGCTTTCCAACTTGGTAAGTGAAATGATTGGCACATTCGTGCTTGTCCTAGCGATACTGGCGATTGGCGCCAATGAATTTACCGAAGGGCTTAATCCACTAATCATTGGATTTCTCGTCATGTCCATTGGATTATCACTAGGAGGCACAACTGGTTTTGCGATTAACCCCGCGCGTGATTTAGGTCCAAGAATTGCCCACTTCTTCTTACCGATACCTGGAAAGGGGACATCTGATTGGAGTTATGCATGGGTTCCAATTGTTGGTCCATTACTTGGTGGAGCATTTGGGGCTTTATTTTATCAACAAGTGTTCAGCGGAGTAAATACCGTGTCATTTTGGATTGTAGGTGCGGTTTGTATTGCTGCAATTCTAGGGGCAAGCCTTATGAATAAAGAACCTAAAAGTCAACTTCAAATAAGTACAGCTAAACCAATTGAAGAACATCCGTAAAATAATCCGGGAGGAGTTTATCGTATATCCTTAAATAAAATTTTACGAATAATATTAGACTATCCGGAATTAAAACACATTACTGCTCATTGATTAAGAAATATACAAAAACATCTAATTGTTTATAGGTATTTCATTTTTTTCAGAAAGCACGTTTACGGAAATGAAGAATGAATTTGTGCAAAAAAATCATATACTACGGTATTCAATCGAATTCACAAAAACAAAACAGCACCTGTGAACGTTAATGCGACAATGTTAACAGGTACTGTTTCTATTCTTTACTTATCCAGAATTATTGTAAGTACGCCAACGGCGATTATATTACAATACCCCTTAGATCTTATGCAGACTGATTTGGAATCTTAGCATTTCGACTATTACCGTTATCGTTTTTTTCGAGCGACATTTCCTCACGAGTGTACAAACTACCCAGAGGGAACTGACGACGAAGTACAAAGACTGTAGTTATTTTTCAAATCATAGCAGATGGCATTCTATCCCATACGCTATGATTTTTATACTATGAGTTAAGGTCACCTGAAATTATTCCTGGTAATCAACGAATACAGCAACTGAGTTAAAACGTTTATTAGTGTGAATATAACAGTTTTATGACGTAATACGCCTACCTAACTTTTCACAAAGGGAACGAAAACTTTTATTTATTATTATCCAGCACTTCTTTTTTTCTTGTGAACTCTTCGTCTGTTAACTCACCTCGTGCATATCTTTCTTTTAAAATATGTAATGCTTTATTAGCAATTTCAAATTCTCTTGGTGATTGTTTATTTCTTTGGATTAATTTATAAACTAAAAATAATATAATTAACAGAAGAACACCTGTAATCACAATCCAGAATAAACCGTAATTGCTATAACCCATCATATGTTGTGATCCTGGCCCATGTCGCAATCCCATACTATTCATCCCCTAATCTATAAATTGTGGATACGTTTGCTACTTTTTTTTCCTCGAAAATATGCAGCTGAAAACTACTTTCCCTTTTATCCTAACTGCATAGTTGTGATACAAGTGTTATCTCCATCAAACGTAGAAATCTCAGACGTTGTTTCTCTATCATCTTGTGTGATAATTACATTGAATTTACCATCACGAGGAAGCCATAAATCGATAAAACCATTCGCTTCCGTTATCTTCTTTTCATCAAGGATAACATTACCCTCTGAATCTTCTATATGCACATTAAATTCCTCTTCGACAAGTTCCCCTTGACAACCCGTTAAACTATGAATGTCACACGGATGTGTTTCACTGATAAATGGCGCAATCGATACAAAAAATTCATCCTCAGGAAGATCATAAGTTACTACTTCCTTATTTTCATGAGTTATGATAAGTTCCGATGATGTAATTGATGCAGATGCAGCTTCCAAATTTCCAACTGTATAATCCCGAACTAATTTCTTAATGTCTGTTGTGTTGATACTTTCCGCCTTATTACTACAGCCTACCAATAAAGCCAAAATAAATATCAAAATTGAAATCCTTTTTAGTCCCATTTCATCACTACCTATTCATTTTATTTTAACTAAAGTTTTGATGCTGTTTACTTATTTAGATATTGCTCTCTAATAAACCCGAAATATATTACATAGTTTTCATAATGAACTTCTATATCATAGTCTGGTTTTCTCTGTCGACCTCAACTTTTTTTCTATTGTCTTTTATAAACTTCTTGAGGTTGACGGGATAACAATAGATATGTACAAAGAGATAAAGACAGCAAGAAAATTTTTTCACCCAAAATGCCCTTCCATCTAACATAATATCACTTTCGTGATTTGGACATACTCGGCAAGCCAAAGGTTCATTTTTAATTACTAGGATTTCTATTATTACATACAAAAAGTATAGCATTCGTAATTATTAGTTCCAACACCCATCCCCTATAAGATTTACATTAAATCATAAAAAGAATAACAAGATAGTACTCTTGTTAGTCGTGATTCCCTACAAAAAAAAATTTAATAGCCCTAAAACCTTGTCAAATCAAGGTTCTAGGGCTATTTTGATTCTAGACTGTAAATATTCTTCCAAACTATTTATTACCGCCTTATTTTTGACAAGAAGATATCCACAGATATATTCTGCACTTTTTAAAATCAAACAGACTTACCCGAAACCTGCTTCGACTAAAGAAGTTTTCATTTGAATCTACTCTCTTTATCTTTGAATGTTTCCGGTAAATCTAATGCTCTCATCGAAAAATTTACTGCTATTTTAATCATTCGCAATCACAATTGCGATTCCTTGGCCACCACCGATACATAAACTTGCAACTGCATATTTTGCATTACGTCGCTTCAATTCATATGCGGCATAGAGTATAATTCTTGCCCCACTTGCTCCAACCGGATGTCCAAGGGCAATTGCCCCACCATTTACATTTGTTTTAGAACGATCCAAGCCCAATTCTTTTTCAACAGATAAGTATTGAGCCGCGAATGCTTCATTTATTTCAACGATATCCATATCTTCAATTGTCAAATTCGCCCGTTCTAGTGCCTGTCTAATTGCAGGTACTGGTCCAATTCCCATAACTGTAGGATCTACACCAACAATCCCCCAAGAAACGATGCGCGCAATCGGTTTTAGTCCGAGTTCATTTACTGCTTGTTCACTTGCAACGACAAGTGATGCCGCCCCATCATTAATACCTGAAGAGTTTCCAGCAGTAACCGTACCATCCGTTTTAAAAGCTGGACGGAGTTTCGCCATAACTTCCGCATTGATATCCGTTTTAATATGCTCGTCTTTGCCAACAAGCACAGCGCCTTTACGCGTTTTCACTTCTACTGCTACAATCTCTTCCGCAAAAAAACCTCTTTCAACTGCTTGCACCGCCCGTTGGTTTGATTCGATTGCAAATGCATCTTGTTCTTCCCGTGAAATTGTATATTGGTCCGCCATTTTTTCAGCCGTCATATTCATTCCACATCCCGTATACTGGTCGACCAATGTCGCTTGCAGCATGTCTTCAAATTGAAGGTTCCCCAACTTCGATCCACTGAATCTTTGTTCAAAATTGGAATAAGGTGATTGTGACATGTTTTCAGCACCACCTGCTAGAACGATATTCGCTTCTTCTGTCATGATTGATTGAGCGGCAGTTATAACAGCTTGCATACCAGAACCACATAAGCGATTCAACGTAAGGGCTGGAACTTCTTGCGGAACTCCTGCATTTAACCCAATATGTCGTGAAAGATAGGATGCACTCTTTCCTGTATGAATGACATTCCCTTAAATCACATGATCTACTTGTTCGGGTTGTACTTTCGAACGCTTTAGAGCCTCAATAGCAGTTGCTGTTCCAAGTGTTGTTGGGTCAACTTTTGCGAATGACCCACCAAATTCAGTGAAGGCTGTCCGTGCACCATCGATAATATATACGTTACTCATAAACCTATTTCCCCTTTCTTTACTTCTGTTTCTTCATAAATTCTGGTTTCATTTTCATAGAATTCTTGAATACCTTCTTCGTGGTCTATTGATCAGAACACTATTGTGGCGCCTTCATACCCACTTCGGTTTACAACGGAAATTGCTTTCAATAATATCTGCTCTTTTTTCGCCAATATTTACCTCTTAGAGAGATTCATAATTTTCACCCCTCCCTTAGGATCTTTTTAGCTATAATACCTTTCATAATTTCGGTGGTTCCTGCATAAATGGATGTGACAGCGATATCTCTATATCTACGCGCAATTTCATATTCTTCAATGTAACCATATCCTCCATGAAGTTGTAGGCATTCAGATGCCACTCGCTTTGCCATTTCACTGATCCACCATTTCGCCATAGATACTTCCTTTACAATATCGTCACCTTGAATATGCCTTTCGGTTAGTGTATTCACGTACGTGCGCCCAATATCAATTTCGGTTGCCATTTCTGCGATTTTAAATTGTGTGTTTTGGAAGTCTGCAATCCGACTACCAAATGCTTTTCTCTCTTTTACGTAATCAATTGTAATTCTTAGCATTTCCTCAGCTTCTACTTGAACTTGAAGTGCTACAATTAAACGCTCTTGTTGTAGTTGTTCCATCAAATAATAAAAGCCTTTTCCTTCTTCTCCCAGAAGATTTTCGGCGGGAACTTTCGCATCTTCAAATATGAGTTCGCATGTATCGCTAGAATGCATACCGATTTTATCAAGTTTCTTTCCTCGTTTGAAGCCCAGCGTTCCTTCTTCAACAACAAGTAAGGAAATCCCGCGATATGCTGGTTCTGCCTTCGTATCCGTCTTGCAAACGACAACGACATAATTTGCATTCAATCCATTTGTAATGAACGTTTTTTCACCGTTCAAAATGTAAAAATCTCCTTCTTTACGTGCAGTCGTTCGAATTCCAGCTAAATCAGAACCCGCACCCGGTTCTGTCATGGCAACCGCAGAAATAAATTCCCCAGTTACACTTTTGGGTAACCATTTTTGTTTTTGCTCTTCAGTTCCAAATGCATCGATATATGGACTTACAATATCGGAGTGAAGACAAACTCCACTAGCCAAACCTACCCCAACCTTTTCCAATTCCTCTGTTAGAATCATAGAATATGAGAAGTCGAGCCCTAATCCACCATATTTTTCATTCACCCACGGCAATAAGAAACCGCTTTCACCAAGTTTCAACCAAAACTCTCTAGGTATTTCTTTTTCCTTTTCCCATTTACCATAGTGTGGATATGCTTCTTTATCTAACATTCGTCGTAATGCGTCACGGAACATATCATGTTCTTCTCTTAAAAATGTTGCCTTCATTACTACCCCTCCTATTTGAATGGCCTTTAGCTATCTGAATATTCATATCTAATATTATTTTAGCAACCAATACTTTTACTTGCAAGTTACCTTTGAACACTGCTCAAAGCTTGAATTGTGTTCGAATTATTATTATATGCATAATAAATCGCACTTACATTCAACATTTATAATAAAAACACTTCCATAAAAATGTTCCCTGAAATAAAAAAATTCCGAATTTCTTTACTACTTTAATAAGATTTTTTCCTACAATACGTATAAGGCGATCAACCTATTTAAGGTTGACCGCCTTTACGTATTTTTCATATGAATGGGTTTGTTAAATAAATTTAATCATTTTATAACTTTTCTTACCTCTTCGTACAATTGTAAATGCGTCTTCAAGTCGGTCAGCGATACCCACTTCATATGCCGTGTCCGTCACTCGTTCCCCATTTAATGATATTGCACCATTCGTCACATCTTCACGGGCTTGTCGTTTTGATGAGGACACACCAGATTCCACAATAAAGTCAACAATGTTTTTATTTTCTTTATTCATTTCGTAAGTAGGTACATCTTTAAATGCATCTTTCATTTCAATTACAGAAAGTGCTTTTAAATCGCCACTGAACAGCGCTTTTGAAATTCGAATTGCTTGATCGAGTGCATCTTGGCCATGAATAAGTTTTGTCATTTCATCAGCTAGAGCAATTTGTCCTTTACGTAAATGCGGTTCTTCTTGAACTGTAACTTCATAAGCTTCAATCGCTTCTCGTTCCAAGAACGTAAAGATTTTCATGTATTTAATGACGTCTGCATCGGCTGTATTAATCCAAAATTGGTAAAACTCATATGGAGATGTTTTTTCAGCATCCAACCAAATTGCACCACCTGCACTTTTACCAAACTTCGTACCATCTGCTTTTGTGACTAGTGGAATTGTAATTCCGAAAGCTTTCGTTTCTTCCTCATGCATTTTTCGTATAACTTCTAGTCCTGTGGTAATATTTCCCCACTGATCTGAACCACCGATTTGCACACGGCAATTGTAGTTGTCGTATAGATGGTTAAAGTCAATTCCTTGAATTAGCATATAAGAAAACTCAGTAAATGAAATTCCACCTTCAAGGCGCGATGCTACGTTGTCTTTTGCAAGCATATAGTTTACACTTAACAACTTTCCGAAATCCCTTAAAAACTCAATAATGCTCATCGAGCCAATCCAGTCGTTATTATTGACCATTTTGGCACCATTCTCTGATTTAAAATCGAAAATTTGTTCCATTTGTTTTTTGATTCCCAAAACGTTTTGATCAATCTGTTCAGTTGTTTGAAGTTGTCTTTCTTCAGATCGGCCAGATGGATCGCCAATCATGCCAGTTGCTCCCCCAACCAACAATATTGGTTGATGCCCATGTTGTTGAAATCTTCGCAATGTAAGAAGTGGAACAATATGACCGATATGCATACTATCCGCTGTAGGATCAACACCACAATACAAAGATATTTTCTTTTCATTCAATTGATTTTTAAGACCTTCCTCATCTGTCTGTTGGTACAATAAGCCTCTCCATTTTAAATCCTCTAATAATACGTTCTCCATAATAATTCCTCCTCAAATAAAATCAAAAAAGTCCCTGCACGATTAAAAAAATCATGCAGGGACGCTAATTAGTAGATTAACGCGGTACCACCCAGCTTGAGAATACAATTCTCCGCTCAAACGCTTTATCGCAGCGCATACGTCGCATTCCATAGCTGTAATTCATGTATGATATCCCGAACAGTTTCCACCAACCACTGTCTCTCTATAACGGCAATACCAACACTACTTCGACTATTTCATCATGTGAAAGTTTATGTATATGGACAATTCTATACGTTAGTTTTAAGTTGTCAATCAAAATGAATTGATCGTTTTTAGAACGACACACAAATCGCCTACAAACAGTACTCAGAACAGCACTTCAAAAGTAAAAAAACTAAGAGTACAACCTGAATAATTAGAAATCTAGCACTAAGTAGTATTGAATACCACTCAAAAGAAAACAAAAAATGATTTCAGAGCTTTGCAACGAAATGACCGAGATTTGTAATGTAATCCAATCAGTGTCCAACCAAGAGTTTGAACTTGAAAACCACTTATCAATAGATCCCAATACAGCCTAAATTGTCAGAAGCAGAAACTTAACTTAAGCATCATTCATATATGATTCTCCATGAAATAATATGCTATAATGGGAAAGATTTAAGGAGGTCATATGAGTTGAGTGAACAGAATAAAAAACCTATTAAACTAATAGAAGAGAAAATTGATGCATTAGCACAAACTAAGTGGGCTAAAGGCTTACGTATTACATCCGGTGTTATTTGGAATTTATTTTTACTTTTTATTATCATTGGAGTCACAGCAATCATCTTCGCAGGTTCTATTGGTGCGGGTTATTTTGCATCACTCGTAGCAAAAGAACCGTTACGTTCACAACAAGAAATGAAAAACACGATTCTAACCTACGAAGAAACATCTGAACTGTATTTAGCCGATGGTATCTATCTTGGTAAAGTAAACTCGGACATCGAACGGAAAGAAGTGAAACTAAAGGATGTTTCACAATATGTTATTGATGCAGTTCTAGCTACGGAGGACGAGTATTTCGAGTCGCATACAGGAATTGTTCCTAAAGCAATATTCCGAGGTCTATTACAAGATGTCACAAACTCTGACACTCAAACAGGTGGATCGACACTGACTCAACAACTCATTAAAATCCAAATATTAACGAATGAAGTTTCTTATGAACGAAAAGCTAAAGAAATCCTTCTTGCTATGCGTCTAGAAAAATTCATGAAAAAAGATGAGATATTAGAAGCGTACTTAAATATTATTCCTTATGGTAGGAACTCTGCGGGACAAAATATAGCAGGAATCGAAACGGCTGCTGAAGGAATTTTCAACGTAAAAGCAAAGGATTTAACTTTGCCACAAGCTGCTTATATTGCCGGTATCCCCCAGGCACCTTTCGCTTACACGCCTTTTCACAGTGGGAATCTGGGTATAAAAGAACCTGAAAATTTAAAACCTGGTATCAATCGAATGATGACAGTCCTTTTTCGGATGAAAGAAACAGGTTATATTTCAGAGCAACAATATAACGAGTCCATCGCTTATGACATCACACAAGATTTTCGTGGACCAGCACGACGGGCAAATGAGCGATACCCATTTTTAACTCAAGAAATTCAAAACCGCACAATTGAAATACTTTCAAAGGTTCTTGCTGAAAAAGATGGTGTTGACCCGAGCAGATTCGAAGAAGAAAAAAAGGTTGAGGAGAAATACACCATTTTAGCCCAACGATCGATGAGAGTAGACGGCTATAGAATTCATTCTACTATTAATAAAGAAATGTATGACGAATTCCAAAAGATTAGCAAGGAATTTGAAAATTACGGCCACACGTTCGTTGCAATTGAAAAAGATCCTGATACCGGCGAAGATAAAGAAGTGTTAAATCCTGTACAAGTTGGAAGCATTGCAATCGAAAACAGTACTGGGAAAATCCTAGCATTTGTTGGTGGACGAGATTATGAGATTTCGAACGTGAACCATTCTACACAAGCTTTTCGTCATAACGGTTCATCTATGAAGCCACTACTAGTCTATGCGCCAGCAATCGAGTATGGTGCTGTCAGTGCTGGTAGCCCAATTGCTGATGTATGGTATGAAACAACAAAATACGGAGGTAAAAAATATTCACCGAGGAATTTTATCCCAAATGAACAAATGGGTCTAATTTCAGCACGTCAAGCTCTTGCTTCATCTCAAAACGTCGCTGCAACGAGACTTTACGAAAAAATAATAGACAAGCAGCCCGTCGACTTTTTGAAAAAAATGGGGTTTTCAAAAATAACTCCTAGTCATTATGGATCGCTAGCGGTTGCATTAGGTACAATAGATACATCAGTTGAAGAGAATACAAATGCATTTTCAACATTCGCAAATGATGGACAGTTCATTGATTCATATATGATAGAAAGAATTGAAGACATGAATGGTAATATCATTTTTGAACACAAAGTAGAGCCTGTTGATGTTTTTAGTCCCGAAACAGCCTACATAGTAACGGATATGTTACACGATGTACTTACAGGTCCTCGTGGGACTGCACAAACTATGAAGAAAAACTTGGATATCAATATTGACCTCGCTGCCAAAACAGGTACCACTCAAGGATTTGGCGATGTATGGCTTGTTGGATATAACCCTAATATCTCTCTTGGTGTATGGCTTGGTTATAAGTCTCGACTAACAAGTCTGGACTCTGCTTCAAACAGATACGGTCAACCAAGCACTAGAGTGAACTTATTATTCGCAGAGTTTTTGAACGGAATGAATCGATCGTCACCAGAAATCGTTAAGGCCGAATCCAAATTCCAAAAACCCGATGGAGTTGTAAGCCGGCCATTTTGTGGAATCTCTGGTCTCGCGCCATCTCTCGCCTGTACGAATGCAGGTCTAATTCGAACCGATTTATTTAATTCTAAAGTGTTTTTACCAACTGAAGAAGATGACAGTCTAATATCCTCGTCATATGTGTTAATGAATGGAGAAAAGTATAGTGCACTTGCGGAAACGCCTTCAGCATTCATCACACCTGGAGGAATTGGACTGAACCAAGAATACATTGATCGTATTTTCTCACCATTTGGTGGAGATCCTGCATATTTATTCCCTGCCAATTCAGGGTTCGCAAGTAATGTAGTCGCAGGAAAGCCCTTTGTTCCGGACACTATTGCTCCTGCAGCAGTTTCGGCATTATTGAGTAATACAACGATGACATGGGAAAAATCCGTATCTAATGATGTTATTGGTTATTATGTGTATAGGCTGGAGAATGGATCAAGTTCATTGGTTTCAACAATTGCTGATGGAAATTCTAATTCATATAACATTAGTTCAGGTTCTTATTTCGTTCGCGCAGTTGATATAACAGGGCGACAGTCTGAACCATCTAACATTGTGCAAATTGAGATAGAAGAAGAAATAGAAATAACTCCTCCAGATTCTGAGGAACCAGTCATTCCACCAAATGATGGAATTGTACCTCCACCTCCTACTGGCGGTAACGGCAATGGTGATGAAGATGAAGACCCAACGCCGCCTGCTGACGACGAGGACGAAGAGTAAATTTAAGAGCCTATCCAAACACCTTAGTAAGTGTTTGGATAGGCTCTTTTTATTTTCAATATAGAATTTGTTGTATACTAATATTATGAGCACCTATTAGTGAGGCGGTGGAAATTATAAACCATATAAAAACGTATAATGCGATGGAAATTAAGCACAAGAATGGGAATGTAATCGTTGAAGGACCCATTTCGCAAGATGAAATGGCTAAACTAGACTTTCACGAACATCTCATTGCATTTAGACTTCCAATTCAACAACATAAAGCACTTGTAAAAATTGCAGGACTACCAGAAGGTCGAATCATTATTGTAAGGGATGGAAATGAGATTGTTGGCTACGCAACATTCTTGTATCCCGATCCATTAGAACGATGGTCAGAAGGTAATATCGAAAACCTTATTGAGCTTGGAGCTATTGAAGTCATTCCTAAATTCAGGGCAGGCGGAGTTGGAAAAGCACTCTTGGAAGTTTCAATGATGGACGATGCCATGGAAGACTATATTATTATAACAACCGAATATTATTGGCATTGGGATTTAAAAGGAACAAAGCTAAATGTATGGGAATATCGAAATGTGATGGAGAAAATGATGAATGTCGGTGGACTAGAATATTACGCAACCGATGACCCGGAAATTAGTTCCCACCCAGCAAACTGTCTTATGGCTAGAATAGGCAGTAGAGTCTCACAAGATTCTGTTCAACAATTCGATAGCTTACGTTTTATGAACCGTTTTATATATTGAAATAAATCGATGGAGGTTTTTATAAATGTTAATTGAAGAAATTATGAACAGGTCCGTTGTTACACTAGCACCCGAGAATTCTATTAAAGATGCATTAAGCATAATGAGTGAAAAAAAGGTTCGTCACCTACCCATCGTTTCTAGTGAAGGTAAAGTAGTTGGAATTGTAACGGATCGCGACTTAAAGGAAGCGGTTCCATCCGTATTCTCCGAAAATAAAGAACTCGATATATTTAAACTATCGTTAGCTGATATAATGACGAAAAACCCAATTATCGGTCACCCAATGGATTTTGTCGAGGAATCGGCAGTGATTTTTTATGAGAATAAAATAGGTGCATTGCCAATCGTATCTAATAATAAACTTGTCGGAATTATAACTGAAACTGATTTACTCTATAAATATATTGAACTCACAGGAGCTCATCAGCCTGGCTCACAAATTGAAGTTCGAGTACCTGATATTCCAGGTATTCTATTTGAAGTATCCAAAGTTTTACATGAACAGAAATTGAATGTATTAAGTGTGCTCGTATATCCCGATAAAGAAAATCCTGAAAATAAAATCCTCGTTATTCGAATCAAAACAATGAATCCTCTTAATGTAATTGATGAACTTAGATTGGAAGGCTTCGAAGTTTTATGGCCAAACGTTCCGGGAATCAATATATGAGGAAAGATGCTGTTTTTATCTATTCAGAAGAGCAACTTGGTTATTCCTTTTCAGAAACTCATCCTTTTAATCAAAAAAGAATTACATTAACACTGGATTTATTAACTAAAATGGGCGCTATTAATGAAAATGATATTCTTCCTCCAAGAATGGCCACGGATGATGAATTACTTTTAGCACATGACTCAAAGTTTATACAAATTGTTAAACAGGCGGGTAAAGGAATTATTAGTAAGGAAGTCGGTGAAATCTATGGTATTGGCACGGAGGATACACCAATTTTCCCAAATATGCACGAGGCAAGTGCGATGTTAGTCGGCGGAACATTAACCGCAGTAGATGAAGTGATGCAAGGAAATACAAAGTATGCTGTAAACCTTGGGGGCGGTCTACACCACGGATTTAAAGGTAAGGCCTCTGGTTTTTGTGTCTACAATGACAGTTCCGTAGCCATAAAATATATACAAAAGAAGTACGGGGCAAGAGTGCTTTATATAGATACAGATGCTCATCATGGTGATGGCGTACAATGGAGTTTCTATGATGACCCTACCGTGTGTACACTATCAATTCATGAAACAGGTCGGTATTTATTCCCCGGTACTGGAAAAATTACCGAACGCGGTAATGGGCCAGGTTATGGTACCTCTTTTAATTTCCCGATTGATGCTTTCACGGAAGACGAATCTTTTCTCCATATTTATAAAACTGCAATAGAAGAAATAGCGGAGCATTTTAAACCCGATGTGATCTTGACTCAAAACGGTGCAGATGCACATTATTTTGACCCACTGACTCATCTATATGGAACAATGAACATTTTCGAACAAATTCCTCGGATTGCTCGCGATATCGCAGACAAATATTGCAATGGACGCTGGATTGCTGTGGGGGGCGGTGGGTATGATATTTGGCGTGTTGTCCCTAGGGCGTGGGCGCAAATTTGGTTAACAATGAAAGGTCAGGATGCTCCTTCTGGTATACTGCCGGAAGAATGGCTGTCTAAGTGGCAAGAGCAGTCCCCAGTGCCTCTAATTCAAACGTGGGAAGATCCTAGCCCATTATATGAACCTATTCCGAGAAAAGCAGAAATTACTGAGAAGAACGAACAAATGCTCAACCAAAGTCTACGAATCATACGAAATGAGACTATTGTATAAAAACAAACAGGACCGTCCAGAAAGTCAGTGAAAACCAATTTTCTGGACGGTCCTGTTTATATGAGTTTCCAAGTAGCCTACTGCACGATTATTTAGCTCAATCTATACTAATAAAAATGACGTTAGTAAAATTCCATCCCTTTCTCCTATTTTGTAGAGGAAGGGATCTTTTCACCAACGTCATAAATTGTACAAGCATTTATTTTACCGAATTACGCTTTTCAAATCTATAGGGAAGAATAACCTTCCGCTCTTCAACTTCCTCATCACTCATTAGTTTGGTGAGGAGTCGCATTGCAACTGCACCCAAGTCATACAAAGGTACTGCCATTGTTGTAAGTTGAGGACGAACAATTCTTGTAATATTCGAATGCTCGAAGCAAATAATTTCGAAATCATCAGGTACCGAAAGTCCATCATCCCGTATGCCATTTAACAAACCAACAGCGATATCGTCATTACCCGCAAAAATTGCAGTTGGCCGGTCTGAAAACCCACGAATTTGTTTCCAACTTTCATAGGCACTATCGTATGTGTTGTCAATTTCGAAAACCAATTCATCATCTAACTCTATACCCGCATCTTTTAAAGCACGTTCATACCCTACTTTTTTACATTCTCGATTAATATCCTTAGTCAGAGTGCCTGTCACGAAAATAATTCGCTTATGTCCATTTGATGCAAGTAATTTCACTGCTTCATAAGCAGCTTCCTCGTAATCAATATTCACCGTAGCAAATTGACTTTGTTGGTCTAACGTTCCGGCTAATACTACAGGAACCGCAGCTATCGACATTTCCTTCCGTGCCTCTTCAGAAATTGAATCACTCATAAAAATCAGGCCGTCTACTTGCTTACCGAAATGGTCTACAAGCAACTCGACTTCCCTGTCGGCCCTTTTATCAGAGTTTGAAAGGATTATATTGTATTCGTACATTGTTGCTACATCCGCTATTCCTCGAGATAGCTCGGCATAAAAACTATTCGATATATCAGGAACAATAACACCAATTGTCGTAGTCTTTTTACTAGCCAATCCCCTCGCCACGGCATTCGGTCTATAACCAAGTCGTTCAATACAATCAAGGACCTTTTTCCTTGTTGACGGTTTGACATTTTGATTACCATTAACAACTCGGGATACTGTAGCCATTGAAACATTCGCTTCTCTTGCAACATCATAAATTGTGACAGCCAAAGTCTTCTCCTCCTATTCTTGTAAATAAACTCGCATTTCGAAACAAAACGCCGGGACCATAAATAGGTCCGGCGTCTGCTCAAGATTATGAACCGTGAGTATTCATGAATTTTTGAATCTCAGCGTAAAATTCATCGAACTGCGGAATATCCATTTGCTGTGCTGCATCTGATAAAGCAACTGCTGGATCTGGATGCACTTCTGCCATAACACCATCTGCACCAACTGCAATTGCAGCTTTAGCTGTTGGTAATAGTAGATCTTTTCGGCCTGTTGAGTGAGTTACGTCAACATAAACAGGTAAATGCGTTTCTTGTTTTAGTATTGGAACAGCAGAAATGTCAAGTGTGTTTCGTGTTGCCCGCTCATATGTACGAATACCACGTTCACATAAGATGATCTGACTGTTTCCTTTTGAAACGATATATTCCGCGGCATGTATAAATTCATCAATTGTTGCTGCAAGGCCGCGTTTTAAGAGTACAGGTTTATTAAATGATCCTGCTTCTTTTAATAATTCGAAGTTTTGCATATTACGTGCACCAATTTGTACTACATCTATATACTCAAGTGCTTCTTCGAGATGGGAAGGTGTAATTATTTCAGCAACTACTGACAATCCCGTTTCATCAGCAACTCTTTTTAATATTTTCAGACCTTCAAGTCCAAGGCCTTGGAAATCATAAGGTGATGTACGTGGTTTATAAGCCCCGCCTCTTAACATCGTTAAACCTTTTGACTTAATTGATTCAGCTACAGCCAATACTTGCTCATAAGATTCAACAGCGCAAGGGCCGAATATAAATGTTGGAGTTCCATTACCTATTTCTAATCCATTTACATTTACAATTGTATCTTCAGCTTTTCTTGTACGGGAAACGAGCAATGCGTTTTTGATATCGTCTTCTTGTATTTCAAGGGCTGACATGAAAATCCCTTTGAAAATCTGTTCTAAAACACCGTTTGGAACAGGACCATTATTAGATTCTACTAAAGCGTTAAGCATTTCACGTTCACGAATCGGGTCGTATCTATTAACACCTTGCTTTTCTTTTACTTTACCAATTTCTTGTACAAGTGTTGTTCTTTCATTGATTAGCTCTAAAACCTTTGCATTCAAGTCGTCTACACGTCCACGTAATTTATCAAGATCATGCTTTTTCATTGTTCGTCTCCTCTCTCGCCCATAACATTCTCTTTCAGAAGATTAGAATGTATGGTACATTTTTAGTTAATAGACCTATTATAGTGATAGCAAATTGAAAAGTCACGCATTATCTCGCTATTTATTTAATCGGGTAAGTGTTGATGACAGAAAGGGTGATGGTTTTGACTACTTCTTTATTTGCACTTGATATCGGAACTCGGTCTGTCGTAGGTATTATTTTAAATGAAACTAACGGAATGTATCATGTTGAAGACCTAATTACTATTGAACATAAAGAACGTTCAATGATTGATGGTCAAATACATAATGTACTAAGTGTTGCCAATGTAATTTCTGAAATAAAAAATATCCTTGAAGAAAAACACGGTCCACTTAAACGGGTAAGTGTTGCAGCAGCAGGAAGGGCCTTAAAGACTGTCGAAGGATCTATGTTGATTGATATATCGGAGGGCTCCCTTATTTCAACTGAGGATATTAATCGCCTTGAACTTGCTGCTGTCCAAAAAGCACAACAACAATTGTTATCATCAAATCCAGCGGGTAAAGAAGATCATTATTACTGTGTTGGTTATTCAGTTCTTCACCACTGGCTTGATGGCGAAGTAATAGGCAGCCTAATTGATCAAACAGGTCGCTCAGCGTCTGTTAAAGTTATTGCTACCTTCTTGCCGCAAGTGGTCGTAGAATCTCTCCTGGCGGCTCTAAAGCGTGCGGGGTTGGAAATGGAAGCATTGACTCTAGAACCAATCGCTGCGATTAATGTACTTATACCAACATCAATGAGAAAACTTAATGTAGCACTTGTTGATATTGGTGCAGGAACATCAGATATAGCAATAACGGCCGACAGTACCGTTATTGCATATGGAATGGTTCCCATTGCAGGTGACGAAATAACCGAGGCACTTAGCAACCACTACTTGCTTGACTTTCCCCTTGCCGAAATTGCAAAAAGAACTCTTTCAAATAATGCAGAAGTGACCATTACAGATATTCTAGGTTTCGAACAAATCATTCCCACTGTAGAAGTTATAAATGTTATCAAACCTTCCATTGAGCGTCTTGGTAAATCGATATCCGATGAAATCATTAAACTAAATAACTCGAAACCCCCACAAGCAGTTATGATGGTTGGTGGTGGGAGTCTTACCCCACTGATTACAAAAGTAATTAGTAAATACTTGGAACTACCTGAAACACGAGTGGGCACCAGGGGTCTCGAAGCTTTATCTGAAGTCACAATTGCTGAAGATATCGGTTCCTCTCCAGATTTGGTGACACCGATAGGTATAGCAATTGCAGCAAGACGAGCACCTATCCATTATATGTCCGTAATGGTGAACAACAAATCTATCAGACTCTTTGAATTAAAGGAAATGACAGTCGGAGATGCTTTGCTTTCTGCAAATATAAAAGCACGACAACTTTATGGAAAACCTGGTCTCGGAATGACTGTAACAATCAATAGTAGTGATATTATTATTCCTGGAGAACATGGTACACCATCCACAATACTGTTAAACGGGACACCTGCGAGCACAAAGGATTTAATTTCTAGTGGCGATGCCATTGATCTACTACTTGGTGAAAATGGAAAGGATGCTTCTGTTACTGTTTCTGATTTGTTTGATGATTTAACTACTATTGAAGTAACGATTGATAATGCTAAAGTTCGTTTGAAGCCTGTCGTATACATAAATGATAAACCACAAGATTTGGAGACACTTATTCAAGATCGTGATAAAATCACAGTTTTTCAGCCAAGAACACTTATAGATGCATTAAAGATTATTCAAAAATCACATTTATTGAACACAAATAACTTCACAGTCAAGGTCAATGGTAAATCGGTACTATTGAAAAATCGCTCTACCCAATTTTCTATTCAAGGAACAATAATCAGTCACTCCCATTTGCTGAAAGACGGTGACGTAGTAATTATAGACAAACCTAGTATACCGACAATCGAAGAAGTAGCAATTGAAACTGGAAAAAGAGTAGTTGAAACAATTACCGTTACTTTTAACAACATTAGTCTTTCTATAAAGAAAAATAAGCTGGCTTTTACATTAAACGGCCAAACTGTCTCTGGTGATACATTTGTAAATAATAACGATCGACTTGAATTCACAACTATAAATGATATGCCGATTGTATTTGGTGATGTATTCTTACACACCGATTACACTTTGCCCGAAAATCCTAATGGCAACTATCACTTATTAAGAAATGGATCTTCAATTGGATTTAACGATGAGATCTTCGGTGGTGACATCTTAGAAATTACATTTCAAAACGACATTAAAAATCTCACCGACTAAGTTTCTAGTTGGTGAGATTTTTTTCGAACTTTATTTTTGTCCAGTAACAGTTTCTTTTGAGATTTCTGCAGATACCTCAACATAATCTACGGCTTCTTCACCTTCAGAAGATGCTGTACCATCATCCATTGGAGCGGAAACCTTTGATTTCATTGATTTCACCTTATCAACAAGCTGTTCAGATTGCTCCTGAATTGTTTTAGTTACTTCTTCAGTCTTTTCTTTGGCAACAGCCGTAAACTCAGTTGCTTTTTCTTTTGCTACAGTTGAGAACTCGGAAGCCTTATCTTTTGCAACAGCAGTGTATTCGGAAGCCTTGTCTTTTGCAACAGTACTAATCTCTATACTTTTATCTTTAAGGTGTGTAGCTTGCGTTGAAAGGTCCTCTCGCATTTCCTTACCTGTTTTCGGGGCAAGGAAAAGTGCCGCCGCTGCACCAATTACACCACCGACAAGTGCACCTACTAGGAAACTACTTGCACTAGAACTTTCATACTCATCGTAAAACGAATCTGTATAACCTCTTTGGTAATCGTAACTGTTTGGTAAGTAAGCTTGTTGTCCGTACGAATTTTCATATTCTCTTTCACCAGTATAATTCTTTTGATTCTGAGAATCATTGTAGTTTGATTTTACGTTGTTTGCTTCACTCATATTAAATTCCTCCTATTTTGTTATAACTAATTATACACAAATTCAGATAATACATTAATGTTTTGAAGGTTGTGGCAGTCTTTTTTGCCCCGATACCGGACGATAAACTGTCCATCCTTTGCTTACAGTTTTACGTTCCTTTAACTTATCATAGATTTCAAATGCAACATTACCCCACTGAATTGCTTGAGCAACTTTTTCGCTATTACGTTCAGCTTCAGCAGTAATTGAACTCGTAACCCTATGCACGGTTGTACTTAATCCACCCATCGAATCACCGACATCTTTAATAGAATCTACAACCGAATTTAGTTTTTCCGATTTTTTCTGAATATCTTCGGCTAAGCTATTCGTCTTTTTGAGAAGTTCAGTCGTTTCAGTTGTTACACCTTCAAGCTGAATTGTTAAACCATCCATCGTTACCGAAACGGTTTGCAATGTCTTTTTAACTGAAAATAGTGTCATCGATAAGCTAATGCATAATATTAAAAAAGCGATTGCAGCGACAATTGCCGCTATGTATAACAAGTTCTCCAATACAGATCCTCCTTTTACAACTCCCCATAACTATTGTTTACCTTTTCTGCAGTAAATTAAACGTCATGTCTATTATTATCTTCGACATAAACCAAGTTTATCCTTTAATATATGAAAAAAACAGCCTAAGTAAAACATATTAGGCTGTTTCATGTTCATTTAATAAGGATTTAAATGCATTTAAATATTTTTGTATATCTCCAGCACCCATAAATAAATATACTGCATTCCCGTGCTGTTCTAGAAGTTCAATATTTTCTAATGAAAGATATTTTGCATTTTCTACTTTTTCTACAAGTGTATCAATTGTTAAATCTCCTGTTTTTTCGCGAGCAGAGCTGAAAATATCACATAAATAGACGTAATCAGCAGAAGACAAACTTTCCGCAAACTCATTTAATAAAGCCGCTGTCCGTGTAAAAGTATGGGGTTGAAATATTACTACAATCTCACGATCTGGATACTTTTGTTTAGCAGTTTGTAAAGTTGCCTTAATCTCAGTCGGATGATGTGCGTAATCATCTACAATAATACGATTATTCATTTCTACCGCTGTGAATCTTCTCTTTACACCGCCAAACGTTAATAATCTATTCTGGATAACTGAAACCTGTAGCCCTTCGTATTGACAAAGAGCAATTACACCCAATGCATTTAGAATTGCATGATCACCCGCCAACGGAATCGTGAATGTATTATAATATTCATTCCGAACAAATACATCAAATGTCGAACCTGCTGAATTCTTCACAATATTCTTAGCAGCAAAATCATTTGACTCATCAAATCCATAAAATACAACAGGAACGTTAGCTTGAATTCTTTGTAAATTGATATCATCGCCACATGCAATGATTGCTTTGTTTACCTGCAGCGCCATTTCTCCAAATGCACTTAAAACATCATCCAAATCCTTGAAGTAATCAGGGTGATCGAAATCAGCATTTGTTATTATTAAGTAATCTGGTTCATATGCAAGAAAGTGACGTTTATATTCACAAGCTTCAAAAACAAAGTATTTTGCATCTTCAACGCCTTTTCCGGTCCCATCGCCTATTAAATAAGAGATTGGTGCGTAACCGTCTAGGACATGTGCGAGCAAACCTGTAGTTGATGTTTTTCCATGCGTACCAGTGATACCAACGGAAACAAGGTTTTGCATATACCTACCTAAAAAATCATGATATCTAATTACTTCTAATCCAAGTTCATGTGCTTTCTCTAATTCAGGATGGCTATCGGGAAAAGCGTTACCCGCAATTACCGTCATACCTGCTTTAATATTTTCCTCATCAAAAGGAACTACTTTAATTCCTCTTTCATGTAGAGGGTCTTCCGTAAAAAAGTATTTCTCTACATCAGAGCCTTGTACCTCATTAGATGAATCATGTAATATCTGTGCAAGAGAACTCATGCCAGATCCTTTAATACCCGTAAAATGAAACAACGTCATATTGAAACCTCCCGGGACCATTTTGGTTCCCAATCTACAATTCTAAATTATCTATTCCCTATTATATCATTTAATATGCATATCTGAGTACAGTCCAAAAATACAGAATTAATGAAAAACTAACTATTATTTCTGCATCTCTATAATTTGGCTTAGATCCTTTTCAGTTAAAAAAACATCCCGTGCTTTGCTGCCTCTTTGACCTGAAATAAATCCTTTTTTCTCCATTCGATCCATCAATTTTGCGGCTCGATTGTACCCTATACTAAAGTTACGTTGGAGCAATGAAGTGGATGCACTTTCATGTTCATAAATGAATAGACACGCTTCTTCAAAGAGTGGATCAGATTCCTCTTCTTCTATAGCACTTGCAAGCAAATCATCCTGACCAAATAAATAATTAGGCTCTGCTTCGCTTCTGACGTGTTCTATTATACGCTCTATTTCGTCGTCCGTGACAAACGTTCCTTGAAGCCGAACAGCGGATGATTGCCCATTGCCTATATAAAGCATATCGCCCCTTCCAAGAAGTCGTTCTGCCCCTTGTGTATCAAGGATTGTTCTCGAATCAATTTGTGATGAAACCGAGAATGCAATTCTTGTAGGAATGTTTGCTTTAATAGTACCTGTAATTACATCAACGGAAGGTCTTTGTGTCGCTATTATTAAATGGATACCACACGCACGCGCTTTTTGTGCAATTCTACTTATCGACACTTCAACATCTGCAGGTGCGACCATCATTAAATCTGCTAGTTCATCAATTACAATTAAAAGGTATGGCATTTTCAATGAAAAACGTCTACTGTCTTGTACTGCTCTGTTGTACCTTTCAATATCTCTAACACCCATATGTGCCAGTAGTTCATAACGACGTTCCATTTCCGCAACTGCCCATTTCAAAGCAGCAGTTGCAGCTTTCACATCTGTAATAACTGGGCTAATCAGATGTGGAATCCCATTAAATGGAGCAAGTTCTACCATTTTCGGGTCTATGAGCATCATTTTTAAATCTGTCGGATCAGCTTTATATAAAAGACTTATTAATATTGAGTTAATGCATACCGATTTTCCTGATCCTGTGGCCCCTGCAATCATTCCGTGAGGCATTTTCCGAAGATCTAATGTAACTGGTTTTCCTGTAAGACTTAGTCCAAGTACGGCTTCCATAGGTGAAGTAGAGTTTTGAAATTCGCTTGTAGAGAGAACCTCTGAAATCCGAACAGGTCTCGTTGTTCGATTAGGAATTTCGATTCCTATAGAACTCTTCCCTGGAATTGGGGCTTGAATTCTAATATCTTCAGCGGCTAAAGCTAGTTTTAAGTCATCTGTTAAATTCCTAATTTTACTAACTTTAGTACCTTGCCCAACGGTTAATTCAAATCGCGTAACGGTCGGCCCTTGCACTGCTTCTATGACATTTGCAATAACAGCAAAATGGGATAGTGCTTCTACAAGCTTAGTAGACTGTGATTCGAGCCATTCTGTATCCTCAATTTGTGTTTCAGGTGGAATTAAATAACTAAGTGATGGTAAGACATAATGCAAAAGTGGTTCTTCTTCAGCATCTTCATGTATCTTCTCAATATCTTCAACTATTTTATATTCCGTTTTCTGAATGATTGGCTCTAATTCTGGTTCTGGTTCTGGTTCTGATGCCGGTTCTGATTTTTGCTCAGCCTTGCGCGTCAACATTTTTTCCTTATCGGATTTCAACATTAATACATTGAATGGCACAGTTCGTTCTTTCTTTTCGATAGTATTCTCAACGGCCTTTTCTATATCATCTTCAATACTTTTGATAGCCGGCATCAATTCCAACTGCTCTTCAATAATGATTTCATCAACAATTTCTTTCTGTACAGAAATTAGAACTTTATCGTCTATATTTATAGAAGTTTTTTCTTGTTCATCATTTTCTAGAATATGCGTTTTCTTTATTTCGATATCTTCTATTACTTCAGTCTTCGACGGTAAGACAGCAATTTTTGTAGGTTTTGTAAATCCAAACACGGGTGATGGAACCAATGTTGGAGTGAACGCTTTATTGGAACGTTTTACTGGAAGTGGCGTGCTTATAATCTCTTGCTCATACACTTTTTTCTCTGTTCTTTTTTCAGGCACAAAGTTTTCAGTTGTATCGGTCGAATTCATTTCGTATTTTAGTTTGTCCCCGGCTCTAAAGATTTTTCCACTAATTTGTTCTCCGGGCCATCTGTCATTTTCATATAATGGTGTTGGTTCGTATGGATCTTCTAGTTTGTCTAAATCATTCAAGTATTTTTCTTTGTATTTTTGTTCCTGCTCGCCATTTGTTTCAATATCGTCCCAACCGTATATTTCAGCATCCGTAATAATCGGAAAACGAAAAGCCGGTTTAGTATTTAAAGGTAATTGACTTTCCGTATCCTCAATACTTTGTTTGTCATCGTTGCGATTCAATTCATCATATGTATCTTCTTCAGCATTAAACAATTTATTCATTATTCTTTTGTACCAACTCAAAGGAATCACTCTTTCTTGTGTCAATCACACCATTTTAACATTAAAAAGTAAATGAAATCAAATGATTATCCACAATATAAAAAAGTGCCCTAGAAAGTATGCTGTTAAAAGAACATCTTATGTCTTATTAACTCCTAAAAATGAGCTAAACGTACGTAGGATTCTCTTTTCCCAATAACCTTCTAATGGCACATATTCAACACAAAACAGTCATTATTAGTTGCTTACAATAAACGCTTCGCCAATTACTGAGTCCTCTTCTAAAACTAGAATCCCTTGGCCTTTTTCCGCATTCGGTAAATTTAGTTCCGTCGCTGAACAAATCATTCCACTCGAAGCTACACCACGAAGTTCAGCGTCACGAATTACTGTCCCTGAAGCCATTACAGCGCCTACTTTTGCTACAACTACCTTTTGACCTTCAGCTATATTGGAAGCCCCACAAACGATTTGCAGAGTCTCGTCACCGACATCAACAGTACATACTTTTAATTTGTCCGCATTTGGATGACTTTCTGTTTTTTGTACAAACCCAATAACGAATTTCGGTGTAAAATCTACATCTAATTGAACGTCAACACCATTTTTAACTAACGATTGTTTTAACTCTAGGGCAAAACCTTCTGTTAACTCAACTTGTCCATCTGCTTTTAACTTCATATATGAGGAAGCATTAAACAAATTAAGTCCAACAAGTTCATTATTTGACTCATCATAAATGAGCGTTACATCCGCCTTTGATTCCATTTTAATATCTTTAGGTCGAGTTGCTGTGAATTGAACAAGCAATACATCCCCAACACCATTTAAATTATAAAATAAGTTCATTTATTATTTCTTTCCCTTCTAGCTACACGATTTTTTGCCATTATGAATATAGGTTCAAGTTTATCATCTTCATAAATAAATGACAGTGAAGTTACAGGAACTACACCCTGCGTGAAGTAATGCATCGTCATTTGCGCGAGTACATCATATCCCGTATCGTTCCTAATATCACCAATAATTAAAACATCTTGATGTGGTACGGAAACCGTCATATGACCTTCAATTTTAGATTCCATCTCTTTTAAAAAAGCAGTATTTAAGATTCTACTTGCATCGTAACCGTCATTATTATTCACAAAGTAATAAATGTTACCAGCTACTTCATCTTCTTTCGTTGAAGTAGGGAGTGATCTCACACGGAAAAGTGCTGATTCCATTATCTCAGTTGCAGTTAACCCAATTTCCTCGAGCATACTTTCGTCAATAAGTCGATATGTCGTATCCAAATCAAGTGCATAATAAATACGTGTTTCAACGGTGTGATCCTTCATAATAAAACGTTGTCCGCTAGAAGTCTCTTCTGTAAATGATGTTGATCGAATGACTGGATAAATATTAATTTTGCCTTTGAAACCTTCTGTTAACTCTATCTCCATTGCTTTAAAGGTTTCATCGATTGTATATGCGACATCTTCAATAGCCGCATCTTTTTTCAATCCATATTTGGATATTATTTCGGGAAGTGAAATATCCATTCCTTTTTTCAATAATGCATGCTCAAGTCGAAGAATATTTGTCTTGTTATCAAAATCCCAACTAAAATGCTCAGATGGGAGTCGTTTTTTTAATATTTCTATTAATTTAGTAGAGTTCATTTAATACGTCTCCTCCATTCACACAATAACTTGTTGAATACTTATTTTAATGACCTTACTACTTCCATCATTTCTCTAACTTCTTTTTCTAATTTCTTTTTCTTCGTTATTGTTGTCATTTTTGCTCCTCCGATACTAACTACAAGTTCAGTGCTATCATCGTCATTTTTAATGATTGCGACAAATCCAAAATTACCATCATCAGAGAACGTTTCTTCGGCTATTATTTCCTTACCTTTATCTGCCAACAGTAAATCATAGAATAAACGACTATCTTCTTTTTCATTTGGATTAATGAATAAAAGAAATGTCTCATTTCCTTTTTTAAAAATGATATTATTGGCATCCGACTTTTCACTTATAGTAAAACCTGCTGGCTTATATAGTTTTATTCCTTCGATTTCTTCAGTCTGATTTTTACTATTTGCAAAAAAAGCTTCTTTTGCCGCGATGACACCACTGGCTGATCTATCCTCTAAGGAGTTTGCACACCCCGCTAGCAATAGGACAAACATTGTTAATAGGAATAGGAATTTCCAAGTACGGAACATTCGATTTCCTCCAATCTTTATATTCAAACACTCTTCATTTTAATCCTATTGGGATGTAGTTGCAACCATATGGCACTCATCGATTTGATTGGCTATCGTTCTTTTCACTGTGTGAGACGTTCCAAACATATAAGCCAAGTGTATTCACAAAAAAACCGTCCCAAACACCACATCGGAGCTTGGACGGTTCAAAATTAGACGTTACTTTTAATCGTTTCCACAGTCGTTTTATCACAAGCTTTTATAAGCTTCACTAAAAGTTCTTTTGCCGCTGCGTAATCATCTGTATGAATAATTGACCCCGCTGTGTGTATATAACGTGAACAAATACCGATTACTGCGCTTGGAACCCCTTCATTGGACATATGAACTCTTCCGGCATCTGTACCACCTTGTGAGATAAAATATTGATACGGTATTTTATGAGTTTCAGCTGTATCCAATATGAATTCACGCATGCCACGATGTGTCACCATTGAGCGATCGAGAATACGAAGCAGTGTACCGCCACCGAGCTGACCAAATTCATTCTTATCTCCGGATGCGTCATTTGCAGGACTTGCATCAAGTGCGAAGAATAAATCAGGGTTAATCATAGTTGCAGCAGCTTGAGCACCGCGTAAACCTACTTCTTCAAGTACATTTGCACCAGAATAAAGAGTGTTCGGTAATTTTTCACCATGCACTTCTTTTAATAACTCAATTGCAAGTCCACAACCATATCGATTATCCCAAGCCTTCGCCAAAATCTTCTTTTTATTTGCCATAGGTGTAAATGGGCAAATTGGAACGATTTGTTGTCCTGGTCGAATACCGATTTTTATTGCATCTTCTTTATTATCTGCACCAATATCAATGAGCATGTTTTTTATATCCATAGGTTTATTTCGAACTTCATCACTTAATAAATGAGGAGGAATTGATCCGATAATTCCGATTACAGTACCGCTATCTGTTGTAATTTCAACTCGTTGTGCAAGTAGAACTTGACTCCACCATCCGCCTAGCGGTTGAAAACGAATCATTCCGTTATCTGTAATCGCACTTACCATGAAACCAACTTCATCCATGTGACCTGCAACCATGATTCGGGGTCCGTCCCCTGGACCTTTTCTAATGCCGAAAATTCCACCAAGATTATCTTGAACGATTTCATCTGAATACTTTTTAAGTTCCTCGCGCATATAATTACGTACGGCATGCTCATTTCCTGGAACCCCTGGAAGTTCTGTTAAAGTTTTAAACATAGACAGCGTTTCTTTATTCAAAATAGTTCCCCCTAATTATGTAATATCATCAATAGTCTAAATGATTCAGTAGAACTTTTCCATCTATTTATTTCGACAACCGAATTATCTTCAACATAAAGTTCATCAATTCAGTTTTTTATTGTCATATGATACACTAATCTTAACGTCAGATTTGGAGGTAGATTTCTAATGAAACTAAAAGAATTTCTTGTAGGTGTTCTCACTGGTGTCGCTGCAGGTATTGTTGTCAATGAGGCGATTCATAGAATCGATAAAAATGTTGCTGCAGATTCAGTATTGAATAATGTGAAAGATGCATTTAAGAAAGAAGGCCCAATTGATGGTTCTTGGATTGTTATGAAAACAGAACCCTTTTCGAACGATGTCATTACAATGGACGTTTATCGTGGCGGCATTTCACGAATTAAAAATGGAGAAGTTGAGCAATTTGAGTTTGCTGCTGATGCAGCTACTGGAACAGTTGTCGAACTTTCTAAAGCGTAATATAAAGCCATCTTGCAACCTATCACTTTAAAGGTTGTGAGATGGCTTTTATTATTCATTAAATAATACCTGAGCGTTTGACACTATCTATAATTTCTTTGCCTGTAGAATCCCATTTCACAATTCTATAAACAGCATCATGGTAAAAACTAAACCAATACCCACCTGAAAGTGCTTCTTTCATGAGTCTCTCTTTTGCATAAATGGATGTCATTGGATAATCATCATAAGCCAGTACCCAAAGTGGGTTGCTGTGTGCATGAGTTGGCATAATATCTCCCATATGAAGAAGTGTTTCATTATTTTGGATTAGTTTAATAACGGAATGTCCATCACTATGTCCCCCAGTATGAATCATTTCGATGCCTGGAAGTACTTCATAACTGTCTTCAAAGGTGATTATTTGATCCTGAATGGGTTCCCAATTTTCTTTCCAATATGTATTTTTCGAACGAATATTTGGAGTACGCATTTCGTCCCATTCGACTTTAGATACATATATTTGTGCATTTGGAAAGACTGAAACAAGCTCGTCGCCTTGTTTCTCTGTAAGACCTGCCGCGTGATCGTTATGTAAATGCGTCATAAGAATAATGTTTATATCCTTTGTCGTTAATCCCATTTCTGCAAGACTTTCCTCGACTTTTGTTTCTTCAGTAACTCCAAGATTACGTTTCATTTTGGCATCTAGTTTACCTTTGCCAATACCTGAATCAATCAATATATTGTTTCCACCGTATCTGATTAAAATGGGGTCTGTCAGTAGCTCGATTAAGTTTTTTTCATTAACATCATATTTTCGTGACCAAAGAGCCTTTGGAACAACTCCAAACATTGTACCCCCGTCTAGAAAGTTTATACCTCCTCTTAACCAAGTCAGATCCATTTCATGAAATTTGAACTTATCCAAAATACATTCCACCCCTTTCTACTTCAACTTATTTACCTTCAAATTTTGCCTCTAGTCTATAAATGGGTTGTCCTTTTAAAGAAAACTTCTCTTCATATTCTGTCATTATATTATCTTCAATGTTCTCAGCGTGTAAATCCAGTGATACGTAGCCAAGCTTCATGCCATATTGTGACATAGAAACAAGAGAAAACTCGAAAAGCACTCGATTATCTGTTTTAAAGTGAATTTCACCGCGCGTCCTTAGCACGGACTCATATAATTTCAGAAAAGTTTCATGCGTCAATCTACGCTTTGCATGTCTTGTTTTTGGCCACGGATCAGAAAAGTTTAAATAAACTCGATCGATTTCATTCGATTGGAAAATATCCAACAGATCTGCACCGTTTGCACGGAATAATCTAAGATTTGCTGGTTTATTTGCAGCAATGGCTTTTTCAAGCGCAACAACAATTACATTATCAAAATGTTCAATTCCAATATAATTCACTTCAGGATTCGCAAGAGCCATCCCAATAATAAACTGACCCATTCCAGTTCCCACTTCTATGTGAATTGGGTTATTGTTTCCAAAAAGCGTACTCCATCCATCGTTCATCTTTTCAGGTTCCGCCACAAGGATATCTGAATGCTCTGCCATGAAATCTCGTGCCCATGGTTTATTTCGTAAACGCATTTATACACACTCTTTTCGATTCAATTTTACTTATTTTATCAAACTTCTTCTTCACTTTCAAAAAGCCGACTCATTGCCGTCGTTTGACCGAGATCGAGGACGGCCTCTGCTGCTTTAAATTGGTTTGATTTCATTGGAGTAGATGACTTCTGAAGCTTCGTAAACCATTTTTCATAAGTACGTCGATCCACGCATTGTGTATTAAATGATGTTTCAGGATAATCGATATACCCGTTTCTAGAGATTAGATACTTACGAATAGGAAAATCGATTCCTTTACTATTAAAAATACTTGAAACAACTTTCTCCATTCGATCTAAACCAATAAATGGATTTAGAATTTTAGTTTCGGTCTCACCAACTTTTTTTAACCAAAAGCGATCCCCACTACCGATAAATGCAGCAACATCCTCATCTTCTATAACTGAAATACACATACATTCCACTGGAGTAAAAATAAGTATCTCAAGATCTATAATTGCATTTTTCAATCGAATAATTGGATAATAAAATAATAAATAGTTATCTGGCAGATTCAGTGCAAAACTTCGTAAAAGTGAATCTCGCATATATTTAGAATCTACCCGTGACTTATCTATTAACGTTGAACTTGCCCATTTTATTTGAAAATGAAACAACTGATCTAAATACAGTTTACGAAGTTGTGCAACCGAAGTTGGATTGTAAATAATATTAGGTTCAAAACCAAAGTTCTCATCGTCTTCCTTTGTATCAATTGTTTCCTCTAACTCTTTCACGGAATTTTTTCGGCGAAACACTTTTAACATACCGGCAAACCTATTTTCTTCCTCCGGTTCAATTTCCTCCGGTCTTTTTTGCCAAGCAGAATGATCTAAACCACTTTCCCACTGAATTTTCATTCGATCCCATTGATATTTTTTCAATCTAATGAATTGAGTAGGATAGCGTGTTAAATCATTTTCATAACGGGAAATATAATCAAGAAGCTTGACCAGTTGAGCCATTATTATTCACTCCTATCACTCACTACAAACCTCGATTTACAATGGTTATTTCGTTCTATTAAATGGTATTTGAAGATTAAATGCTTCTGATAACTTCTTCGTCTGTAATCCCGGTAGCCCGTTTCCTATGCTTCGATCATCCAATTTTGTAATCGGCATTATTTCTGACGTTGTTGAAGTTAGGAACAATTCATCCATATCGAATGCCTCTTCCAACGTAAACTCTTTTTCAACACATGGAATCGCTAGCTCGTTACACAAACGAAGAACAACTTGGCGAGTAATACCATTTAACACTAAGTTTGTAGCGGGATGTGTATAAACGATACCCTCTTTTACTCCGAATATATTCGTAGAGGATCCCTCTGTAACAAAACCATCTCTATGTAAAAGTGCTTCAAAACAATTGGCCTCTTTTGCTTCTTGTTTGGCTAATACACTTCCAAGTAAGTTCAGGCTTTTTATATCACATAGAAGCCAACGAACATCTACAACAGACTTTACAGATACTCCTTTTTCTATAGCATCCAATGGTCTTTTAGTTTCAAGAGCATAAGCAGTTAGCATAGGCAATACTTCTTGAGATGGGAAATTATGCTGTCTTGGTGCAACACCTCGAGTCACTTGCATATAAACTTGACCATTTGAAATCTTATTTCTTATTAGTAATTCTTTAGCAACTTGTGACAGTTCTGATTCTGTAAATGGAATATCTATTTTAATCTTTTGTGCACTATTGAATAAACGGCTCAAATGCTCATGGGCAGTATATAATTCTCCATCGTATACTTTAATTACTTCATATACGCCATCACCAAAATAATACCCTCTATCATCAATTGAAACATTTACATCGTCTTTATTAATATATTCTCCGTTGATAAAGTGAACTGTCATTTTACTTCCTCTTTTCTTCCTATGGAATTAAACTTCTATTTAATTAAATTTTGTAACTATCCCTTATTTTCACACGTTGCACACACAAAATAAAGTATATTTCATTATTAATATAAAAATGTGCATAAACTACCTAAATACGGTATACTAAAGTTATCAGAATGTTTGATCTGATAACGACACTCTACGAAAGGAAGTGCAACGTCAGGAATAATTTCAACGTGCAAATGCCATTCAACACTCACATGCCCATAAATTCTTTGGAATATGATGATGAAGGAGTGATTCCACACTTGAAACCAGCTACTGATCGTATGCTCACCCGAATTAAAGCCATTTACATGTATATACTTGAAAATGGGAGTGTCACTACAGAAACTTTGACCGAAGAATTCGGTATCACTAACCGTACGATCCAAAGAGATTTAAATGTTTTGGAGTACAATGACTTAATAACAAGTCCAGTCCGTGGTAAGTGGACAACGACAACCAAAAAAGTAATAGTAACATCAAATGGCTGAATCGCCTTATGCGATTTCAGCTTTTTTATTTCTCAGATATATTAAAAAGTAAGGCTATCTCGACTTCAGTCAAGTCTCGATATTCGCCAAGTTCCAATTCTTCATCAAGTACAAGCGGCCCCATTGATAATCTCTTTAAATAGACAACTTTTTTTCCAACAGCCTCGAACATTCTTTTCACTTGATGGTATTTTCCTTCAGTAATCGTTAGTTCAATTTCAGAAAGCTCTGCTGATTTTAGAATTCGGAGCATGCCCGGTTTTGTTACATACCCATCATCCAACATCACACCTCTTTCAAATTCAAGAACATCCGCCTCAGTTACCACGCCTGAAACATGGGCGAAATAAACTTTCGGAACACCTTTCTTCGGTGACAACAAGTTATGGGCCAGTTTTCCATCATTGGTAAGAAGTAAAAACCCTTCAGTGTCTTTATCTAGCCTACCTACTGGAAACGGCTTAAAGTGTTGGTCTTCCTCTTCAAGAATATCCACAACAGTTTCATCCCTTGAATCTTCTGTTGCGGAAAGAATTCCTTGGGGCTTATTCATCATTAAATAAATAAATTCTTTGTAAATGACTTCTTCACCAAGAATTGTTACATGATCTTTGTCCGTATCCACTTGAAGGGCTGAGGATTTGACCGTTTCTTCATTCACTTTAACGGCACCTTTTTTAAGAAGTTTCCCAACTTCTTTTCGAGAACCAAAGCCCATATTTGATAACAATTTATCTAACCTCATTGGAAACCTCCTAAAAACCTAATTTTCTTGTAATTTTTGTTAACCGTTCTCCAAATAACTTTTGAGCCAAGCCAGTTTTTAATGATAAGTAACCGTAAATCACTACCCCGACAAATGCACAAATAAATATATATAATAATGCATGCATTTTACCATCTACAACTTTAATTGCAGTTAAACCTTTAAGGGTTGCCAGAACGCCAATAAACATAATTAAATTCAAAATACCAATCAGTATTATTCTTCTTATCACCATTTTCGATTTGTAATGAAGTGTTTTCGAAATTATGACCATATTAATAGCAATTGCAACTAAATAACCGATTGCTGTTGCCAAAATTGCACCATTCGTTTCAAAAAGTTTGATGAACGGAATATTTAAAGCTAACTTCAACATAAGACCTAATAACGATGTAAAAACAATCCACTTATGTCTATCAATTCCTTGTAGTATCGCGGCAGTTACTGTGTACAAGCCGAATAATATCGCAACAGGTGCATAGCTAAATAAAATACTTGAGCCTATTGCATCTTTTTCATACAAGAATGTATATAATTCATTTGATAAAACCATCAATCCTATTACCATAGGAATCGTCAAATAAATCATTATTTGATAGGTCTGATTCAGTGAACGTGTAATTCCCTCTTGGTCTTTTTTCGCATAATAGCTCGTAATTACAGGAATTAAAGCCATTGAAAATCCTGTTGCTACCATCACAGGTATCATTACAAACTTGTGTGTAAGAAGGTTTAACATACCCAAATAGTTATCCGATACTGTCGATAGTCCAATCGATTTCATCGCACTATTAAACGTAATCATATCAACAAATTGATAAAGAGGGTTTATTACTCCGACAAGTATGAACGGTAAAAGATACCCGGACAACTCCTTGTACATATCTTTAATGGATATATCAGCTGCAGGCAGGCTATTTGCAAGAAGATGATTAAATTCTGGTTTGTACTTTATCCAATACCTAAATAAAACGAAAAGACCTGCAACAGCTCCAATGAATGCAGCGAATACAGCGAGATTTATTGCCGTAACCGGAGAACCATTTAAAAATCGAACTACAATGTAAGCACCAGAAAGTACAAAGATGATCCGAACTATCTGTTCTATTAATTGAGAGACAGACGTTGGTTCAAATTTTTGATACCCTTGCAGAAAGCCTCTAGAAATACTCATCAAAGGGACTGCTAACAAAGCATAGCTAACAGATTTAATAACAGTAGCAATTTGATCCACAGTAAAAATTTGCTCATTACTGCTGATTACTAATTTAGCGATAGGTTCAGCTAAAAAATTTAGTGTTAGAAAAGAGATTATTCCAGTAAACACCATTAACATCATTCCGGATTTCATCAGTTTTCTTCCGGTTGCATAATCTCCTAAGGCATTGTATTTAGATACAAATTTAGAAATTGCAAGAGGTGCTCCTGATATAGCGATGGATAATGCGATATTATATGGAATGTACGCATATTGGTATAAAACCATACTTTCCTTACCAACTAATGCGTAGAGCGGGATTAGATATAAAAGACCAAGTGCTTTTGATAGAAAAAGACCAATCGTTAAAATAGCTGTACCTTTAATTAAATTTGACGACATTTTTATCCTTCCAATCTTCCTAAATCTACTTAATAGTTTACCCCCAGATGACACTTTTCACAATGTATAACAGCATATTGTGTATAATGGAGAAAAACTGAAAGTGTGGTTCCTAATATGTATGACGTCATCATCATCGGCGGGGGTCCATCTGGACTCATGGCTTCGATTGCTGCTGCAGAAAATGGTAAAAAAGTTCTCCTACTTGAAAAAGGTAAAAAACTTGGTACGAAACTTGCTATATCTGGTGGAGGTCGATGCAACGTTACAAATCGTTTACCTCAAGAGGAGATTGTAAAAAACATACCTGGAAACGGAAGATTTCTATATGGCCCTTTTTCCGTTTTTAATAATGAAGATATCATTGCTTTTTTTGAAAATCTTGGTGTCCCCTTAAAAGAGGAAGATCACGGAAGAATGTTCCCTGTTTCAAATAAAGCAAAAGATGTTGTGAATGCAATGCTCGCTGAAATGGAACGATTGCATATAGAAGTACGACTTGAAACACGTGTCAAAAGATTATTAATGAATGATGAAAAAGTTCTTGGTGTCCAATTAGATTCTGGGGATGAAATTCAGGCGAGTGCTCTTGTCGTAGCGGTAGGAGGAAAAGCCGTCCCACAAACCGGATCCACAGGTGATGGATATCCTTGGGCAAAGAGAGCTGGACACACAGTAACTGAACTGTATCCGACGGAAGTTCCTTTATTATCCAATGAGCCATTTATTCTATCAAAAGAACTGCAAGGCCTCGCACTGCGTGATGCCGCAGTTTCTGTACTCAATGCAAAAGGTAAAGTACTTGTTACTCATCATATGGATATGCTCTTTACCCATTTCGGACTTAGTGGGCCTGCAATATTACGTTGCAGCCAGTACGTCGTCAAAGAACAAATGAAAAATGGCAATTTACCGGTAGAAATGCGAATTGATTCTCTTAATGAAATGAAAGAGGAAGAAGCTTTTCAAATGCTTTTTAAAATGGTCAAAGAGGATCCAAAAAAAGCAGTAAAAAATGTGCTCAAAGGAATTGCTCCAGAAAGATGGTTACTCTTTCTCTTTAATAAAGCTGGAATCGATCCAAGTGACACAGGTGCTTCCATGCAAACGGAGAAAATACGAACACTTGCAAAATTATTGAAAGCATTCCCAATGACAGTAAATGGATCTCAGCCAATCGAAAAGGCATTTGTTACGGGTGGCGGTGTTTCTATTAAAGAAATCATCCCGAAAACGATGGCTTCTCGAAAGAAAGAAGGACTTTTCTTCTGTGGTGAGATATTAGACATCCACGGCTATACAGGTGGTTATAACATCACATCTGCTTTAGTGACTGGAAGAATTGCGGGTATGAGTGCTGACGAGTTCTCATCCGGCACTTCGGAAGTATAACTTTTAGTATATGGGTTCTTTATCAAATGAGGTGGGTTAAGATTTTCAGCCTTCTATAATCGATTTTTTCATTTCCTACAGGACTGTCCAAAAAGTCAGTGAACACTGATTTTCTGGACAGTCCTTTTTATATAGTTTCCAAGTATCACGTTGCTTTCCGTCCCAGTCGGTCGCGTTCTGCTAGCGAAGAATTTAAAGAATATCGACTTCTACAGCTTTCAATCGTTGCAATTGTTCAATATATTTACTGGTATCATTTCTTCAGATTTGATACTTCATAGTTAATAACTTCCTTTATTTTATCGTTTCCAATTGCTCCATTATGGAATATATTTGAATCGTTCCAATAAAGTTGCCTAAATGAAACGCCATTATTAAGTTCAATTTCCAAAAATATACGATTACCTTCTAACTTACCTGCATTGTTTAATGAATGTAGATTCTCTAATGTTAATTCATAAAATGCGGCTAGGAACTTATCCTTAGAAGACTGTGAGAATGTCTGCATTCTCTTTCCATCTTCGGTACTTTGAATATAGATATTCTTCACCAACTTATCGATTGGGTAAAGTTCTCCTGCTGTTTTCGCCTTTTTATTTGTGTTAGCTACATAGACAATGTCATTTGCAACAACAATTAAGGAAGTTGGATATCCATTAATTTCATAAATGATTGTTCCTTCTTTTAAATATGTCGCATCACCATTTTGCGCCTTGTGGTTACTACATGCACTTCCAGCCATCTCATATGTCACTTTACCAAGTTCTCTACCTTTTTCAATCGTTAAAGGATGATTTTCATTCGCTGACTCTGGAAAATGATGCTCGTATTTTACATCAGCAATCATCAGCATATCCACCCATTCAATTTCTGCATCTGGACAGCCTTTAAAAGAAGTGAATTGACTATCGGGGTTGCCTTTCAGGGAAGTGGAGTTACTACAAGAAGATAACAACAAAGCGAATAGCGAAATAAATATTATATTTTTTAAAGTTTTCACCATAACACCTCCTAGTTATTAGACTCTTATTTCAAATATAAGTTACATATATTATATAAGTATATAGAACCTTCAATCTATATCATTCAACAAAAGCGTGCGATTATTAAAAGCGATTAATAAAATAATGCTTACTCATTCAGCCTTTTTTAATAGATAATAAAGTCATAATAACCATAATTAAAGAAGCAATTATGATTATTACAGTTGAAACTAAAAAACTTTCAGTAAAAAAAGTAATACCATACCATTGAGTCAAAAACACGATTGCAAAAGGTATTGCCCAATCCACAATTGCATTTGTGATATTAACATACCCCGTAATAATGGCAGAAAGTAATGTTAATATCCAAAACACAGAATAAAACTTCATTACTTTATCGTTTTTACTAGTTGAACTAGTTTTCAAAATGAGCGTCCAAACGATTATATATATAAGTGTGACTATTAAATTCTTAATAGATGCAGGACTTCCCATTAAAAACTCTGGAAAATTCAATACTATGCCGAAAAACACAATAAGTATCGGTGAAAGAATTAGTGTTTTCTTCAATAACATACCTCCATTCAATTCATAAAAACCTAATTTACTTATAAAGTATTTTTCAGTAAAATGGCCCATTTCAGGAACAGTTCATTTTTCACAACTGCACCCGAAAGATGAATTTAAATTATCTGACTTACGGTATAAGGGTTGCAGCAGTTGAAAAATACAACCTTCTAATCTAATTTTTTATTTAAGTTCGATTTTATTTCCTCAAATAATTTATACTGCTTATCTTGCTTCTCTAAAATCTTATCTGTTAATTTTTCTAATGTTTTTGTAATAGACCATATAAACATCCATAAAAACAGAATAACTAATAAGACTTCTATAATAATCTAACGGGTTCGGTATATGGGGAGAAAACGTTAAAAAACATAGCATTTGGGGGCACACTTCGTATACGGATTAGCGTCCCCATTTTTGTTGTTATATCAATGTTTAAGGCGTCCATTAGAAGGAACCCGCACTACGATTAGTTAGTGAATTAACAACATCGCATAAATTTATGTGCCTTGGCTAGTTACCTTGTTAATTGGTGGCTGGAATGTATACTGTGAAGGTTTTTCTGAATTAAATGAAAGCTTTTGTAAACGTTAAACTAGAGTCAACAGTTTTCAACAAATAAGACACAACAGTTTTCCCTCATAATCTCACTTTCTATATACTGAAACTAGTCTATAGAAAGTGAGGGATAGGAAGTGGAAAAGTGGATGGTCTATTATGAAATACACAGATTGCGCTCTGAAGGATTTAAAAATAGCTCAATCGCAAAAAAGTTAAAAATCTCCAGAAATCGAGTCATTGAGTACGGAAGAATGTCACCAGATGAATTCCAAAAGTTTATACTGTCTTTACAACAGAGAGGTAAAAAGTTGGATCCCTATAAAGACCAGATACTCGAATGGTTAAAGGAACATCCGGACCTTTCTGGAGCACAGGTGCTTGATTGGTTGCAGGAGAAGCTTGATGTGGACTCTGTTTCTGAAGGAACAGTTAGGAATTTCGTTAATGGGCTTAGAGAACGTCATTGTATTCCTAAAATGAGTACCGAGAGAAATTACGCAGTAGTTCCTGAGTTGCCTATGGGCAAACAAATCCAAGTGGATTTTGGAGAGACAAGACAACTGACAACGGAGGGCCAATATAAACGACTGTACTTTATTGCATTCGTACTAGCACGCTCTCGATATAAGTATGTAGAGTGGCTAGATCGTCCTTTCAGGACAAGTGATTTAATACGAATGCATGAGAATGCCTTTAACTATTACGGTGGAATAACAGATGAAATTGCTTATGATCAGGATCGTTTACTGGCAGTCAGCGAGAATGCGGGTGATTTAATTTTAACCGCAGACTTTACAAATTATTATCAAAAGAGGAAATTTAAAATTTATCTATGTCGAAAAGCCGATCCAGAATCTAAAGGGAAAATTGAACAAGTCGTCAAGTATGTAAAATATAACTTCGCTAAGAATCGAACCTTTGACAATCTACTAGATTGGCAAGAGTCTAGTATGAAATGGCTTAAGCGAACTGGGAATTACAAAGTACATCACAACACAAAAAAGAGACCTACTGAAGTGTACACTCTGGAAAAGGAACACCTCAGACAGGTCTCAGGGACTTACATTTTTGAAGATATCTATGTTTCCAGTATAACAAGGCAAATCCACAAAGACAACGTCATACGATTTGAAGGTAATCGATATAGCGTACCTGTCGGTACGTACCGTAAAGACGCACCGAATATCGCATATGTAGAAAAGAACCACGAATATATTTGTATACGTCTTCAGCAAAATGGTCACGTGCTGGCAAAACATCAAATAGCTAATGGCAAAGGAAATATCATCTCCGACCCTTCCCATAGGAAGCGAAACCAAACTAAAAGAGATAAGCTTATTCAACAAGTCGAAGACCTATTACAAGATCCACACGCTGCAAAATGGCTTGTAGAACAGCTAGCTGTGCGCTATCCACGTCATTTGATTGACCAATTGAAAATCGTGCAATTAGTTGGTCAACAGTATCCCGAATTTCTAGATATCGCTGTTCAGGAACTGAAACGCTTGAAACTCACTAGCGCAAACGATCTGAGGGACATCGCTTTTTCGTTGGCACTACACAGTAAAAAGAATAATAGCAAGGCAACTAGCATAGTCAATGAAAAATATAAAAATCTGATTGCGCCTGAACGAAAAGAAGATATATATCTTCAGGTTCTTCGAGGAGGTGATTCTAAATGAAACATCCTTATGAACCTTTGCAAGATAAATGTAGAACTCTGCGGCTCGCAGAGTCCGCTAAAGAATTGCCTAATCTTTTACGAGAGGCAGAAGCTAAGGGCTGGACTTACCACGAGTTTATACATGAGTTTCTAAGCTATGAAGTGAATTATCGTGAAACAAAAAACACTGATAAACTAATGAAGTGGGCAGAATTCCCCGAGCTACTTAAACTTGAAGATTTCCGTTTAGAAGAGCAAACAGCAATTGGTGTGAAACAACTAAATGTATTAAAAGAATTAACGTGGGTAGAGGAATATTTCACGCTTATCATGATGGGGCCGACAGGCGTCGGCAAGACCCATCTCTCGACAGCACTTGGTGTTCATGCGATTGAGCAAGGATATCAAGTATCCTTTATCTCGATGGATCGTCTGATTTACGTTTTAAAGACAAGAGAATACGTGGCTAAATCGAAAGCAAGATATAAGAGGATTGTAAAATCCGATTTAATCATCATTGATGATGTCATGTATATGGCTTACGAGCCGCAGGAAGCACACCTATTCTTTCAGTTCATTTACGAACTTTATGATCAAGCAGCTTTCATTTTAACGTCAAATAAAGGTCCGGGTGAATGGGGAAAATTTTTGGGCGATCCAACATTGACAACTGCAATTTTAGATCGACTTCTTCACCGAAGTGAAATTTTAACCTTTAGTGAAGATCAAAATAGCATTCGTATGAAATACAGAAAAGCGCTCTTCACGGAGCAAAGTGTTGGGTCTTAATTGACGAAAACTGTTGAGTGTTATTTATCAAAAACTGTTCGATTTTACTTGACGGTTACAGCTTTAAAGGGTACAAAGGATTTTGTGCTAAAATAGATTATAAGTAAACGATTTATTCAACAAACGGAGCCATTTGAGAGAATTAAATGATGGAGGAGAAAAAAATGGGTGTTAAAAGAATATTTCGGAGTACTAATTTTAACGAGTGTTATTGTAATGTCTGTGGTATTTTTGTACACGCAACAACAGCCATATAGTACAGAGCTAGTTATGGAATCATTATGGGTTAAATATGAAGTACAAAGCTTTGCAATCGGAGATACTGATCCAGTTATATCGATAGATGTATATGATAAAAATGATATACCTGAAGTTAAAAAGTATTTGAAATCCAAATTGTCTAAAGATGATTTAGAGCACTATGAAATCAAGATATTTTCTCTGTGGTCGTGAATTTTTTGGTAAGACTATAATAAATCATTTACCACAATCGGGAGAGTTTAATGAATAAGGGCTGGGCTACAATCTTGCCACTTTACGTATAGAGGAATATTGTAAGAATAATTATTATTTGACATTATAAAGAGGGGGATTATTATTTTAATTTTGTTTGGTCTCTTAATTTCTTTTGTTACGGTAATTATATTTTTGATATTATCGGTTAAGATAATAATCTCATTTCTTAAAAAGAAACTATTTCCTAAAAAATTATTGCTTGCAATGTTATTTGGATTTTTTTTGGTATCTTCAATCTATGTATATAAGGTGTATTTTTTTACATTTGATGATATTGATAAAAAATTCCTCCAAAACGGACCTGGTCCTATTTTATCGCCTACTGAGGAATATACGGCAAATGCTTATTACGAACCATATGGTGGTGCAGCAGGAGGAGTTAATGTATGGGTAGAAATAACAAAACATCATGAAAATGATAATAAGAAAATAATTTATTATAGTGATGCAAATAACAATATTCTTCTGAATTGGGCAGATGAAAAAACGTTGTTCATAACGAACGCTGGACCTTATAAACACAATAGTATGAAATTAGATGTGGAAACAGAGATTTATCATGATAGAGGATTAGCGTGTCGGAGTTGGTTAATGAAGGATGAATATGAAACTTGTTATCAAAAGTAGTCTTTTGTTGTTAAACTAACAGGTGCAGATTGTGGAGCAGGGTATAATTTCTACATGGTCATAAATTATTGAACCAAGTAAATAAAAAAATCCACGGGAAAGGTTTTTCAACCTCCTCCATGGATTTTTTTGGTTATCCGATTGCTACAATATTAACAAGTCTACCGGGTATTCCGATGACTTTTTTAATTTCTTTACCTTCGAGAAACTCTTTTACCTTTTCGTCTTCGATTGCTGTTTTTTCAAGCTCTTCTTTTGTAGCATCTTTAGCCACAACAATCTTCGTACGAACTTTACCGTTTATTTGAACAGCAATTTCAACTGTGTCATCAACAAGTTTTGTTTCGTCGTACGTTGGCCATTCTTCATACGTAATCGTATCATTATGACCTAGCAACTCCCACAATTCTTCAGCAAAATGTGGTGTAATTGGCGAAATCATTTTAACAAATCCTTCGACGTATTCTTTTGGAATAGAATCGGCTTTATACCCTTCGTTAATAAACACCATCAGCTGGGAAATTGCTGTATTGTTGCGCATTGCCTCAAAGTCTTCAGTCACTTTTTTCACGGTTTGGTGATACACTTTTTCCATTGCTCCACCAGATTCTCCGCTTACTTTTGAACTCAACGTTCCGTCTTCTTCGTTCACAAACAAACGCCATGCACGATCTAGGAACCTACGTGCGCCGTCAAGACCGTTTGTAGACCATGCTTTGGAAGCATCTAAAGGACCCATGAACATTTCATAAATACGTAAAGTATCTGCACCATGTGAATGAACAATATCGTCAGGATTTATAACATTACCTAACGACTTCGACATTTTCACATTGCCTTCTCCTAAAATCATTCCCTGGTTAAACAACTTTTGGAACGGTTCTTTTGTATGGACAACTCCAATGTCATATAAAACTTTATGCCAAAATCTTGCGTATAATAAATGAAGTACCGCATGTTCTGCACCACCAACATAAATGTCTACCGGCAACCAGCGTTTTGCAAGTTCTGGATCAATAATCATGTCTTCATTATCTGGATCAATGTACCGTAAATAATACCAGCAACTTCCAGCCCATTGTGGCATCGTATTTGTTTCACGACGACCTTTCATTCCCGTTTTAGGATCTGTTACATTTACCCATTCTGTAATATTCGCAAGTGGAGATTCACCCGTTCCGCTTGGTTTAATATTATCTGTAATTGGTAATTCCAGTGGTAAGTCTGCTTCATCAACAGTTGTCATCGTGCCATCTTCCCAGTGAATAATAGGAATCGGCTCTCCCCAATACCGTTGTCTTGAAAACAGCCAATCACGAAGTCTGAACGTGATTTTCTTTTCACCTTTTCCGTTTTCTACAAACCATGCAATTGATTTTTCGATTGCTTCGTCTTTGCCAAGACCGTCAAGGAAACCAGAATTAATATGTTTTCCGTCTCCAACATAAGGCTCTTTCGAAATATCTCCACCAGCTACGACTTCAATAATTGGAAGATTGAATTCTTTTGCGAACTCATAATCACGTTCATCATGTGCTGGAACCGCCATAATTGCACCTGTTCCATAGGTTGCAAGGACATAATCTGCAATCCAAATCGGCATTTTCTCTCCGCTTGCCGGATTGATTGCGTAAGCTCCCGTGAATGCGCCCGTTTTCTCTTTCGCAAGATCCGTTCGCTCAAGGTCGCTCTTCGTATTCACTTCATTCACATACTTTTCAACGCCATCCTTTTGCTCCGCAGTCGTAATTTGTTTGACCAACTTATGCTCCGGTGCAAGGACTGCATACGTCGCACCAAAAATCGTATCTGGGCGTGTCGTAAATCCTTCAAACGATAAATCAGAACCCTCTATATCAAATTTAAGCTGAGCACCTTCTGAGCGCCCAATCCAGTTTCTTTGCATATCTTTCAAACTTTCAGGCCAATCGAGATCCTCTAAATCTTCCAGTAAACGATCTGCATAATTCGTAATGCGAAGAACCCACTGGCGCATTAGACGGCGTTCTACAGGGTGTCCACCACGCTCTGACTTACCATCGATTACTTCTTCATTCGCTAATACCGTTCCAAGTGCTGGGCACCAGTTAACCGGCATTTCATCGACATAAGCTAAGCCTTTATTAAACAACTGAATAAAAATCCATTGTGTCCATTTATAATACGAAGGATCCGTAGTATTGATTTCACGATCCCAGTCATACGAAAATCCAAGATCATTCATTTGACGTTTGAATGTTGCAATATTTTTAGCCGTGAATTCTGCTGGGTCATTTCCAGTATCAATTGCATACTGCTCTGCGGGTAAACCAAAAGCATCCCATCCCATTGGGTGAAGAACGTTATATCCCTGTTTTCGTTTAAATGAACTTAAAATATCTGTTCCGATATATCCAAGGGGATGTCCAACATGCAATCCAGCTCCTGAAGGGTATGGAAACATATCAAGCGCATAAAATGCAGGTTTTGATGGATCATTAACTGTTTTAAACGTTTTGTTTTCTTTCCAAAACTCTCTCCATTTTTTTTCGATTTTTAAATGATTGTAACTCATTGCTATTCCTCCTCTATGTATGAAAAAAGTAACACAATGTAAAAATTTTTACTTCAGAATCAAAAAAATCCCGTCCCCTAATAAATAAGGGACGAGAATGTCTAGATTTCCCCGCGGTACCACCCAAATTGACAGTAACCTGCCCAACTTGACTCCTTAACGCGGAAAACGGTACAGATTACTAAGTAGTTCATCTGTACAGGCTCTAAGACGAGTTCATCGAATTACACTACCGACTTTCACCATCCGTCGGCTCTCTACAAGTGAAATTTAAGATTACTAATTCTTTTCAATGCCGAAGCTATTTTTTACAGTCTACCCGAAATACACTATTTTAACAACTATTACTTGACACCTTCAATAACATTTTCCACAATCAAATGTGCTTCAGTAGAGTCAATGACTTCTTGTATCGTAAATCCTTCAAAGACTTCTTTTAATTCAAGTCCTTCAGGTGTAACTTCAATCAGCGCACGTTCTGTAATAACTTTGTGCACAACATTTTTTCCTGTTAGAGGAAGTGAGCATTCTTTTTTAATCTTAGCGGAACCGTCTTTTGCAACATGGTCCATTATTACGATGATTTTTCGAGCACCATGAACTAGATCCATCGCGCCTCCCATACCTTTAATCATCTTTCCAGGAATCATCCAGTTGGCAAGGTCCCCTTTTTCTGAAACTTCCATAGCACCTAATATTGCTACATCGACATGTCCTCCACGAATCATCGCAAACGATTCGGCACTCGTAAAATAAGCGGAACCAGGTATAGACGTGACTGTTTCCTTTCCAGCATTGATAAGATCAGGATCTACCTCATCTTCTGTTGGATAAGGTCCAATCCCAAGAAGTCCATTTTCAGATTGAAGAACGACTGTTTTATCGTCTGAAATATAGTTTGCAACGAGAGTTGGCATTCCAATTCCAAGGTTTACATAATTACCGTCCTCAATTTCTTTTTCAGCTCGTCTCGCGATTCTTTCTCTATAATTCACTTTTGTCATCTTAAAGTTTCCCCTCCATTAAATTAACTTGTTGTTAAACGTTCGATTCGTTTTTCTTGTTTTGCCTGCAGAAGTCCTTGAACATAAATGCTTGGTGTATGGATCATCTGTGGATCCAAATCTCCTGTTTCAACGATTTCTTCTACTTCAGCAATTGTAATTTTACCCGCCGCAGCCATCATAGGATTGAAGTTCTGTGCTGTTTTATTGTAAATTAAATTTCCGAATTTATCCGCTTTTGATGCACGAATTAGAGAGAAGTCTGCACGAAGAGCTTCCTCAAGTACGTATTCTTTACCATCAAAGACTCGAATTTCTTTTCCTTCTGCAACAGTAGTACCAACACCAGCTGGCGTGTAAAATGCTGGAATTCCGGCACCACCAGCACGAATTTTCTCAGCAAGCGTCCCTTGTGGCGTAAGTTCAACTTCAATTTCTCCCGAAAGTACTTGACGTTCAAACTCTTTATTTTCACCCACATATGAACCAATCATTTTCTTTATTTGTTTATCTTTTAGTAAAAGGCCAAGTCCCCATTCATCAACACCACAATTATTTGAAATTACGGTTAAATCTTTCACACCTTTTTCAACGAGAGCCAAAATTAATTGTTCAGGAATCCCGACAAGTCCGAAACCCCCTACCATAATTGTTGCACCATCTTGGATATCTGCGATTGCATCTTTTGCAGTTGAATAAATTGGTTTCATTTAATTTCCTCCTAATAACTTTGTGAGATTGGCCTTTTAATTTGCTTCTGGAACGACCTGTAGTTTATAAGTCATATTTCTTTATCTTCTCATATAATGTACTTCTACTAAGCCCTAAAATGTTAGCTGCAGCGCGTTTATCTGGATGATGCAGTAATGTTTCATGAAGAATATTTCGCTCGACCTCCTCCAAAGATTCCGAAAGTGTTCTAGAACCAATGGTGTAAAACGTCCGCTCCATCTTTATCTGTTGTGGCAAGGCACTGGGCTCAATTACTTCACCATTAGTCAGATAGACAGCTGCCTGAACAACGTTTTGCAACTCCCGAACGTTTCCTGGCCAATGGTATGCTTGTAAATATTCCATGGTGTCCGTAGCGAATATAAGATTTCTTTTACCTGCCCTCATAAGCGATTTATGAAATAAATAGTTTGTAATTTCAATGAAATCATCCATCCTCTCACGTAAAGGTGGAAGTTGTAACGTAATTGCTTGAATTCGATAATATAAGTCCTCTCGAAACTTCCCAGACTCAATCAAACTTTTTAAAGGTTGATTTGAAGCCGCGATTACTCGAACATTCACTTTTTTTGATTGAACTGAACCGATTGATTCAATTAACCCCTCTTGCATCACTCGCAATAATTTTACTTGTACCGATAAAGGCATATTCCCAACATCATCCAAAAACAAAGTTCCATCATTTGCCAAATGTAATCTTCCTTCAGTTTCAGCACGACCAAATAATTCTGATTCTAATAACTCGGGTGGGATTGCAGCACAATTCAATTTAATAAACGGCTTATCAGATCGATCAGATAGCTGATGAATACTGTGGGCAAACAACTCTTTACCCGTACCGCTTTCACCTTGTATAAGTACTGGAAGATCACTAGGTGCAATCATTTGAATTGTTTCTTTTATTGAACGAATCACCTTCGAAGATCCAATAATATTTTCGAGAAGGTACGGAGAACCTTCATTTGTAGGTTTTCCAAAATTAATTTTTTCCATTTGAATTTTGACATTAGAACTCAGGTTATGCCAATCATTGAGGTCCCTAAATATAACACTACCGAATGCACCGACTACTTCACCGTCTACCCTCAAAGGTACTCTATTCGCCAACATATATGTACCTTTAATAAATTGTGCGGAAGCAATTTGCGCTTTACCTGTAGCAATCACCTCATGCATTCGGCTATTTTCGATGACCTCGTATACCGGTTTACCAAACGCCTCTTCACGACTAATCTCTAGAAATTTACAATAGTCTTCATTAATATACATAATTTTCAAGTCTTTATTCACGACAACAAACCATTGGAATGCATTTTCAAGTATTTGTGTTAGGACCGATTCCGGTAAATGTTCAGCTAAAGGTTTCATACCATCCCTCCACATTTTTTTACATTCAACGAAACGAATATAAAGAATTCTTCTACACCATCTTCTCAAATTCCAAATAACCATGCAAATGAAAGAGTTTAATAGTTTTGAAACCTTTCCTATAATGAGACTAAAAAATAGCTGAATTACTTTAACTGAAACTTCACCACTAGCTTGCTTAACTCATCAGCCATATCGGATAAAGAGGCAGATGCCGCAGCAACTTCTTGGATTGTCGCACTTTGCTCTCTTGACGCTTTAGCTACTGTCTCTGTCGATTCCGCGGATTTATTAACCATCTTAGCAGTTTTTACAGCAGCTTTAACCATTTGATCTGCACCCTCATACACATGGCGAACCGAAGATAACACTTGCTTAGCCTCTTTCACTATCTCTAAGGTAGATTGTTCGATTTGTTCAAACTCTTCTCCAGTAAAGTGAAGGGATTCAATGCCCTCTTGTACGGTCTGTTCACCTTCATCCATCATTTGAACCGATCTTTTTATATCTCCTTGTATATCAAGAACAAGTTGATTAATTTGTGCAGCTGATCGATTTGATTCTTCTGCTAATTTCCTTACTTCAGATGCTACGACTGCAAAACCTTTACCATGCTCTCCTGCTCGAGCAGCCTCTATTGCGGCATTTAAAGCAAGTAAATTGGTTTGTGCTGATATATCAGCAATTAGCTCAACAATATTCCCAATTTCATTCGATTTTTTCCCGAGTTGATGAATTGAAGAAGAGGCTTGACTAGTTTTTATTTGTATTTCCCCCATTTTCTTTGAAGAGTTACCTAACTCCTCTTTCCCTCGTTGAACTTTTTCAAATGATTGGTCTGCCGCCTTTCTCACTTGCTCCATATTGTTCTGAATATCATAAAGTCTTTTCGCCATATTTTGTACAGTTTCTTCGGTCTCCTTCGCCATAATTGATTGTATTTCGGAGCTATCCGAAATACTATGAATGGAATCAACAATTTGATCCGTCACCCTGTTCGTTTCCTCAGCACTTGCCGCAAGCTCTCCAGAGTATGCGGTCAAGGTGGAAGAAACATCTGTAATATTTTCGATAACATGGATGAGGTTGTTTTTCATGAGGTTCATACTGTCAGCTAATTGACCAATTTCATCATTTCTATTTAATCGTAAGTCTTCTACAGTCAAGTTATTCTCGCTAAGTTGATGCAATTGATTTTTTACCAGTACAACTGATTTGGAGATGTTATCTGCAAATACATAAACTACTATTAAGCCTACTATTAAAGAGGATGTTAGCGTAATTAGTACCGTCCATAATATTTCGTTTGAACTTTTATTAAAGTCTTCCATATATGAACCGGCCGTCACAACCCAATCCCAATTCACGTCTAATTTATTATACATTATTTTTTTACCAATTCGGTCAGGCTCATTCGGGAAATTCCACGAATACGTTGTAAACCCTCCACCATTTTGTGCTGCTTTAATTTGTTCCTGAACTAAGTATTGGCCGTCTTTATCCTGTACCTCCCACACATTTTGCCCTTCAAGAGTTGGGTGCGCAATCTCCTTTCCATCTTCATCGTAAACAACGAAATACCCATGTTTACCAAGATTTACATCTCGGTTAATCGGCCTCGTGCCATCCGGTTTCATTTCGCCAAGCAAATAAATCTTCACTTGTTCTTGAGCATCCTCTAAGCTCATTTTTCCCGCTTCAACTTCCTTATTTAATGCATCTATCGTTTGCATCGCCATTGTAACCGCATTTTGTATTGTGGCTTTACCTGCAGCATCTAATCCTTCATTTGCAGATTTATAACCCATCAAACCTACTACCAAGCTTGGAATGATTAAAATTAAGACAGAAACAAAAAGTAACTTTGACTTAATACTGCTAAACTTAAACCTCAACTGTTAACAACTCCTTCTAGGCCCAACATTGCATTTTAGACAATTCACATTTAAACGTTTATCTAAACAAAAAACTCTTGTCCCTTAATAATAGGGGCGAGAGCTCTATATTGTTCCTACAATGTCACGCAATTGTTAGGGACCTAACGATTGTGGCGTCGCAAGAAATGGTATAATAAGTTATTAAAATGTCGAGCAATTATTGGACCGTATAGCCTCCATCAATTACTACCGCCTGCCCAGTCATTCCTCTTGCAGCGTCGCTTGCTAAAAATAACGTTAAATCAACAACTTCCTTTACATCAAGGAGGCGTTTTTGTGGAACTAATGGGAAAATTACTTCTTCAAGCACCGACTCAAAGGGAACATTTTTAGTTTTCGCCAAATCATGGAACTGATTACGTACAAGTGCAGTATCTACGTAACCAGGACAAATTGCATTTACTGTAATTCCATCTGTTGCCGTTTCCAATGCTGCCACCTTTGTCAAGCCTATGACGCCGTGCTTCGCAGAGTTATAGGCAGCTTTACCTGCAAATCCGATCATGCCATTAATTGAAGCCATATTAAGGATGCGCCCAAATCCATTCTTCCTCATATGTGGTAGTACGAGCTTCGTTGCAATAAATGGCGCTGTAAGCATAACTTTTATTAATAACTCAAACTTTTCAGTGGGGTAGTCTTCAAGTAACTCTATATGTTGCATCCCTGCATTATTTATTAATATGTCAATTCGTCCAAACTGCTCAATTGTTTTTTCAATTGCTAGTTGCAAGTCTTGTTCCAACGTGACATCACACTTAATTCCGATAGCCCCATTTCCAATCGTTGAGGCTGCCCCCATAACTTTTTCTTCATTAATATCTGTAAGCGCTACTAGTGCTCCAACATTCGCAAACTCGCGTGCAATTTCAAAACCAATGCTCTGTGCTGCACCAGTAATGAAAAGAACCTTTCCCTTTACCATGACGACTGACTCCTCCTATATAATAGCAACCCCTAGCAAGTAGCTATTCAAACGTTAAATTTCAAATCCCCATGTAAACAAGATGATTGCAATAATGACTCCAAGCCTCGCCTATATTAAGCACTTTTGTAATAACTTTCTTCAGCCACCTAGTATCCGAACACCACCATGAAGACTGCAACAACTATACTTACTCCGCATCCTGCATACGGAGTGGTTCCTAGAAACGGGATTGGAATCCAGTTTTGGATCCTCGGTGAACCTGAAGATGTCATCGTAAAGGTAACAGACCCGAGTGCTAGTATTGCGGGTATAAAGAGACGCGGTAGATCAGCCTGCTTAAATAGCGATAATTGCCATCGGATACACTGAAAATCCAACGACGAACAAGCTTACTCCATCATAAGTTAAGATTGCATATGCGAGTACAATTGCAAAAAATCGAAATGCATAACAACGTATTTTGCACACCCGTTAGTTCGCCGAAACTGAACCTAAATACATTTTCACCAGACCATCATCCCTTAATAAATCTCGTGATTGTCCATGTAACTTCACTTCACCTACTTGTAAAACATATGCTCGGTCAGATATAGCTAAAGCAGCCATGGCTAATTGCTCGACAACCATAACCGTCTTGCCAGATTTCTTCAACTCTAACAAAGTGTCGAATATCTGTTTTACAAATATAGGCGATAAACCCATGGATGGCTCATCAAGAATAACAAAATCAGGATCAGACATAAGCGCTCTGGATACAGCTAGCATCTGTTGCTCTCCACCGCTTAATGTACCAGCTTGCTGCCCTCTTCTCTCCTTTAATCTTGGAAATCTTTCGTATTCTCTTTCTATAAGCTCTTGAATTTTTTGTTTCTCTTTTTTAATCGTAAATGCACCTAGAATTAGATTATCCTCTACCGACTGATCACCAAAGACCTGACGACCTTGAGGGACATGGGATATACCATACCCCAAAATTTTATGAGCAGGAGTACCTAAAATCTCATTACTCTTATATAGGATAGTACCCTCCTTCGCCTTCAGCAACCCCGTAATCGCTTTTAATAGTGTAGTTTTCCCAGCCCCATTGGGACCAATAACAGCAACAATTTCACCTTCATTTACTTCCATTGATACCCTGTTTAAAGCGGACGCTTGACCATAACTAACCGAAAGATCTTGTACCTGCAACAAGCTGTTTCACCTCTTCCCCGCCAAGATAGGCTTCAATTACCCTTGGATCGTTTTGAATCGTTTCAGGAGTTCCTTCACAAATTTTCTTACCGAAATCTAATACTGTAATATAATCACAAACATTCATAACTATGTCCATATGATGTTCAACCAAAATAATAGACAATCCTGCATTTTTCAGACGTCGGATCACATCCATGATTTTTTCAATTTCTTTTGGACTAGCCCCTGCTGCTGGTTCATCTAGAATAAGTAAATCAGGTTTCAAAGCTAACCCCCTAGCTATTTCAACTAATCGCTGTTCACCATATGGTAAATCAGACGCTTTTTCATGGGCTCTTTCTTCTAAGCCAACAATTCGTAATAGATCATAAGCTTTTTGTGCATAGTATCGCTCTTCATTAGATACCTGACCTAGATATATTAGGTTTTTCAGGAATCCTGTTTTGAAGTGACGATGAAAACCAACCATGACGTTTTGTAAAACGCTCATATCCTCAAATAACTGCAGATTTTGGAATGTTCTGGTGATTCCTTCTCGAGCTATACCATGAGGAGCATATTTTGTAATGTTCTTTCCTTTCCAAAGAAGGTTTCCGCCCGTCGGCATATAGACTCCACTTAGGACGTTTACTGTGGTACTTTTACCTGAACCGTTTGGGCCAATAATTCCGTGAACAGTTCCACCTAAAACCTCAATTTCAACATCGTCGATAGCTTTTAACCCACCAAAATGCATAGAAATATTTTTAAGCTCTAAAAGCTTACCATTAATCCCATCAGGTAAATCTATTTTGGCCTCCCGATCATCATGTAAGATTCCTAATTCCGTATTGACTTTTTCACTAGTAAACTTTTTAAAGTAAGAAAGTTTGGTGAACGCACCCACGATCCCATCAGGTAAAAGAATAAGTGCGATTAATAATATTCCACCAAAGATCATTAAATGATAATCTACATAGTTATGAAGGAATTGCGGTAATCCAATGATAACCACTGTACCTATAATAGGACCTATCTTTGTTCCCGATCCTCCGATAATAACCGCAATAAGGAACATAATAGAAAGATTCAATTCAAAAGTTGTACTACTTATAAATTGATTTTGAAAAGCAAACAGTCCTCCACCTACACCTGCTAAAAAAGCTGAAACAGAAAAGGCTAATATCTTCCAGTTTCGAACGTTAATCCCTAGCACCTCTGAAGCAACTTCACTATTTCCAAAAGCAGTAAAGGTCCTTCCAAAACGGCCTCTGAAGATATTCGTTGCACCTGCTGTAAATATTATAGCCAAAAGACCAATAAACCACATATATTGAATTGGCCCAAGCTCAAGACCGAATAAAGATGGTACCGAAGTTTTGGTTCCTGCAGGACCGCCCGTGACATTTACCCAGCGGTTGGCTATAATACTAACCAATTCTCCAAATGCAATTGTTACCATTGCTAGATAAGGACCTTTCGCTCGTAAGGACAAAAGAGCTACAATCGCTCCAAACACAGCAGCTATTAAGCCAGAGATCACAATACTTACGAAGAAATTCAATCCTAATGTCATGGTAAGTATTGCAGAAAAATATGCTCCTATCGCATAAAATCCTACATGCCCCAAGGAAAGCTGATTCGAGAGTCCCACAAGTAGATTTAACCCTAAGATGACAATGTAGGTAATTAAAAATGTCTGGGCTACATGAATGGTATGAGCATTGTTAAAAATCCAGGGAAATGCAAATAAGAGGACGAGCGGAATACCTATTTGATAAATCCACCATTTTGCTTTTATCATATTAGAATTTCTCCTTTACTCGTTTTCCAAATAACCCCTGTGGAAAGACTGCTAAAACGACGAGAATTAAAAAGAACGCAGCAGCTTCTTTCATGGATGTACTAACTAAAGTAAAGAGATTTTCTAATACACCTAGTAAAAGTCCTCCGATAAAAATGCCTCGTGGATTCTCGATACCACCAATAATTGCAACCGCAAATGCTTTTAATCCTAGGAAAAGACCAATAAATGCACCTGGATGTACCATAGGCCCGACTAAAACGCCACCTACTCCTGCTAGGACCCCTGCAATTATAAAAGCAATGGAAGCCATTAATCGAGGATTGATTCCCATTAATGAAGCAGCATCTTTATTAAAGGCAACAGCTTCAAGCGCCTTTCCAAATAATGATTTCTTTAAGAAGGCATATAAAAGTAACATAATAACTGCAGCACTAACTAGTACAAAAATATCATGATAGCGGATTTTCAATATACCCAAATCTAAAATAGCGCGTCCAAATGGAGATGGCGCCATTAAAACATCTCTTCCCCATATAAGCATAGCTACGTTTCTCACAATCATAGAAACGGCCACAGTACTTAAAATCCAACCAATGGAATGCCAGCTTTTTAACGGACGAATCGCGACTTGTTCCAATCCCCAACCACAAATACCCAGTATGACTATAACCAATAGTAGTGATCCTATAAAGGCAATCCAAACACCTCCACCTAAAGCAGTTATTGTCATAAAGGTGGATAATCCTATAAGTGAACCAAGCATGACGAAGTCACCTTGACCAAAGTTCAAAGTTTTTGTCGTAATAAAAGTAATATAGTAGCCCTGGGCAATAATCGCATAAACGCTTCCATATACTAGCCCATTAATAAGGGCTTTTAATATATCTGTTAATTCCAAAGCAAAGGCCTCCTTGTGTTATTATGCTACAAAAAAAGCAATCGTGAAAAGGGAAATCTCATATAGACTTACCCTTTTCACCAGTTAATAGATTTATATGATGACTCTATTACTCTGCAGCGACAATTTGTAATTCATCGTTATATTTTGCAATGAATACTTCGTCAATACCAAATGCTTCATGGTTATCCTTAGTGAAAGGTACTGATTTAATTGCTGTTACACCTTCAAAGTCCGTAAAGGATTCAATTTGATCACGAATTTTCTCACTATTTATACCAACCCTTTTTATAGCATCTAAGATAAGTTTTGCACTGTCATATCCTTGTGCCGTGGCAATTGGGAATACGTCTTCACCATACATATCTATTACTTTTTTATGGAAATTTTTTGCTACTTCATTTTGATCAATCGTAAATGACTGTACAAAGAATAGATCACCCTTCACAAGATCTCCAACTAGATTTAAAACAGTAGGGTCACCTGTAGCCCAAGTCGCGTAAATAGGAGAATTCAACCCTTCATTGAAACGAGCTTCAAGTAACTTTGCTGACTGTGGTGCAAGCCCGTAGAAGATAACTGCTTCCACCCCTGCATTATTCATTGCACGAATAGAAGGCTCTAGATTCAATTCCTTTGGGTCAAAAGCTGAAATAACAGTCGGATCCATATTGTAATTTTCCTTCATTTGCTTAACAATATCTTCTTTTCCACCTTGCCCGTACCCTTCCGTATCATGGATGACACCAAGTTTCGTAAGTCCTTGTTTATCGATAAGCTCTTTTAAAATAGCGGACACTTGAACCCCATCAAGAGGAGCCACACGGAAAATATAGTTTTTATCAGCATCTTTATACTCTTGTGTGATTTGTGTACCTGTAGCTACTGGTACAACTTCAGGAATTTTTGCCTCTTGAGTAAATTGAATGTGGGCCATGGCATTCCCAGAGTTAGCTGGTCCAACTAAGGCTACAATTTTATCTTGATTAATTAATTTCTGAACAATCTCGACAGACTTTTCTGGTTTAGCTTCATCATCATATAGGACTAGATTTGCATTTTGTCCTTCAAAGCCGCCAGAATCGTTAAACTCTTTAACAGCTAGGTCCACACCTCTTTTTACTCCTTCACCAAATAGAGCTGTTCCACCCGACATAGAAATAGCTAAACCTATGTTAAAGGACTTCTTATCTGAAGAATTCCCTTGATTACTATTACCTGCAGAATTTGTTTCTTTTACCTTCGGACTACATCCAGCCAAAATTGTAAATAATAACATTAAACCCACTAGAAAGATTGCACTTGATTTTTTCAAAATAATTCCCTCCTCTTTTTAATAAACCCAAAGTTAATCTATTGATAAAACCAGCGTAATTAAAGAGAAATACCGTTTACTAATACTCTTTCTTATTGGACATGTACCACCATCAATAACAATCGCCTTTCCAGTAATACCATTTTTTTTGATTTGTCTATTTTTAAATAATCGTAAGATCTTTTAACCCCCTTTCGGTATACAGCATATTTCTTACCCAGTTTATCTACAGTCCATTTGGCAACCGCATCTGCAGCACCACTGTCTTCCATTACTTTACCGAAAATAGCTCCCAGAAGAGACATTAAATACCACGCCATGATAAAACCGGTAAACCCTGCCATATAGCTTGTGACAAAGACCAGCCTCTTCTGCAGAAGTTAAACCGGTTTGTTAATTTCTCTTTAACATTAATAAAGCGCTTTCATTCATTCAAACAGACTCTTATTTATAATGCAAACCCTATTTTACCACGTTTTATCAACAACTATTTAATAATAGTCCGATACTTCGGACTATTTCCAGAAAATTCAGTACAACCTTTTAAATACAATAAATACATCGTCCAAGTATCCGGAATTCAATCCGATAAAATGGAATATGGGTCTTAAGTAATTTTTTTGTTTTTTCAAAAATTAGTGCTAGAATCGGCTGCCAAACTAATATTAATGATTGCACTCGATTTTTCCCAAATAAAAAAACCAGATAATTACCCTGATCATACAACTTCCTTGAAACGTGATACAATACTCATTTAAAAGAGTGAATAAAAATGGACAAACAGACTTTCCCATTCCCAAATGAAGGGAAACGTTATCATACATGCTCACGTCATTTGAAAGATGAATTTGGTTATAGATGCCAGATAGACAAATTGGAAAGTTTGATATGGAAAAAAAGAGCAAGCGATAAGCTGTTATTTAGCAGTAGATGATAAGGAGGGAGTGTTTGGGGGAATACTATTTAATTTTAGACATGATACGAGTAATATTGAAAAGTTAGAAAATGATATAAAAGACTAATTCTACCAAGTACATGTAATTAATATTTCCGATTCAACCAGTCCCGCATGTACTGACACGATTGCGATTCCTAAGTTTTATGAAAGTTAAGTGGAGTTAACGCGCTTCTACCGCACTCTGGCCAAAACACAGCATAGCGATTAGCGAGACAAGAATCCGCCAATTTGATCGAAAAAAATCCCGTCCCCTAATAAATGAGGGACGAGAATATCTAGATTCCGCCACGGTGTCACCCAACTTGACTCCTTAACGCGGAAAACGGAACAGATTACTAAGTAGTTCATATAAGAGGAGTTCATCGGATTACCCTACCGACTTTCACATTTCGTCGGTTCTCTACAAGTGAAATTTAAGATTACTAATTCTTTTCAATGCTAAAGCTGTTATTTACGGTCTACCCGATATACACAATTTTAACAACTATTAATTGACCCCTTCAATAACATTTTCCACAATCAAATGTGCTTCAGTAGAGTCAATGACTTCCTGTACCGTAAATCCTTCAAAAACCTCTTTTAACTCAAGTCCTTTAGGTGTAACTTCAATCAGCGCACGTTCTGTAATAATTTTATGCACAACATTTTTTCCTGTTAAAGGAAGAGAGCATTCTTTTTTAATTTTAGCGGAACCGTCTTTTGCAACATGGTCCATAATGACGATGATTTTTCGAGCGCCATGAACTAAATCCATCGCACCTCCCATACCTTTAATCATCTTTCCAGGAATCATCCAGTTGGCAAGATCCCCTTTTTCTGAAACTTCCATAGCACCTAGAATTGCTACATCGACATGTCCACCACGAATCATTGCAAACGATTCAGCACTCGTAAAATAAGCGGAACCAGGTATAGACGTGACTGTTTCCTTTCCAGCATTGATAAGATCAGGATCTACCTCATCTTCTGTTGGATAAGGTCCAATCCCAAGAAGTCCATTTTCAGATTGAAGGACGACTGTTTTATCGTCTGAAATATAGTTTGCAACGAGAGTTGGCATTCCAATTCCAAGGTTTACATAATTACCGTCCTCAATTTCTTTTTCAGCTCGTCTCGCGATTCTTTCTCTATAATTCACTTTTGTCATCTTAAAGTTTCCCCTCCATTAAATTAACTTGTTGTTAAACGTTCGATTCGTTTTTCTTGTTTTGCCTGCAGAAGTCCTTGAACATAAATGCTTGGTGTATGGATCATCTGTGGATCCAAATCTCCTGTTTCAACGATTTCTTCTACTTCAGCAATTGTAATTTTACCCGCCGCAGCCATCATAGGATTGAAGTTCTGTGCTGTTTTATTGTAAATTAAATTTCCGAATTTATCCGCTTTTGATGCACGAATTAGAGAGAAGTCTGCACGAAGAGCTTCCTCAAGAACGTATTCTTTACCATCAAAAACTCGAATTTCTTTGCCATCTGCGACAGTAGTACCAACTCCAGCTGGCGTGTAGAATGCTGGAATTCCGGCACCACCAGCACGGATTTTTTCAGCAAGCGTCCCTTGTGGCGTGAGTTCAACTTCAATTTCTCCCGAAAGTACTTGACGTTCAAACTCTTTATTTTCACCCACATATGAACCAATCATTTTCTTTATTTGTTTATCTTTTAGTAAAAGGCCAAGTCCCCATTCATCAACACCACAATTATTTGAAATTACGGTTAAATCTTTCACACCTTTTTCAACGAGAGCCAAAATTAATTGTTCAGGAATCCCGACAAGTCCGAAACCCCCTACCATAATTGTTGCACCATCTTGGATATCTGCGATTGCATCTTTTGCAGTTGAATAAATTGGTTTCATTTTATATCCCCCTTTATACTTCCGATTCTTCTTCCTCTTCCTTTTAATTAAATCAAAGTAAGTTGAATCATGCAATGGTATGTGAAGATTTCGTCTGATCCAATCCTCACAAAAGAATCCCCATTAATGTTTTTCAAGTTTATAACCCGTTTTTTTGAGCGGACGATCGTAGAAAAAAGTAGTTGCTATCGGAATCACCATTAAAGCAGTAAGTATTAAAATCATTACTTGGATTCCGTATAACTCTGTAAGAACACCGCCTGCAAAAGGTCCAATCATCTTTCCAATTGTTGATGCACTGTTGACAATCCCTTGATAGAATCCTTCTCTACCTTTTGGTGAAAGTTGATCTGCCAATGTCGGAATTGCTGGCCAGAGAAACATTTCTCCAAATGTTAAAATCACCATTGAAACGACAAACATTTTAAAGTTCCCAGCATACGCAATGACTATAAATGATGCACCGAATATAACGATCCCTACTAGCATTTGGGTTTTTATTCGATGTTCTAGACGCTTAATAATCGGTTTAATTAGTGGCTGACCGATTATAATTAAAACGCCATTAATCGTCCAGAGTAAACTATATTGTTTTAAACTAATACCGAGAGAAAGAGAATGCGTGGAAATTGTTGTAGCCCACTGAGTGTATATGAGCCAAGTGATTAAATATCCCGCGGAAATGATTAACAAAGCATAAAACGGTGCTTTATTATGAATTCTTTTTTTCTCTTTAAATACAGATGTATGTTGGGTTGGCGAGTTGCTTATTTTTTTATAACCAAAAACTGCAATAAAAAAGAAGATAAGGTAAAAGAATAGATTCGCCGAAAAGATATAGTTTATATTAATGGATGCAACCAAACCTGCCAGTGCAGGACCAATTGCAACTCCTGCATTTTGGGCGAGATAAATTGAATTGAACGCTTTCCTTCCACCTTCAGGCCATAGTGAACCGACCATTGCATACATGCTCGGAAAAACGATTCCACCACTGAATCCAAGAATTGTTAAAAAGAAAACATACTGTGGCCAATCATGCCAGAAAATTAGAAATGCTAAAGCGACAAGGGAAATGAACGTTCCCCAGACAATCGATTTATATCCTCCGATACGGTCGAATAAAATTCCACCAAGTAAGTTACCAACGACCCCTGCTGCTGCGTTTGCCATTAAAACGAGGCCAGCGACGGATAATGATTTACCAAGATAATCGTGTATATATATTGTATTTAATGGCCATAAAAAGGAATTCCCCACAACGTTTATGAACATTCCAATAATCAGCAACCATACTGTCTTCGGCATAATATGTCCCCCACTACTTCGAATGATTAGATTGATTGTATGCTTTTATTAACCTTTCAACAAGGTGAAATGGATTATTGCTAGTTGTACAAAATTATAAATTTCGAGAAACATGATACAATATTGTTCTAGAGGAGTGAATAAAATGAAAGAACAAGCATTTCCATTTCCCACTGAGGGAAAACGCTATCACACGTGGTCACGCCACTTAAAAGATGAATTTGGTTTTAAAGTGTTCAAAGTAGCATTAGATGCAGGGTTTGACTGTCCAAATCGTGACGGCACTGTCGCATTCGGAGGCTGTACATTTTGTAGCGTCGCGGGCTCAGGTGACTTTGCAGGAGACCGTGTTGATCCTATCGATGTTCAGTTTGCCGAAATTAAAGCAAAGATGCATAAGAAGTGGAAAGATGGTAAGCCAATGGCCTATTTTCAAGCTTACACAAACACTCACGCCCCTCTTGCGAAATTAAAAGAAAAGTTTGAAGCAGCACTTGCACAAGAAGGTGTTATGGGTATTTCTATTGCTACTCGTCCCGATTGTCTTCCCGAAGACGTTGTGAACTATTTAGCTGAGTTGAATGAACGTACATATTTATGGGTTGAACTTGGTCTGCAAACGGTTCATGAGAAAACAGCAAATCTAGTGAACCGGGCACACGACTTTCCTTCGTATGTAGAAGGCGTGGAAAAACTTCGTAAACACGGCATTCGAGTTTGTACTCATATTATTAATGGTTTACCAATGGAAGACTATGACATGATGATGGAAACTGCACGTGAAGTTGCGAAGCTAGATGTACAGGGTATTAAAATCCATTTACTTCATTTATTAAAAGGGACACCTATGGTAAAACAATATGAAAAAGGTGTGCTCCGATTTCTAGAAAAAGATGAATACATTAATCTCGTCGTAGACCAACTTGAAATTTTACCACCTGAAATGATTGTCCACCGAATTACTGGCGACGGACCGATTGAACTGATGATTGGACCGATGTGGAGTGTTACGAAATGGGAAGTTTTAAATGGCATTGATAAAGAGCTCGAACGTCGCGGAAGTTGGCAAGGAAAGTTTTATAAAAAAGAAGTCGGACTAATATGAAACTACTTCGCGTCCTTCCTCTTTCAAAGGAATTGCTACGTCAAACTGTTGAAGCTGGAGAGATCGTAATCGATGCGACAGCTGGGAACGGGAATGATACGGAATTTCTGGCTGAACATGTCGGGGAAAATGGACATGTCTTCGCATTTGATATTCAACAACAGGCTCTAGACTCCACATACAATAGACTTAGTTCGTTAAATGAAAGAGTGACGTTGATATTGGACAGCCATGCAAACGTTCAAAAGTATATTACTGGAGAAGTTGGCGGTGCGATGTTTAATCTTGGGTACTTGCCATATGGCGAGGACTTATCGATTATCACTGAACCCGATTCTACTATAAAAGCGGTAGAACGTATTCTTGGTATGTTGAAAGTTGGAGGTATTGTGACCATTACTGTTTATGATGGACATATAGGTGGAGATATTGAACGTGATGCTTTACTGGACTTTGTAAAGAATTTACATCAACGCGATGTTCACGTCATTCGATATGAACTTATAAATCAACGTAAAAATCCTCCATTTCTCATTGCCCTTGAAAAAATGAGAAGCTTTACAACGCCAAGACGAGTCGAATAAACCCTATTTAATAGAGCACAAAGTTCTTCAGACTTTGAGCTCTATTTATTTATTTATTTATAATAATGAATATACGGACCGACATCTTCAGCTTCTTCAATGTTTCTCATCTCCGATTGTTCAATTCTTAAAACTTTATTGTCATAACTAATGTTCAATGATGCAACTGGGATTTTTTCGTTTTTAATAAACTCTACTAGTTTAAATGCGCGTCCCAATTCGAAGTCTATATTTTCTTCAGTAACGATTGTATTAGCCATCGAAATTCCGATGCCAATAATTACAGCTTCTTTAAAATCATGAATTACTTCAGCGCTGCTTAATCCAACTGTTGTAAAATCATTAATTGTGACAGCATAGTTATGACGGTCTGGAAACAACTCAATTAGTATTGGTTCAAATGCAGAACTTGCTTTTTTTTCCCATATTCCATAGTCATACCCATCATAAATCTCATTCGTGTAGCTTATTTGTCCTACATTAAAATGCATTTCCGGATTATTTTTCGAGTAAGCCGAAGCATGGTATGTTTTTTGAAAGAAGCTTCGATTCATTTTCTTAATGGTGAATTCCTGATTATACTTATCTTCCAAGTAAACTTTGAATTCCTCTTTTTGATTCACTAGTTCCCACGGGGTTCCGTAAAAAAAGTAGAATATAAATAAGATGATTGTCAAGAAAAACGTTGTCATAAGGATAACTAGCTTGCTTTTCAATTGAAAACATCCCCCAAAAAATTATTTTAAGATGATTGTAACATATTTCAAATTCAAAGGACTAACTCTCTTAAGGCTGGAGTTAAAAACAAAAAAGGTGTCTTACTTAAATTTCAGTAAGACACCTTTACTATTTAAAAATTACGAATATCTACAATGGGACCTTCTACTTTAAAGTTTTCATTTTCTATAAACCCAATAAGTTTCTGTGCGGTTTGTTCAGCACTGCTCAGCATACCCTGGTCTTTATAATGAATGAATTGACTTAGAAGCGGAAATGCATCCTCTTCAGTCGCCCGAATCGTTTCTTGCATCCCTGTATCAATAATCCCAGGTGCGATTGAAACAATATCCACAGGGTATTCAGCATTTGCCTGTTCAAGTCCTACAACCCTAGAGAAATGATCCAGCCCTGCTTTTGTTGCGCAATATGTTCCCCAGCCTTCGTATGCGTTGCGACCGGCCCCAGATGAGATGTTTACGATTCGCTTTGTTCCTGTGAAATTTTTCAATTCTGCAATAAATGCGTTAGATAAAATCATTGGAGCAGTCAAATTAACTGCAATAGCCTCTTCGATTCCCATAGCTTCAATGCCTCCGACCAAACCAATTGGGTCTACCATTCCTGCATTATTAATAAGCGTAAATGAGCTTGCTTCTTCCCTGTATTTACTGAGCACATTCACAATAAGTTCATGGAGCTTACTCGTATCTGCAAGATTCACAGTTATAAAATTCTCTTCATCTTTAGGCATTGTCCTAGCAATCCCGATAACTTTTTTATCCTTAGACTGCAGCTGTTTTGACAGTTCAAATCCAATTCCTTTTGAAGCACCCGTAATAATAAATACATCCATTTAACTTTCTCCTCCTGTATATGCGTCAAACCATTCGGTAAGCTGTTCATTTTCAAGTATAGGTTGCTGCACTTTTTCTTCGAATACTTGTTCATCTATGAAGGGCGAAATGTCTTCACCAAACCAGTTAATCACCCGTTCTCGTGTTACGGTATATGTTTTATCAGTAAAATGGAACTCAACAGTTTCCATATTTTTAATGAGCGTAAAAACAGCTGTCGAATTATAAAGAATCGCCTTCTTCACTCTCGCCGCTCCAATTTCTTCAATACCTTTTTCATAATTTATTGTAAATCGAAACGTCTCAGGATCTTGTTCAAACGTTTTCGGAATCTCACTCATCGGTAAATTAACAATTAGGTTTATCGTGTTTCCAGCTGCACCCATATATGAATTTTCATATTTGAGGACCCTACTAAATTGATGGGTTTCTGGTTCAAGTTGTTCCAATTGCTCTTGTTCAACAGCAGCATCCATTTTTGGTAAATAATAAAACTGAATCCAACCAAATAGTACGATACCAACGATAAGCAATCCAATAATTAGTTTTCCTTTCATATTTTTCACCCTCCTCATTAAACTCTACCATTTCATGTGTTAAGTATATATAAACAACAAAAAACCAACTAGCAATAAGTTGGTTTACAATCGCCTTTATTCAAATATCGTAATAGTTACTTCTTTTTTTCCCCATTTAAAAGCACTATTCTTGTCAGAAATAAAAACTTCAATAACATTTCCTTTAATAGCTGTACCAATATCACCCGCAATTGCATATCCATACCCTTCTACATATACCTTTGTCCCAAGTTTAATTACTTTGGGGTCAACAGCAATCACTTTTAAAGAAGGATTTCTCTTTAAGTTTAGTCCGGTTTCCGTTATTCCAGTACACCCGTTGCAATTTGCCGTATACGCGGATGAGGAGACAGTAAGCTTTTTCAAAATTTTGGTTGACGTCAACCAGGAAGGGGATTCCATACTTTTATCAGTATTTATTTTTGCGAATCCATTTATGCTCGCTATGGGGTTTATGAATACTGGATTATCTATTGTTTTTTCAAGTTTATTCATTTGAAAAATTTGTGCTGCGGAACTCGGAGCTGCACCAATCATTAAGAGGACAATTGTAAACATAAGTGTCATTAAGACATTTCTCAAATTCTCCGCTCCTTACATAATAGTCTATAATTAGATTATCAGTAAAACATTACAGAGGTGTTACAATGAGATACCTTTCATGTAACAAATCAAGTGGAGTGAATTAAGTGGATACAATAAACATTCGGCTAGCGACAAAACAAGATTCCAAAACGATTGTGAGTGTACTGCATGCAAGCCAGTGGTTTACGTACGAAAACTTATTTTCGAAAAAATACATTCAAAAACTAATTAATCAATATTACAATGAGGAACGTATCGGGAAGGAAATCGTCTCAATTAGTGAGGAGTGGCACGGCTATTACGTCGCTGAGCTCTCAGGAAGGATTGTCGGAGTCATTGGCGGTGGAATGACCAACCAAACAACGGGTGAAATTTATGTCTTTTACATGGACCCTGTCATGCGTGGAAAAGGTATTGGCACAAGGCTTCTTACGTATTACACAAAAATACAAAAACACATTTATGGTGCTACAGAACAATGGGTAGCTGTTGCAAAAGAAAATGATTATGGTATTCCTTTCTACGAATCACGCGGATTCATCTTTCAATATGAAGAATTGTCTTATGGTGCTTTAGAAAATGAGTTGGATGTCTCATTAAAGTATAAGAGAGAAATTTAGTCCGAAGGGGAGGAGGAGATTTTTTGACTGCGATTTTTGAATATATAGGGGCGATGCTTCCGTATTTAGGAGTGGCTTTACCAGTTATACTCGCTTATCGATTCATTTGCGTAAAATGTAAGAAATACAAACCAATTAACCCCTATCATGAAATTGGTGTCATAGTCTTTCTTTTATTCATAACTGCTTTGTTTTCTCAAACGATACTAACGTCTCTTTACACGGGCCCTGCCGTTGCCAACTCTTTTACAAATATCAACATTAAACCTTTTCAAGTTTTTCATGATACGTATTACTCCGTTGCGGTACTCAATTATTGGCAACCACTCGTTATCAATTTTTTAGGAAATATAGTTATTTTCATGCCCATTGGTTTTATGATGCCTTTACTATGGATACGATTCAACCGTTTCTGGAAAGTCTCACTTTTCGGGTTTACAATTTCATTCTTCATTGAAACCATACAACTTACCCAAATGAGAAGCAGTGATATAGATGATCTTTGGCTGAATACACTTGGTTGTATGATTGGATACACAATATATTTCGTTACAAAGAAGATTTTTCCTTTTGTAGATTCCTTTAAAAATAGAACTATATATTAATGCGATGTATTGTATATCATTGGAAATCATTATCCTATATACTTTAACTAATGACTTAAATAGGATGGTGAAATTCATTGCCAATACCAATTAATCACGTCAAACCTAAACGACAAACCGCCAAAGAAAATGCGTTCGATCAACTTCAACAATGGATAATTGATGGAACACTAGAACCAGGTGAAAAATTGGTAGATGTCGAACTTGCGAGTGCCCTAGGTGTTAGTAGGACGCCTATCCGGGAATCTCTGCAACTTTTAGAAGTACAAGGTTTCGTGAAAATGTATCCAGGTAAAGCAACTCAAGTTACTGAGGTCCATAAAGAGACGATTAAAGATCTTCTTCCACCTCTAGCAGCTTTACAAGCATTAGCAGCTGAACTTGTCATTCCACATCAAAGCGAGAAAATGCTTCATGAACTGGAAGGTTTGAATGAACAATTTGCAAATGCTGTGAATTCAAAAGATTATTTTTCGGCGCTGAAATTGGATGAGGAATTTCATCAAGTTATTGTAAATGCTGCAAATAATCCGTATATACATCGGATGGTTGCTTCTTTACAAGCTCATGTTCGTCGCTTATTCTTTCATAATTCCATTGTATTAACAGTGGGATCTATTGATGAACATAATGAAATCATTCGATTAATAAAAGAACGAAAGAGCACTGAAGTTTCTGGCGTAATGCGAGAAAACTGGCTACGTGCAATTGAAGAATTCAAAAACTTATAAATCTTCGAAAAGAATCCGACACCTTAAAATAAAGGGCGTCGGATTTTTTAATTATACAGTTTTAGGTCGGTACGTGATTCGAGCGAATATCGCTGTAATTAACATAATGACAAGTACTGGAAGAAGCCAACCAAGCCCTTGATGATATAATGGTAAATTTTGTTGATAAAAAGTAACTATCGGCTGCAACCAATTAAAATACGGAATCTTTAATAAGTCGCATAGTGTTTTAAATCCATCAATTATACTGATCGCGAACGCAACCGCTGTTGCAGAAATATATACCACACGAGCATGATAAAAGAGCGGAGACGTAAATGTAAGCAACATCAGGACAATAGCAAGCGGATATAGAAACATTAACACTGGAATTGAGTACGTAATGATGTTCGATAATCCAAAGTTTGCTACGACGAAACAAAACAGTGTAAAAAATGTTACGAAGTATTTATAACTGATGTTAGGTAGGATTGTGTGGAAGTATTCTCCACATGCAATCATTAGACCGATACTTGTCGTTAAACAAGCAAGGGTAATAATCACCGCTAACATTATCGAACCTATCATGCCAAAATAATAGGATGAGGCACTACTGAGTACGGGACCTCCTGTATCAAACAAACCAAATGCCTCTGTACTCGTTGCACCTAGATAAGCAATACCGATATAAAGTATGCCTAACAAGCTTGTAGCAACTGCTCCAGACTTTATAGTGGCTACTAATATTCCCCGTTTACTCGTTACACCCATGGACCGAATTACATTAATAACGATTATTCCAAATACTAAGGATGCGAGTGCATCCATTGTGTTATAGCCTTCCGTAAATCCTTTCATAAATGCGCCGTTCTTATAGGCTTCTTGCGGAGGCATAATTTCACCCATTGGTTTTACGATTACCATAATGAGCAATATAAAAAGGAGAATGATAATACCAGGTGATAAGATTTTCCCAATACGATCAACAATTTTTGCTGGGTTTAAAGATAACCATAAAGTTAAACCAAAAAATAGTAATGTGAAAATGACTAATGCGACTTGCATAGAACCCTCAGGAATAAATGGAGCAATCCCTACATCAAATGCGACTGCACCTGTTCGAGGCGCTGCAAAAAATGGTCCAATCGTTAAATAAAGTAGTGATGTAAACACTATAGCGTAGACCGGATGTATACGACTCGCAAGATCTTGTAAGTTACGACTCCCCGAAATTCCCATTGCTAAGATCCCTAAGAAAGGAAGCCCGACACCTGTTATTAAGAATCCAATAATTGCTGGCAACAAGTTTGTTCCAGCATATTGGCCAAGTTCAGCAGGAAAGATTAAATTTCCAGCACCAAAAAACAGAGCGAATAGCATTGTACCAATTACTAAATATGATGATAATGATAACTTCTTTTCCATATGTATTGTTCCCCCTGAGATGTTTAAAGCTTTCCAACGTAATGAATATCCACAATAGCTATATGCAATATATCGCTGAATAATAATATTAACTGCGTTTCATTGAAAATGCAATTTATTATTTGTTTTGAATAATAAAAATGCCCACTACTCTCCTTAATGAGTAGTAGGCATTTCATTTTCATTTAATAATAAACTGAGTATGACTATGACCTGCTTTAGACTTTCTTACCTCAAGTATCGCCGGTAGTGCAGATTTCAATTCCTCAACATGTGAAATCACACCGATCATTCGACCTGACTTTTGAAGATCAATTAACGTGTCGATTGCTTTATTTAAAGACTCTTCGTCGAGTGAACCAAATCCTTCGTCGATAAACATCGTATCGATGATTACAGACCCTTGGAAGCTTTGAATGACATCAGCCATACCAAGTGCAAGACATAGTGAAGCATTGAACTTCTCCCCACCCGATAACGTTTTCACATCGCGGTCCGCTCCCGTGTATGCGTCATATACGTCTAAACCCAATCCACTTTGTTTGCCGTGCGTTTCTTTTCGATCACTGCGAACTAACTCAAATTGACCGTTGGATATTTCTTTCAAGCGTTCATTGGCCGATTGGATAATTCGCTCCAAATATTCAATTTGTATATAGCGTTCAAATGATAATTTTAAACCGTTCTGTCCTCTTACAACATCATAAAGTTCTGTGATTTTACCATAGACACGTTCCAAATCAACTAGTTTTCCACTAGTCGCAATTATATTTTCTTTCATCAATAGTGTAGCTTTTTCATATTCCGAAGAGGCATTGTAATTGGCTAGCGATGCTTCATATTCTTTTTTTAGAACGTCTAATTGCATCTCAAGAGCACTTAAATCGGTTCTTTCCTTACCCTCAAGAAAGCTTTCCAGCTCAGATAGTGATTCTTTTAATGCATAGAATTGCTGCTTGAAATTAAAAATCTCGGCCTTTAAAGCGCTTCGATCTTTTTCCATCATTTTAGCATTTTGATAGGCTTCTTCTGAATTAAATTCTGATTTCAGCAGCACTTCTTTATATCTAAACTCAGATTTCCTACTTTTCTCTTCTGCTTCAACAAACGACAATTCACTATGCATTTTAGAGGTTTTTGAATTACTTAGTTGCTCCCGTGTCTCCTCCATTTCTTTCTGAATGGTTGCCCATGCAAGATCTAATTCAGCTTTTTTATTCTCAGTAGCCACAATACGTTCTTTAAGAACAGTTAGGATACGAACATCCTCAGGAATACCTTTCACCATTAATTCCATAACGATTAATTCATTATCGTATGAAGATTTTTGCATGTACAATGAACGCTCAAGTTCTGATTTCTTACTAACAAGATTATTGACCACAACCGATAGCGCTTTTAAATTCTCTTTTAAAACAATTAATGATTGGCGATCTTCTCGAAGCCTGGCAACTTGAACTTCCAACTTTTTGTTCGTTTCATATTCCTCTTCGCTGTCAATATCAATCTTAAGTTCATTCACTTCAGACATTTTCTCAGTCCATTGCTCAGAAGCACTTTGAAGTTTAGCTACTGACGTCCGGTAATCGGTCTCAACATCTGAAAGGATCTTTCTCTCACTCGTTAGTTGCGCTCTGGTTATTGTGGTTTCCATAGTACCTTTTGATTTTTCGGGATGATCCAGACTTCCACAAACCGGACACGCCTGGCCTTCATGAAGGGACTCAGCCAGCATTGTCGCTTGGTTATTCAACCAAATTTTTTCTAATTCACTGTATTCATTTTTGTGTGTATTATATAGGATTTCCTTATTTACCATCGCCAATTCTAAGTTTGCAACTTGCTTTTGACGACTTTTCAGTTCATCTAAAACCTTACATTTATGAGCTGTTTCGCTTAATAATTGTACTTGATCGTCGAATGAAACCATTTTCTCATCAAGTGAATCAATTTTCAGTAGTAAGTCATCTAATTTATTTTCTTGCAAGATTGTATGTTCAGATAGAACATTATACTCTTCATCCATTTTATGAATAGTGTCTTTCATTAATGTAATCTGTTCTTTCTTTGTTGCGAGTTCGGATACAGTCGGCAAATGATCCTTTAAACGAATTAACGTTTCCGTAACTTGATCACGTTCTGTTTTCCTGTTTTCCTCCGCTATAAAACGAAGTTTGGTCTGCTTCATTTTTTCAGTAGCAATTTCCTCGTATTTTGTCGCTTTTTCCAGGAGTTCAGACTTGGTTTTCACTTCTATTTTCATTTCATTAAACTGCTTTTCAATTTCTTCAATAGAGGCCGCCCGTTCCGCTTCAGTTAACTGATGTTCTTTTTGTTCTATAATCGGAATCTCTTTCGACAGCTCATTGAACAGCAATTCTTTTTGTTCCTTCTCCAAAAATCGTTCATTTAAACTTTTCGAAGAATGATATAGGGAGAGTTTTTCAGCATGTATTTTTACATTTAAATTATAGTTCACCCGATCAGAAACTGTTTTATCTAAGTAGTAATTATACTCCTCGTCCAAACCATGAAGGACTTGATTGACATTATAATGTTCGCTAGAAAGCGTTTCAAATAGCTTTGATTCACGTTGAGGTAAAACAGCAGTAATTTGATGAATAAACCCATCTTGCGTTCGCATTTCACTTGTAAGCTTATCTTGCGCTTCAATCCTTTTTCCCTTCAATATCTCAGCAATTTCACGATAAGGTTCTGTTTTAAAAATTTTCCTCATAATCGTTTCTTTGTTTTCAGTATTTGAAGTTAGAAACTTTCTAAATTCTCCTTGAGGAAGCATAACAATCTGACTGAACTGGGCTTGAGTAAATCCAATGAGCGATTCTACCTTCTTGTTTATTTCGGAAACAATTTGTCTATCTACCAGGGGAATTTCACCATTTATCGTTTGCTCATAAAACTCACAAAGTGCTATTGTTTCGCTTTTATTTCCTTCTTTAGTGTATGGAATTTGTCGCATGATTCGATATGTTCGATTGTGGATTTGGAAAACCAGTTCCACTGTCGTTTGCGCTCTGTCATCCGCAAAGTCGCTCCGCATTGCACGTATGTCTGTACGGTCTTCTCCACTAGCTTGTCCATATAAAGCAAAACAGATTCCGTCAAAAATCGTTGTTTTTCCAGCTCCGGTTGCTCCAGAAATAACGAATAATCGATTGTCTTTTAACTTTGTAAAGTCTACTATTTCTGTATCTTTATAAGGACCAAAAGCGGTCATTGAAAGTTGTAGTGGTTTCAAATCTCAGTCTCCCCCTTATTCATCACTTCTTGAAGGACTTCAGCGAAAAGTGTTTGTGTTTCTGCATCAGCTTCTTCGCCTATCATCTCTTCGTAGAAAGATTTAAACAATGTTAAATCATCCTTCTTCTCCTGTTTAAATTCCCTTGTTTTCTCATCATTCGAAGAGTTCATCTGTATTTTTCGTTCAATATGCATTGCATTCGGATATACAGAACGAACTTTTTCCATCGGAAATAAAACCGGTGTTTCATCCAGTAATTTCACGAAAACATAATCTTCACTGATTGGTTCTTGTAAGATGGATTCCATTGTTCCCGTGACTGTTCTCATATCATGTTTCGAATTAAGTTCCCTTTTTTCAACAGTGACTTGCCCTTCCCTGTCCATCTCAATGATAAAAAACCCTTTGTTATGATGTTCTTCCGAAATAGAGTATTTCATAGGTGAGCCCGCATACCGAATCGTTTCATTCAGAACATGATGTGCCTGATGTAAATGACCGAGTGCTGTGTAATGGAAGGACTCAAAAAGATTTGCCGACACATACTCTGCGCCACCAATCGCTATTGGACGTTCCGAATCACTTGTATTTTCTTCACTTTCACCATGTTTCGTCACAAATGCATGTCCAACAAATACATGACGTGCATCTTTATCTAGAGTATTTCGAATACTATCTGTCACTTTTTTCATTGCGTCGTTATGGTTTGAAATTGTTTCGTCTTCGTGTAGATGTTTAACAACAGAAGGATCCGCAAAAGGTACTAGATGGAAATGTACCTCACCAAATGCATCATTTAGTATGACCGGTTTTATTTCTTTAGTCATCTGCCCCACAATATAGCATCCGTTCGCTTCCATTAAGCTCCTTGCGAAATTAAGACGCCCTGGACTGTCGTGATTGCCTCCGATTGCAAGTACGGGAATTTTTAAATTGAGAACGATTTCTTCAAGAACTTCATCAAGCAGGGCCACAGCCTCTGTTGGTGGAACAGCTCGGTCATATAAATCTCCAGCGATTATGATTGCATCGGGACGTTCTTCCTTCACGATTTCAATAAATTGATTTAATATATAGCGCTGCCCCTCTGTCATATAAACCCCTTGAACGAGTTTACCTAAATGCCAATCGGCCGTATGAAAAATCTTCAATTCCAAACTCCCCCTTTTTAATACTCTTTCTTACTACTCTACAGGACATTCGACTTAAAATGAATAAAAAAAAAGCCGATTGCACAGGGCAGTCGGCTTTTACTTTTATTCGAAAAATACTTTGTCTACATTATACTTCGCACGTTCCGCATTAATAATATACGTTTCATAAATTTCCCGTTCCATTGGATCTTCTACGATGATCACGGAAATTTTATTTACTTCGTCTCGGTGATTTTTGATCGGTGAAACAGCGTCTTCAAAATGTTTTTTTACACGTTGACGTACTTTACGTGCTTTTCCAACAAATAAAAGTTCGTTTTTCTTGTTGTAAAACAAGATTATACCGCCTTTATCACGGGGGATTTCATGGAGATCAACAAAACCAAAAAACGGCTTAATGGGTGCTTCAGTTGCACTCATCTTTTGTTCACGTTGTTCAATTGTTATATCGGGTTGTGGTATTTTAATTGTTATCATATCAACTTCACGTCCTCTTCTATACTAAAGATAAATATTACCACAAAAGTCCACGAAAAGCGAAGAACAATATAGAGAATTGACTAATCAAAAAATTTCATGTAAATTGTTTGCATCTGTATATAAAGGTGAGAATATGTTGTTAGTCGACTAATTGGCTTGGATTGAGTTTTTAAAAATTGCAGATAAAAGGAGTGCGTTTTTAATGACAAATGGATTATTGGTTTTTCAATCAGATTTTGGAAACAGTGATGGTGCAGTGAGTGCGATGCACGGAGTAGCCAATTCAGTAAAACTAGGGATTCCTATTTTTGAAATTACACATCAAATCCCACAATACAATATTCGAGAAGCATCTTATCGTTTACTACAAACAATTGGCTATTGGCCAAGTGGAACTGTGTTCGTCTCTATTGTGGATCCAGGGGTTGGTTCAAATAGAAGAAGCATTGTAGCAAAAACAATTAACAATCACTACATCATCACCCCAGACAACGGAACTCTTACGCATATTAAAGAATTTGTCGAAATTACGGAAGTACGCATAATCGATGAAACGATTAATCGACTCCCAAAATCGGGTGAATCTCATACTTTTCATGGTCGAGATATTTTCGCATATACTGGTGCCCGGCTTGCTAGTCGCATAATTGAATTTGAAGCTATAGGTCCTGCTGTCCACCCAAGCACACTTATCGAACTTCCATTAAAAAGCGCATCCTTAATCAACGAAGTAATAACGGGTATTATAGACATTATTGATAAACCGTTTGGCAATCTTTGGACAAATATTAGCCGGGTACAATTCAGGGAAATTGCCAAGAACTTCGGAGATCCTTTTGAAGTTTCCATTACTAGGGATGGAAGAATAATTTACAAAAGCATTTTGAAATATGGCCGATCCTTTGCTGATTCACATATTGGTGAACCTTTATTATATGTGAATTCACTTGATAATATGGGCATCGCAATCAACCAAGGATCCTTTGCGGACGCTTACCGTGTACGGACTGGTACTAGTTGGGAAGTCGTAATTCGTGAAGTACCAGAAGTCGACAAAAATCTTACGTAAAAAAAATGATTCTAAAATATAAGAACAGTAATCCATCTAAATATAAAGATTTAGATGGATTACTGTTCTATTTATTTCTGAAATTGAAGTATTCGTTCATTTGACATCCTCACCAAGAAGTTTTGTTACTTTTTGCGAAGCTTTACTTTTGACGGAATCATCAATATGTGAAATCACTTTATATACGGCCGCTGCAACTACAGTCGCATCATCAGCAAGCCCAATGACGGGTATAAAATCTGGAATCAAATCTATTGGGAATATCAAGTAGCTTAGTGCTCCAACAATAATCAGTTTTGAGGACTTTGGCACACCCGGACTTTTTGCAGTATAAAAGAGTAGTAAACTGTAATAAGCAGTCTTTCTTCCCGCTCTTTTTCCATAATCCCTCATCTTGTTCCAAAACCTTTTATCGTTAACAGCTGCTTTATTGTGTACCGTCATAGGATCCCTCCTTCAGTTTTCTTCATAATTAAATAATACATGGAACGACATTTCATGTCACTGAAGTAGCCTTTTTCTATATCTTATTGTCTATTCATTTACAGGTGCGGCATATGGAATGACGATTATTAAATCCCTCACATTTGATATTCATACTGGAAAAGATGGCTTTCACTTAATAATATATAGAAAAAACCTTCAACTAATAAATGTTGAAGGTTTTTTCTAGTTTCTATCATACTTCCATTACATAAGCTTTTTATTTATTTCTATTAATAACTCGCCTATTTTTCGATCATTTATAACAAGATCAGCGTAATCATCAAAATCTGTTGGTTCTAAATTCACGATAACAAGTTTCGCACCTCGTTCTTTCGCTAGAAGTGGAAACTGATTAGCTGGCGTAACGGTCAACGAAGATCCTAACACAATAAATAAATCTGCTTTTTCGCTCTCCTCAATTGCCTTTACAAAAGGTTCTTCAGGAAGTCCTTCGCCAAATAGAACTACAGAAGGTCTAAGTTTACCACCACATGTACAATAAAAATGATTTGTTTCATACTTTTCACTACTAAATTCCAAACCACATTGTTGACAATGTACCGTTTGCAACGTGCCGTGCAATTCCATTACATTTTTCGATCCAGCTCTGTAATGAAATCCATCCACATTTTGAGTAATGATGCTGTCAATAAGACCTGCTTTTTCCCACTCCACTAATAATTCATGCCCTCTATGTGGTAAACAATCTTTTACACCCAATACTCTTTCACGATAAAACTGGAAAAACCGTTCAACGTCACGATTCATCGAGTCCACGCTAGCAATAAGTGTAGGGTCTACATTCTCCCAAAGTCCTGTGTTTTTAGATCGAAAATCGGGTAATCCACTTTCGGTAGACATACCCGCGCCTGTATATACAACGGTATAATTCGAATTTCTTAAAAACTCTGCAATCAACTTCATCTCTTCCCTTCTAAATTATATAGGAATAATAAGTGATTCCTCATTATTTTTTGGTGAATTTACTTCGCTAGAAACCGCATAAACCTCCATTAGATTCTCATCAAACGGCCTAAGTATATTGCCCAGGAAATCGATATCCTGATTTGAAGGATTTAACCAATCCGCTTCATCCTCAGGACGAAGCATAACCGGCATACGATTATGAATTTTTCCCACTAAGGGATTGGGCTCCGTCGTAATAACCGTACATGTATTTAGTACGTTTCCATCCGGAGATGTCCACGACTCCCACAAACTTGCTATTCCAAAGAGTTCATTCGATTTTAACTTAAAACGCATTGCTACTTTCTCCGGGCCAACCTTTTGCCATTCGTAAAATGAATCGGCGGGTATAATGCATCGCTTCTTTTTAAAGGCATTTCGGAAACTAGGTTTTTCATCTAAAGTCTCTGAGCGAGCATTAATCATTTTATAACCAATCTTAACGTCCTTTGCCCAAGGTGGTATTAAACCCCAACGCAAATAGCCGAGCCTATTCTTCGTTCCATCATTTATGAGCGCAACGACTTGTTGTGAAGGTGCAATATTGTAACTTGGAATATAATCTTGTTCCTTAAAAGCCGTTTCAATATCAAAACGCTCAATAATATCAAAATATGGGGCAAACAAAGTAAACCGACCACACATTAGAATCCCCCCCTCACTTTATAAGTGCTTTAACAACACCTTACCATTATTTTTGTTATCAGTCTTTAAAGCAGACACCAAATTGAGCATTGTTTAAATGAACAGGCTTAGCGCAATTGAAAACCGTAGACCTTTAAAATGTTGTGACATGAACATGATAATTTTAGGGCTTGGACTAAAATTTAATGGGTGTACAACGAAAATCGCTAGGTGTGCAACCAATTCAACGAGTTGTGCAACGTAATCCAATTAGTGTGTAACCCCATAATTGATTCGGAAACCCACACTTACCAGTAGAAATCCAAATCCAAACCCCAACCCCACCACTCCCCTGGAATCACACATAAATGGTATACTCTAATAAACTTACAAAGGACAGTGAAGACATTGAAAGAAAACCTTTATCAAGAACTTATTCCAGGACGTATATTTATAGGAGGCATTGACGCTATCGACGGCCTACTATCTAATGAGAAAATAGACGTCATTTATGATCTACGCGCTGAAGTAAAACATCCACTTTCAACTGAAATAAGTGTGCACCAGCCCATTTTAGACGTTGGTGAACAGCAAGATAATTCTATTATCTCAACCGTTAATACAATTGTTGAAGCGTATAACTCTGGCAAAAATATTTACTTCCACTGTAATACCGGTCGTGGCCGTGCTGGAACCATCGCAGCTGCGACACTATTGGAATTAGGTCTTGCAAATACCGTTAACGATGCTGAACAAAAAGCTTTGGAAATACAACCACAAATCAATATAAAACTACAATTTAAAGAAGCACTTATACGGATTTATGAAAATTAGACCAAATAAAAGAAACGCCAATCCCCTTTCACTTAAAGGTATTGGCGTTTTTATTATTGTACAAAATATACCCATATTCTACATTTAACTTCAAAAAGCAACGGCTGCTTACTGTACAGCTACAATTTTCTGATCACGAGGTAAACCCAAACATGTTAGACCTATAAGTGGGATAAAAGAAACAATTAACATTGTTTGATACACTCCGACAATATCCATTAGCATCCCAATAACAACTGCTCCGATTGCACCCATTCCGAATGCAAGGCCCACTGTCAGTCCCGCCATGGTTCCTATTTTACTCGGAACAAGTTCCTGTGCATATACAACTGTTACTGAAAAGCTCAACATGATGAAGAAACCAATAAGCCCTAACAATACGATTGCGATGCCAAGAGGTACATGCGGTAATAGAACACAAAGTGGAATAGGAACTACTTGCGAAATGACAATAACATTTTTCCTTCCTATTTTATCAGCAATGGGTCCTCCAAAAAATGTTCCTGCAGCCCCCAGAACTAAAAATAGAAATATAAATAATTGTCCCGTTGTTATCTCAACAGTATATTTTTCAATAATATAGAAAATATAGAAACCGGTTATATTTGCAACATAAAACGATCGTGCAAAGATGACTGTTAACAGAAGGGTAAGTGCTATACCAACCTGCTTCTTCGTTAAGTTTTCCATTGTAGATAAAATGACTCGTTTTCTTTTATTCAGTTTCTCCTGGACTAACTCTTCTTTATACCAAGCTGATATTCTAAGTAACATAAATATTGCTAAAGCTGCTACCAATATAAATATAGCTGCTCCCTTTTGTCCAAGTGGCCATAATATGTACGCACTGATTAGTGGTGCGAGTGCTTGCCCCGTATTCCCCCCTACTTGGTAAATCGATTGAGATAATCCTCTTTTAGTTCCAGCAGCCATATAAGAAACTCGTGAACCTTCTGGGTGGAAAATTGCTGAACCTAATCCAAGTAACATAACTGAAAGTATGATCAGCCAATAAGCCGGAGCAAATGCGAGCCCTGCTATACCAACTAACGAAAAGCTCATACCTATAGGAAGTGTATAAGGTCTAGGCTTTTTATCACTTAAATAACCTACAACCGGCTGTAACACCGATGCAACCATGTTCAAAGAAAAGGCAATTAACCCCAATTGCGTGAAAGTTAAGCCCAAATCCCTTTCAAGAATTGGAAACATTGCAGGAATGACCGATTGAAGTGAGTCATTCAGTAGATGAACTCCTCCGATTGCAAACATTATCGGATATACTGGGTTGCCGAGTGTTTGTTTATTCTTTGTCATTTAACAATCACACACACTTTCTAATTTCAAAATTACTTAATACTATTAGTATAACTCGAATCCTTTGTGTATTGGCATGTTATACTTAAATAAGTAGTATTAAAGATATTTCATGAAAAGAGGTTATTTTTGATGAATATACACGAGGCAATACAAACGAGAAGAAGTATACCACTCGTTACAGAAGATTCCGTACCAACAGATTTGATTGAAAAAATACTAGAATCAGGAACTCATGCTCCAAATCATTACCGAACAGAACCGTGGCGTTTTTTCGTTTTAAGAGGAGCAGGTAGAGTAAAATTAGGAGAAGTCTTCGCAGACGTCGCACGTTCAAAGAAGGGTGTCACCGAAGCTGATAATGAAATAAGAATTTCAAGAAGTATAAAGAATCCATTACGTGCACCTTTAATTATTGCTGTTGGCGTTGAGCCTAGTAATGCTAAGAATGTACTTATTAAAGAAGAGTACGCGGCGGTAAACTCTGCTGTACAAAATATGCTTTTAACTGCACATGCACTAGGTCTCGGGGCAATTTGGAGAACAGGCTCTGTCTGTTATGAAGATAAAGTTAGAGACTTCTTTGGTTTATCCGAACAAGGAGAAATGATTGCATTTATTTACATCGGCTATCCGAATATGGAACCAAAAGATATGAAGAAAACGAATTATAAAGAACTGACTACGTGGATTGATTAATTTAATTTTTTAATGATGTTTGAATAACAAAAAGGAGGTTCTTGTATGGATGATAAAACTAACGTGAAGTGTGATTTAGAAACGGGCATTTGCAGCATTAATAATGATGAAACAACGAGTTTCATTGATTTATCGACACCTAAGGAAGAAAATGACGATTTTCTAACTGAAAAGCTCATTATTATTAAATGAATTATCTACCAAAAAGGTCGTAAACTGGAGCTATCCTCCTAAGTTTACGACCTTTATTTAAAATCATTCAACTTCTTGTAAAATCTTTTCAATCGACGCCAACCGGTTCTTAGCTTCTTTTAATTGTCCAGTCATAACTTGTAATTTCTCCGCAGATTCCATTCGCAATTGTTCCAACTCAATTGTTATCTTTTCGACTTCAGAAGTGTCGGTTTGTTTCGGATTCCACTTAACTAACTTTATCAAAACAAAGATTATTAATATATAAATTGCTAAAAAGATAAGTAAAGGAATAAAAGTTATTATAGCAGTCCCAGTCATTATTAAATCACATCTTTCGATTGTATTTTCACTCGCTTACTCAACTTCTTGTAAAATCTTCTCAATGTTCACAAGTCTAAAATTCACATCTGTCATCTCTTCGAGTACTAGTGATTGTTGTTGCAAAGCCTCTTTTTGATAGTGCACTGAATCAGTGACTACTTTTTGCAAAACTGCCCCGTTTCCCCTTTGCGGTAACCATTTCAACAATTTTACAATCAATACAATGAATAAGGTTAAAATTGTAAACATAAAGATAAATGGTATGATAGCAATTACTATTAATACGGAATCTCCCACTATTATTTCCCCTCTTTCTTTTTCATAGTTAATGTCTTTACAGCCTCATGAATTACTTCTGAATTAATAGTAAATTCAAATGGAGCGAGCTCATAATATTTCATCGCCTTACCATCGTCCGAAATTTCCATATCACTTTTCACTATCTTTGCTTGCTCCAACTTTTTTAAATGCATATACAATAACGGTCGACTCATCTCTGCATCTCTCGCAAGTTGACTTACGTATTGCCTTCCCCTACTTAATATCGAAATAATATTTAATCGATGGGCATTAGACAACGCTTCAAAAAGCGCTAACAAATCATCTCCTTTTTGCGGGCATTTATTTTCCATTTTCAAGACCTACTCTGGAAAAGTTCTTTTGCAAATCCATCCGACTGCTCCTTTATTAATATTTATCATTAATTTTTTTGTATCACCTGTAATAAATATATTACAGGTGATACAAATTGTCAACACAACAAGACTAATTACTCTAATTAATCTTATCATCCTGAATCTTTCTTTTCTTATTTGGTATTGAAATAATAGAGCTGGTGGAGATGCCAACTAATAGAACCGTTGTATACGATAATAGTAAATGTGATGAGGTGATGAGCATGCATCCTATTGAAACAATCAAAACATCAAAACATAAAATCACAATTCCTGGATTTAGGTCTAGTTTTCTAGCAAACATTTGTGCAAGTAAATCTACTCCCCCCATACTAATGTCTAACCTGAACATGATCCCGACTCCTGATCCAATAAATATACCACCAAGCGCTGCGCTAATTAGAGGATTTAACATTAAGTATTTTCCAATCTCCGACAATGGATATAGTAAATCAATAATAACAGAAGATATTAACATCCCATGGATTCCATTATAAAAAAAGGTGCGATAAAAATTCCATGCGATAATAAAAATCGGAATGCTAATAAGTAGAAATGTTAAACCTACTTTTGCATCCATTAAGTAATGAAAAATCAAACTTATGCCAAGTGCACCGCCTTCTAATAATTTATGTGGCACTAGAAATAGATTTATACCAATCGCGATCAGAATGCTTCCAACTACAATTATTACCGCCTTTTGCATAAACAAATAGTACCCCACCCATTTTTCAGACATAATAGATGTATATGCGTGAACCTCACAAGTCTTCACTTAAAATTGATTCCGGCCATAAAAAAGTAGAACTGTAAACAATACTGGTATTCTCATATATAATCTTATTAAACAAAAAAAGAGCCGAATTTCTGCTCCTTTTTTTGTTTATAGAATAGCCGTCAAAACTTTTACATGCCGCCTCTAGAAGGATTGTCCAGCTGATTCCTTAATGCGTGCGATGCGTTCTGGCTCGTTTGTTACAAGCCAGTGATCGAGTACAAAGCGGTCATAGCAAAAAGAAAAGTATGGTCGCGCTTCTTCCTTTCTGTTAAGCAAAAGCAGACACTCCGCAATCTCTTCATATACATATCCACTGGGTTCAGTGGTTTGTTCTGTTTCAGCAAGCAATTCCTTCTGAATCGCAAAAGACTCGTCAACCCGTCCCGTTAAACGCAGTACCTTTGCCACGCTCCATTTTGCAATAAACACCGTATTTGGATTACCCTGCACCTTGCGGAACTCCAACGCTCGCATGAATAGTTCAAGTGCTTCCTCAAGTTTTCCACTCTCAACATGTGCCCAACCGATGTTATTATATAATGAACCTAACCAACGACTGCCTTTAGGGCATTTTTCAGCATAGTCTAACGCCTTCAAGTTCCATTCCATACGTTTCTCCTGAGTCGATTCGGCAATACCCAACATATGCGCTGCATCAACGGCATAATGCTGCTCATTGGACTGGATTCCTAATTCCCATGCATTTAGGAATAGTGGTATAGCATCCAATTGTCGGGATGAGGAATTAAAAACTCTGCCTCGTTCTAAAAAGTATCTAATTCGTGCCACAACTAGGTCCTTGGTCAATAACTTTTCCGCACGATCTAGTGTCTTATGTGCTGTTTCGTATTTTGCCTGCAATCCCTGTGAACGTGCAACTTGGGTCAAGAGTTCAGCTAAATATCCAACATTTCCAGAGTCCTCGGATTGCGTTAACAAACTCATAAATTTCCGCTCGGTTTCTTCGGGGTGATTGTAATCCCACTGCGCATCGAAATCTACCATAATTCACTCTCCAACTCGTATAATGCATATTTGATTAAGATAACATGGGTTGGTCGTTATCACCACCCCCCTTTTCTATCTTATTCCAAATAAGTTCCCGTTGAATATTCAATGCCTTCTTCACCTACGAATTTCCTAGGCGCCACTTTTTTCAGGGTATACGTGAACCCTTGCTTGACTATTTGGTATACTCTCTTGCTACTAAAGGTACTTCTTTTATTTTATAGCTCTTTAAGGCCTTATCTTTACTTTAATTTAGATTGTTTCGGTTATGTGTTAGTTAATTGCTTTTTCCATTCGGAGTAAACACAAATTCAGCAGCGTTGATCTTAATTACCAATAAGCACACATTTACGGAAGTAAGTATTCCAATATCATGTAAAGATTTTGTAAATGTTCGTTTTGGCATTGCAAATACTAAGCCCGTATACTATGCTTCCCATATCAGTATTGTGGGGAAATGGTAAGGAGATCTAGTCCTTATTGAAGCTAGGCAAAAATGCATATGAACTCTTCAAAGAAATCAAAGATTAACAAAAAGGAGCATACAATGAATCATTCTAAAACTACTAGTAGAATTAAATCACTTTTGGAGATATTTGTAATTTCAACACGACTTGGACTTACATCTTTTGGTGGACCAACAGCTCATTTAGGGTATTTTCATGAAGAATATGTTCGAAGAAGAAAATGGATGGATGAAAAAAGCTATGCGGATTTAGTTGCTTTATCACAGTTCTTACCTGGTCCGGCTAGTAGCCAAGTGGGTATCGGTATAGGCGTTATGCGGGCAGGTGTATTAGGTGGAATTACATCTTTTATTGGGTTTACACTCCCTTCAGTTATTGCACTTATCCTATTTGCATTACTGCTCACTGGAACCGATATCGGAAATGCTGGATGGATACACGGATTAAAGATTGTGGCAGTAGCCGTAGTTGCACATGCCATTATCGGAATGGCCAAAAACTTGACGCCTGATTTAAAAAGAAAAGTTTTCGCGCTGTTTGCACTTATAGGTACACTTCTTTGGCAATCCGCTTTTACTCAAGTAGGTGTCATTTTAATTGCAGCATTCTTTGGGTTCCTTTTGTTTAAACAGCACGATGAAGTTGAAGAAGCTAAATCGAGTTTCCCTATCACCAAAAGGGCTTCAGTGATCTGTCTAACGTTATTTTTCGCTTTGTTATTTCTTTTACCGGTTCTCAGAGAAGTAACTGGTTCTTATTGGGTAGCAATGTTCGATAGTTTTTATCGTTCGGGTTCTTTAGTCTTCGGTGGAGGTCATGTCGTTTTGCCATTATTAGAACAGGAACTTGTACCAATGGGTTGGATAAGCGAAGAGGCTTTCTTAGCAGGTTATGGTGCGACACAAGCAGTACCTGGACCGTTATTCACGTTTGCAGCCTATTTAGGAACTGTTATGAAAGGTTGGCAAGGTGGTTTAGTCGCAACGTTCGCAGTTTTCTTACCTGCTTTCCTTCTTATTCTTGGGGCGTTACCATTTTGGGATAGTTTACGTAAAAACCCTAAAATTAAAGGTGCAATAATGGGCGTAAATGCAGCAGTTATCGGAATTTTAATCTCTGCTTTTTATTTTCCAATTTGGACAAGCTCGATTTTGGCACCTGTTGATTTTGCTTTAGCTGCAATTTTGTTTAGTATGCTTGCCTATTGGAAACTTCCACCTTGGGTTATTGTGGTTTCTGGGGCTATAGGCGGTTCACTCATGACGTTAATTTAGATGAGTATTTATATATAAACTAAAAGACTAACGAATTGTTAGTCTTTTTCATTACCAATCCTCAAGAATACGCGTGTTACTGGTTAAGTAAATGTGGGGGCAGTCACCCCAGACAGAATTATTAAAAGTGATATAGAGGCAACTATGGCAGGTTTCATTGATGTTTAATCATCTTTTACTAAAGAAGAAATCGCATAAATCAATGAAATAACAAACACAAATGGCCAGATAAACCAAGTCCAATAATAAAAAATCCCTATATTTTGCATCAAACTAATTAACACACAATTACCCTTCTATTTTTACTTGGAAAAAGTATAAAACGGTTTAGGTAAATCACTTTAGCTAGAGGAGACGCCCCCCCGAAACATATTCAGGAATTTACCTCTGTCATTTTTTCATACTCCACCATAAATTTCTTCCGTTCCATGTCCAAATATTCTTCACTCGGAATTTTCTCTAAAATTTCTTCCTGGGTGTAAATGCGTCCTCCTTTAATGACTCTATCAATATCCTTTGTATGTTGAATATCCTCCAAAGGGTTTTTATTCAAAATGACCATGTCGGCAATGTTACCTTCTTTAATCGCGCCAATATCCTTCAATTTGATGGAGTTCGCTGCTTTGATTGTTGCTGCCTGAATTGCTTCCATTTCGGTAAATCCAATTTCAACGAACAGCTCTAGCTCACGGTGGAGGCCCATCCCGGGCAATGTCCAAACGCCACCCGGTGTGTCCGTTCCCGTCACAACAGTACCTCCCAAATCAGCATATGTTTTTGCTATATCTTTGATAAATTGATTTTGGGTACCCAACTGTTTTTTTAATGCATCCCCGTTTTCCCCGGACTGTGCCAACCAATAATCTTTGAGCCCACCTTCCCTTTCGATTGTTTCAGTTACAGCATTTGCCGGATGCCAATATTCAGGCATTTTATCTATTTGGTCGAATATAAGTAAAGTTGGGCACAGGTTCACATTATATTGAAGCATCTGCATGCATAATTCTTTAATTTTATCCTTGTCCGGACGTTTCCAGTCAATTTTATCAAATTCCTCCTGTTCCGCCGACGGATACCAATCCGGGTAAATAGCCTGAATGAAACCCGATGCATGCTCAAACCATTTTACACCTATTTTGGCCGCATCCAGTGCGTTTACTTGAGACGCATGAATTAAATCACAGCTAACATCGAGACCGTATTTGTCTGCTTCTGACACAACGGCTTCCATTACTTCTTTGGAAATCCATCCATACACTTTGATGAACCTGGCGCCTGCATCTTTTTGCCTTTTTACTTCCTTTCGCCCCTCCATGGGATCATCTGTGACAAAATTACCGAAGCTCGTTGGACCCCATAATCCAGGCGGTCCATCAATCATTCGATCCGAAGCATAGACCCTGGGTGTTGGTGCATCAATAGGCGATTCAATCAGTTTTTTTAGTTGAAATACATTTCCCGCCGTATTACGAATGGTCGTCACACCTGAAGCTACAAATTGCGGTGCAAAACCTTCTTGAATATGACAGTGCATGTCAATTAAACCAGGAATGATAAATTTCCCTTCCACATCAATGATTTCTATTTCCGATGGTAAGTTACCGTCTGCAAAAAAGATGTTTTTAATGTATCCATTATCAACCTCAATAGCGCCCATAAAAGAGGTCCCACGCTCAACGTCAATAATTGTTGCATCTTTCAATATAAACCTTTTTGATAAGTCCATAGTCGTCTACTCCTTTTTTGAATCTAACCATAGTTTAATGGATAAATTGACATAGCAGATAATTTTCTCATATAGTGGAATTCAGTCGCAGAATGTTCGTAAACAGGTATAATCGAGCTAGATATATTGGGGGTAGACTGACATGAAAAAATACGGGGAAACAATAAGAAAAATCAGGGAGCAAAAAGGATATACGATGCAGCAGTTAGCTGCTGGCACTTTATCTGTATCATTTTTATCGAAATTTGAACGGGGCGAATCGGACATTTCTCTCGGCTACATCACCCATCTTTTGGAGAAGCTCTCCCTCACTTTCGAAGAGTTTTTTTATCTGCATGACGATGTAGGCCCAGGACAGCTTGAATATTTCTTTGACAAGGCGAACGAGGCATATATCAATCGCGACTTGAAGCAATTGAAAAAGTTAAGGGATATAGCACTAGATAAATGGGAAACACATGGTCTGGAAACATTTCACTGCAACGCTTTAATGCTGGACGTTTACGAAAGTATTATAAGCGGTGAAATGACTACTTCCAGCGATGATGCCCTTGATTTTTTATCTGCATATCTTTTTGACGTGGAGATTTGGGGATATTATGAACTGAAATTGTATAATTCCACGATGTTTCTAATGCCACCTGAAATGGTTATGACGCTTTCTAAAACTGCTTTTGAAAAAAGCTCGCGTTTCGGGAAAATGAAAAAAATCGACAAAGTTATCATCCCAATTCTCATCAATACACTGACTTACCTGATGGCAGGATCTACACTTTATGTGGAACAATACAAGATCTTTCTTGGTTATTTGGAAGGTCTAGATATCCCGGAAGAGGACCTTTATAGTAGAAACGCATTGTTGCAAATAAAAGGTATTCATGAAATAAAAATCGGGAATCGTGAAATAGGTATTGAAATGGTCAAAAAAGCAATCTTTATTTTTACCGAACTGGGTTCAAATGGACTTGCAGTTACTGCAGAAAATTATTTACAAATAGTGTTGGGTGAATTGAAACAATAATTATGCCCCATTCTTAAGAGCAAGCAGATAGTGTAATTACACATGTGATAATTAAAACAAATACTTTTTCATTAATATCAACCTTTGAAATTAGACATTAATTCACAAGTAGTAGATGCCTCTCATTTGCCAGACTCAAAATGGGAGAATAGTTATGCCAATAGTGTCCACGTTGGATTAACAAAAGCTGCTTTAAGAATGAATCCATTACTCAACAGTTATTATGATTTAAAAACTTAACTACAGTGGAAAATGTATCTTCCTTTTCAACTAAGACTTTAAAGCCTTTTGAGACAACATTTTTTGTTCTTTCGTCTAGTGGTTCTATTACCCACTTGTCTGTCACAACACCGTATTCTACCTCTAATTCATTATCATAAGTAATTCTTAAGAATGTAACAATACCCCACTCTTCTTGTACAATGCTCTTAATGGTATCGTTATCAAAATCATTTTGGATTTTAATTACTGTAAGGTCTTTATTTGTTGAAATAATAGTTAAATCAACGTCCGATTTTGAATGAAAATCACCTCGTGCAAACGAACCCAGTATACCAACACCTCGTATATGGTTTTGGTTATTAGACCACTCTTTGAAATTAATAAAAAATTCATTCGCTCTTTCTTTAAGATTCAATAGTAATCCCCCTTGAAATCATTGCCCATCAGCTTACTAAATTCTTATTCCGAAATATAACCCGATTGAGGAGTGCCAAAATAGTGTTACCGCTGTTTTTCAACAATCAATTTGCCCTTTTTCTGAGCTACATTAAATGTATATTCCTTACCTTTTTCCAAATGAGCCGTGATTGTTTCTCATTGATAGCGTTCATCTAAATAAATACATATCCCTCTTTTTCAATAATAACGTAATCTTCAAAATCTTCTTCGCGTAATTCCAATAAGCTATAACCTGCTTTTGAATAATTAAATAAAGCAATTGCGGGCAAGTCATCAATAGTTAATGCAAAGGCTGTTAGCTCACCATCAAACCATTCATCTTTTTTAGATATCTCCGCGATGTCTTTATCTAAGGTATTCGCTTCTCCATAAATTGATTCGATTTCTCGCCAAAGCTCTTGTTGTGTTGGATATTCAAGGTTTGACCATGTGCCGATTTGCATCACCTTTTTCTCTTTATCGACACGTAATGTCACGCCGATTGTTGGTGTTTCTATATCATTTACTTGAAAATCTCCAACCGTATACCCTGCCTCATAATGTTGCGGTGATATAGTGAACTCCTTGTCTGGATAGTTCATATCTAGATATTCAATAACAATCCCATACCCCTTTGTATGCGTATTGATTTTTAAAGTTGGATAGTATAGAAAGTAGCCTATATACCCTAGGACAAGCATGCTCGTTAACGCAATGACCAGCTTTCTTCTTTTTCTGAAAATAAACCAAAGAATAATAATCGCAATTACTCCTGCAAATCCAATATTAAAAAAAGATATCAGTTCACCTGGATTCATATAATAACTCCTAACTCAAACTAAAATCTTACAATTATCAACTGAAAACTAGTCCAATTGCAATAACCGAAATAATAAGTCTTTTCAGGAAAAGCTTTCCCCCAACACTATTTATGATTTACATTTACTAGCCCATTAGCGGAATGAGAAATCTATTCAATATACAAAGAAAAAGCATAACTCGCAGTACCTTGTTTCCAGTGTGCTAATACTTCGTAAATAACTTTCCCTTTTCCAGAAAGAACAACTTTATCAGAGGTGCTAATAACATTGTTTTCGTCATTCCATATCCTTATAGTATAACTATCTGGTTTTATTTCGAAATTCAGTTCAACTTTCGTATCTATCGTCACGTGCAACGGATTATCTTTATTCACCAATTCTGGTGGTGCTAACGAATCTGACTCTATCGCAGTTCCTGTCCCGTCTTCGTTTTCAATACTCCAACTATAAGTGCCAAGTGTTGGACTAACAGTCTCTTTCTCGACATAAACGATTAGATTCGGCGGTTCGAGGATGATTTCTTTTGAATAATCATCCAAACTCTCTCCACTAACACCTTCCACAAATTCACCATGATTAGCAGGCTTTTCATACGAAGCGTTTATTCCGGAACAACCCATCATTGATAAAATTAATATAAAAGTTAAAGTGACAAATGAATATTTGATTTTCATAAAGATCTAGGCTGGCGGAAACTCGTGACTTCAGTCGTGAGAGGAGCTAGCCTGCACTTCCTTTCTTTAGCTTATTTGAACAAGCAATGTACTCGCTTTCTCTACTATCTTTAACTTTTTAAAACTTGCACTTTTGTGTATCCTCGTGTCATTTATTTTACGCAGATCAAAATAGCCTGTTTTCCGTCGACCAAATACGATGCATTCAATTCCTTCAAAAATCACCTTGTCGAACAACTGGAAACCTTTGACGAAACGCTCTGCTTTGTTGGCCTTTCGATAGCCACCTTTCGCAATCGTCATCTTGTGTAATTGCCGATTGTTTTTTCGGACTTGCCTAAACGAATACGTATTTTCAGATGGGGTCGCAATGGGATTCCCACTGATGCACCGGGCATCGATCGCATGACTTTTTTCCAAGCCGTGAGGGATGCGCGTATCTTTTGTTTGGAATCCATAAGTTAACCGGGCGTGTGGATATAGCTCTTTTACCTTGCGGTGAATAAACCATCGCATCACGGTCATTTGGGTGGCATCACGAAAAGAAGCACTTTTACGAGTAAATAGATGCTCTTTTCCCTCTTTATGAACGAGGTTGTGACAGGTTTCACAGAGTGTAAGTAGATTATCTGGGCCGTCACCGCCTGTTTTACGGCTTTCGATGTGGTGGACATTCAGAATCTTGTCTTTCGTTTTGCCTTTACAGTTTTGACAGTGATGCTTGTCGCGGAAGAAGACATATTCCCGGACGTTCCAGAAGCCCAACTGGTCGCCTTTTTGATATAAGTCTCCTGAAATTTCAGGATTCTTGATTTTTTGTATGTCAAACTGTGCAACTTCAATGGTTACGTTTACAATTGGAAGTATTTTATGCACTTTTGTAATCATCTTTGCGTGCATATCCACTTTATTTTGAACGGATGGAGCGAGCCATCCTTTATCTTTCTTCCGATTTAGAAATCGGAGTTCTCTGTAGCGTGTTTTTCGACTTCGTCTGGCCCTACGCAAAGCTCTGCGGGCAGCCAACAACTCTTGAATATCAGTACGTAGCCTGACTTCACCTTCGAATAACACCCGTTTTTCTGTTGTTGCGGAAAGGCCAATATGTTTCGTTCCAGCATCCACACCGAGTGAAATAGTCTGAGTATACCCGCTGGATCCGTATTTCAATTGAATCGTAAACGGTGTTCGTTGAATGACCTTCGCTTTCCCTTGTTCCAGCAACTTTCGCGCTTTTTGCGGCTTACAAGGCATAAGCGGTTGGCCATGTTTATTCAGTACGTAAACGAGCATGTCGTTTCCCTCCTCCCGAGTTGGGTACTCTTCGCCAATGTTGTAAATGCTTGTTCGGCATGCAACACCGCTCCTTTCCCTCAGAGCTTTTAATCACATGCGACAGGGCATAGAACTAGAGTAGGCATTCTATGGTGTCATGACACAAACAACGTAGTCACTAAAGACTTAGGCTAGTCAATTAGGGCTCTTACAAGCCTACGATTTGAATCGCGGGTAATTGACTTAATCCCTCCTAATTGCTTAGACGGTTAATGTATTAGAAAGTTTCAGTACAAACTACTGATTGTGAAGCTCCACTGCCAGTAAGTAAATTAATTCTTATTCTTCCACAGTTAACAAAATGGCCTGTTTCAGGCACAAACCATATACAACAATTGTGTCCGTTACATCAAATGATTTTATTCTTTTCTAACTTTAAATCATCAACATATTGCTTACCTTCCAGCAATGAAAGCCCCAATGTTTTTCGTGCTATTTTCTCTGCTTTAATATCTTCACCTTTGCTAATTAATTCCCGTAATTCATCATTTATCGGATTTTCCGGAACATTATTCTGTTTAGACAACTGGTCTAGAATATATTTTATACCTTTAACACGACGATTAATTTTCAAAACAGCAGAGAGTATACAAAGAACAACAATTAAAAACAGTATTTCTATCAAGTTAATTTCCATTTCAGTTCCCCCTTTGCATATTTTACAAAATGCTCCGTTTAAATGCCTTCTTGTAAAGAAAAAGATTATCTAGTTAGTAGCACCTATATATATTCTACTAACTTCTCTACCTGACTCAAAATAGAATCAATATGATTAAACGTGCCTATATTTCTATTTGAATTTACATCTTCTTGCATTTGTTCTCTAAATCCCACTTCCAGAAGTTTAACTCCTAATTCTTCGTAATTCTTTTTTTCTGAATCGGATATCTCACTAAAACTATCAAGTGTATCCAAAGGGTGTCGTTGATATTTCAGTAATCCGTGACTCAAGTAATATAATAATTCAATATCCCTTTTTGAAAGCGTTCTAGAAACTGCCCCAATATTTCTACTTTTAGCAAGTCCATCCATTACTTCTTCTAATCTCAATGTAACAAAGCTAGGTTGTGACCAATTATTTTCTTTTTGATAAGAAATTGCATCTTCTAAAATTAATAGGTTTATCTCCACTTCATTAAATAGAGTACGTTCTGTAACATAGTTAATTTTGAAAAATCCCCAAATAACAACTATTGAACTACTCGTTGCTAAAGTAACGAGATTCTGCAAGTTTCAATTGACAAGATACTAAGCCAATTTAACTCTCACTGGGACTGCCAAAAGCCCCCTAACCACCTTGCCCGCCAACGCGGATGTATGGGTACATTTACGTAAGATATTTGCTGCGCCGTTCATATCTGCATTGATCCAAACCGAACGCCTCGTTTGATAGAGCCCGCGGGAAACACGTTTCCCACTGAAAACAGGTTTGCTTTCTGTTATTTCTCCGTAATTTGGAATTGGGTCATTATCGAGAAAACTAGCTTTTGAAGTATAGGATTCTTCCTGTCTTGTGAATTGAATCCCGTAGCGTTCACACATGCTTTCGATTTTTTCTATTAGTACACTATGTGGAATTTGCACGAAACGTTGATTTGCTTGTTTGCCCATCTTGCTTTTATTTTTCCAGCCCAGATTGTGACCGACAACAATTTTACCGATTCCATGTTCCAAGCAATGCTGGATCATGTAGTGTGTGGTTTTGTTTAAAAAATCGCGTAAAATATGGTTGCGCTTTCGCAACAAACGGATTTGACCGTTTGTTAGATGGATAATTTGTTGTTTGTCTTTTATGGATTGGAGCCGTGCATTTTCTTTGTTGTACCATTGATTCACCGATTTTATACGTTTGCCATCGATGATAAAAGAGTTGCCCAGGGTGTCTAAACATGCGGCCAAGTTGTCAATACCCAAATCAATGGAAAGAGCTTCATTATCATCCAAGTTAGTCTCTTCAACTTGCACTTCATACACAAATTCGATTTCGAAATAATGTGCGTTGTACTTCGGGATGATGCGTATTTCCACTATGTCTTCTGCCTGTAAATTTGTTGGGAATTGGATGGTAATCGCCCCGTATTCTTTTTTAAACGCTGAGGAAGTTGGGATATTAAATGTCCCATCTTCTTGTAATTTAAACTGAGGATAACTCAACTCAAAAAAAGAATCTTTCTTAAGGTAATTTGGGATTCGAGCTTTTCGGTCTTTAATTTTAAGTGAGCCAAAAAAACTTTTAAAGTTTTCCTCTACCTTCATCAATGTTTGTTGAGCAGCGGCCGTGCCCATGAATGCGTAGTTTTCATTTGTCTTACAAAGGTGATAATTCTTATTGTAATTTAAATACTTTTTCGTTTCAAAAAAGTGTTGACGTACGCTGTAAAGTCCGACGTTGTACATGTTTTTACTTAAATGACTTAATTCTCTGAGCGCAAGGTACTCTTGTTTGGAACCTAATTTCAGGATTCCTTTTTGAACACCGAACTTCTTTTTTTCTGATTTCGACATCGTTTTCACCTCGATTCTTACTCTTAATTATACAGAATGTATGTTCTGTATGCAAGAATGAAGTTTTTAGATTTATTCAATTTCGACCAATTCATCCCGCGACTGAAGTCACGGGATGAATTGGCTTAAACATAAAAGTAGTACGTTGAATCCAATTGAAAATTTAAAAATAACTTTTTTACCCAATATTCGTACTCCCCTTATTAAATTAATTGGCCGTATTCCTTTAAGAAACCACATTTACTTTCTCCATTTTATGAACCTTGGTCTTATAACTCTTGAATCATTTCCACTCTGTTCCCAAAGGGGTCTCTAAATTCAAATCGGTCAAAACCTGGAATTGGAACTCCTTCAATGATTTGAATACCCTTTTGCTCTAATACGCTTTTCCAATATGAGATATCCTTTACCAAATAAGCTAAATGTGCTTTTGTTGTTAATCGGTTAAAACCGTCTTCTGTACCTACGTGAACGTCTTTCTCTCCGACTTTCAACCAAAATCCCCCACGGGCTTTAAGTGCATCTGGCTTTTCTACTTCTTCCAACCCCAATATATTACAATAAAAATCCTTACCTTCCACTTCTGCACCTTTCGGAATAGTGATCTGCGCGTGATGCAATCCAAGAATCATTTACATCCCCCCTTATGTTTTATTAACTTTACATGTCAACAATGTGGCCCTATTGAGTGATATCTCGGCAATCGCTTATTAAGAAATCGCGCCCATTAACCTAATTTGAATTTAAATTCACACTAAATCTAATCTTGTAATTAAAAAGCTATTAATGTTGTACGTTCGTCATTATCATCTGTAATATATTCAACTTTCTTGTACTTGGTAGCTACTGCTTGATTGTATAGGCTTTGGATAGTGGATTTGCTTTTCGAGTAAATTGTTACAAACGATGAATCCACAAGAAGTAGAACAAACTGACAATCACTTTCTAAAAAGTCTTCATAAGTCTCAATTTTTAATTCAGATTCAAAATTTTTATATGCTTTTAAATCAGCAAAGATTAAGTAATATTCGTTTTCAGAAATTAGTTTGATAAGCTCCCTGCCAGTTAAACTAGTTATTGTGCCAAATAGGTCTTTACCAAGCGTGCCATTTTCAATGACATATGCTTCACCACCGCCAATCTGCCAATCCCAGCATGATACTTCAACTTCTATTAGGATATCGAATAACTGTTTACCGTATTTATTTAGAATTTCAAAGGAAACTCCTCGCATCACTATCCCCCTTTTCTTTCAATAGAATAATGCACAACCCTTATTCTGTATTTGCACCCATTTGAAGTATTATATTGCATTAATTTTCTAAGAATCACCAAAACTATTTAGATTTTGCAAACCTTTTAATGAATAGATCTCTTACTGATACAAAAAAGAGATACTAGGTGAAGATCCTTTATACCAGAATCGCACCCGTTCATTGAAGAACAGAATGACTAGATACTTAATTTAGGAAAAATTGTTTTTAACTCAATTAAATCATCTATTACCATATTAGCCTGAGAAAGTTCATCTTCCTTCGCAAAATCAAAATTACATCCTATTGAAATTAAACCATTATCCTTAGCTGCATTTATGTCTGACAGGCGATCACCTACTACTGCGGCATTAGTAATACCATACTTTTTTACAATACTCTTAACCAGGTCCGATTTATTTAATGAATCAATTTGTTGGATACTGAATGTCTCTGTAATCCAATTGTCCAAGTTATAATGACTCACTATTGCTTCTAGGTATACGGTTAAACCATTACTTGCTATGTATATTGAAAAATTATTCTCATGTAAATAACTTAAAACTAGCTTCGTATTAGGATACAAAGAACCATTCCCATTTCTTATATTTCCAAGTAGTTTTTCAAGGAAATACGCATCTGTATATTCCCTTTCTTGAGTAGAGTGATCAGGCAACAGAGTTTCCCAAACTTGTGGTAAAGGAACTCCCATAATTTCACGATATTGCTGAATTGGCGTCGCTTCATTCCATTTATCCATTGAGCGTAAATGTTCAAAAGTATCATCAAGTGATATTTCTAATATTGTATCTGTTTGAAAAAGTGTTCCATCCATATCAAAAATTATAGACTGTGACATTTCTTTTCCCCCTTAACTATTTTGGCCCGTTTGCAATGTAGACGCAATTGCTTATATAACAATCGCACCCGTTAGCGGAACACTTTATTTTCTGAATCTATATGAAACCTGCTACGTTAGAATTCAATTAGAACAGCTTCAATAACTCAAATCATTCCTAATATTACTACCCTTTTATTTTTTTCTACCTATATACAGCAAGTGAGAAGATATACCAAGAATATACGGATCTGCTGCTCTTTCTTTAATTAAAGTAATTATTTTTTCCACCTCTTGTTCACCCTTATCTCTCCAGTAATTCCAACTATCATTATTTAATATAGCTCCTACATTTGATCCTATTAATTCCAATGTTTCGAATCCTTGTTCCTCCATAAAAGGGTTAATTTCTTCTATATTAAAATAGTATGCACCTGTAAAACGTCCTTCATCTGCGTGATTAAAGCAACCTGATTGAGAAAACTGAATAATGCTATCCATATTATCATTTGGTTTCCAATTGCCAGGAGATAACAGTGATGTAAGTATGTGGCGAACTCTCGGCATAAAGGCTACAAAAACAAGTCCGTTCTTTTTTGTAACCCTTATTAATTCTTTAACTGCTTTAATACGATCCATTTCTTCCTGTAAATGATACATAGGACCAAGCATTAATGCCGCATCATACTGTTCATCTTTAATCATATTTAGTTCTCTTGCATCTGCTGCAAAAAAACCATTAAATTGTCTATCTAAATTGAGTTCTTTTGCCTTATGTTCTGCAACTTCAACTAACCTTGGCGTTAAATCGGTTAGTGTTACCTGATAACCTTCTTTAGCTAGCTCCATTGAGTATTTTCCTGGTCCAGCACCGTTATCCAGCACATTTCCCATTTTAGGCATATACTTCTTTATATAATGCCAGTTCACTTGGAATTCGATCGGTTCTCGATCCAGTCTTCCCCACTCATCAAATTGATTATAGTATTTAATTATCTCACTCATAGTTTCACTCCTATATTCCACGGTCTATTACTCTAATTCGGTAATAAAGGTTTAAGTCCTTCTTAAGCAAAATGGCCCGATTGAAGTGCAGCCCGAATTCAAAACTGCGCCCGATTAATTAATAATGGTGTTCAATTTCCCTCAAATATCCATCAACAATAAAAAATACAATAAATGATGTTATCATAAAAATTGAATTTAATATGTTAAAATCAAAAACTTCCCTTTGAAATAACTAAACACACTAATCCTTCCCCAGAATCGCGATTGATGATTGAACAAGCAATTGGGAACTAATCTTGATATACTTTTTGTATTTCGTATTTATAACCATGATATTGATAATTTTGTTTCTTGTACATTTTCCTTGCGGTATCTTCTCCGTCGGCCACTAATATTACAACTTTCTTCGGAAATGACTCCATTACAAATTTTTGTAACCGACTTCCAATCCCCTTATTACGAAAAGAATCGTCTACTGTTAGATCATCGATTTCGACTGTTTCATCGGAGATAATGACATCGACACAGCCTGCCGGGGAACCCCTATAAAATGCTAAAACTTGCTGAATATCCTGATCTTCAAATTGACGTTTTATAAGGTCAACCTTTTGCTCCGCAAATTCAGCTCCAAACTCTAAATCATTCTTATATCGTAGATAAATAAGAATTTCTAAATTCTTTTCTGTTACTACTTGAATATCTATATCCGAGTTGTTTTTAATCGGGGGAAAGTGTTCCGGCTGAATAGCATATAGTTCCAGATAACCTATTTCATAATCCATATCAGTTAAGTATTTACTTAGGTCTCCCGTTGGCTTGATATTTGCAGGAAAATAGAATTTCACATGCTTTTGTCCTCTGCTCAGATGATAATCGCTTAAGTAATTTTCCGCCTCTTTAAATTCCTTTACAGATGGTAAATTTTTAAATTCAATAAAATTACTATCATACCTAGTTAACATATCAGGATAGTGAAAATGTCTATAATGAGTATTTTCAGCTGCTATATTCCCAAGCGTATAAATATCTTCAAATGTTATTTTCTTCATTTTTATACTCCTTACTTTAAGGCTGTTGCCCCTCATTGAAAATCAGTTAATTTTGTATAACCAATATCTCATTATTATTTCCCAAGAAACTTGGTTAGCATAGTACATTTCATTAGCTGTAATCAAAAATCAATATAAAAACACTTTCCACATGAATTACTACGGAAAGTGTCATTATATGCTTATTTAACCCAAGAACCAACAATTGGATAATCAAACGGTTTATCACTTAATGCTTTAACAACACCAATGATTGGAACGATAAACCATACTAATCCAAGAGCAATCAGTAATGGAATTCCTATAATAACAAATATCAGTAGGAACGACACAAATACTAAGACTCCCATAACTAATTGGAAAAGTACTGCTTGAATCGACAACTTTTTCGCTTCTAAATCATCTAGAAAGAAATGACATAAAAGATAAACTACGATTGGAACGAGATATGGGGCAAAAAAAGCGCTTGCATGAATTAAAATCTTTAATCCCTTGTTTTCCAAAGTATACTACCCCCTTTTTTATTTATCTAAGCACTTACTATACGTATGAAAGTATAAGGAAGTTTCAAAAAAACTACTTCCAATATGATATGGCATTTTCAATGTTTTCTATAGTTACCGTTCCTTTTTGTAAAGGAGGTGGACAAGATTGATTGTACTCTGATATTTTATTATTCAATAGTGCAATTCGACCTTCCAAAACCGCAACTGAGTTCAGGTCCTGAATTTCTGAAAGAGCAATCACTTCATCACGAATTTCATGTTGGAGTTTTAACCAATGCGGTTTATATCCCGCATCCTTAGCAATCTTTTGAAAGTGCTGAAATGTGTCCCCAGAAAAATATTCTTTTGGTATTGGTTTGCCATGTCCTTTTAGGTTGTCCATTCCACCATCTTTTGTATGTTTCTTTAGAATGTCACCCATTAGATCATTATAAGGTGGGTTACTATTTTCCATTTTAAAAAACTCCTTTCAAATTATACTTTTGAAAGCTCGATTTTCTCAGGCTGATAGTCTAATTGCATTTTCTTTAATTCTAATTTCATTTTTTCCGTTTCAATAATATAATTTTGTTGCTTCAGTTTTTCTAGTTCAATTTCATTCTGAATTAAATCACCTTTTATTTTTGCCATTGTTTGCAAATGTAGCGTAATAAGTCTTGTAATTGGAACACTCATACTTATTCCCACAATCCCCACAATAAACCACATATGGACGCCTCCGTTCAATAAGAAATGTACTATTATCGCTTAATCTAAAACTTTATTTCATAAATGAAGCCGGCATTACTACACCAACCACTTCACCCGTCGCACAGAGTGTATCATCCGCAAAAAGCTCTACAAATACTTTCCATTTCTTCGGATGAATTTCTTCTACTCTTCCAACTGCCTTCAGAAGTGTTCCTTGAGGTGTTGGTTTTAAGTAATTCACGTTTAAAGATGCTGTAACAAAGCGTGGTGGAACTTCCCCACTACCAGGCTCAAAACCATTTTTCCGATGAAGTGCAAGTGAACAAGAACCCGTCCCGTGACAATCAATTAGTGAAGCAATTGCCCCGCCATAAACAAAACCGGGAATTGCTGTATACTCCTCTGATGGTTGATTGAATGTTACCGTTTCATCACCATGCCAACCTGTCCTAAAATGATTCCCATTTGCATTCAATCTCCCACAACCATAACACCAAGCGAAATCATCCGGATATTCATCTTGAATAGCATTAATTATTTCAGTTTTCATATTCATCAACCTTTCATCTATAGTTATCTATTATCATAACATTCATTCTAAGCATTTTACCTCTTTCTTCAACATATCTTATTAGTCAAAAGTACAACACCTAAAAGAAGTCAAAGCGTATACTATAGAAACGATTTATAGGAGGATATTAACATGAAGTTTAGAGCTATCCTATTAATTGCAATTCTACTCGGAGGCACTTATGCGGTTATTCAATCCCAAAATGAGTATGATGAACGATTATTTACAGAGCTGACCAATTATATGAATGATCCTTTTATTTCATTAACCTTAAACAAACCTTCTAATTTTGGTACTCCACCTGATGAGTGGGTAATCGACGATGAAGTTGCACTTGAGAGCCTTGTGTTTTTTTTAGAACCCTATCATGTTCGTAAATTAAAACCAGATGAAATTCCCAGTTCACCAAAAACAGACGGATTAAGTTTAGTTCTTGAAACTGAATATGGAAATGAATTCACAATAGATGTAAACAGTAACTATATCATTTTAAATTCTACCTCTTATTATGAAATTGTTAATGGGCCACTTGAGTCGGATTGGATCATCAAATTCTTTGTAAACAACAAATCATCCTAAATATTATTTCATTGGACGTTTAAGTGAGAAGACTTAAATGTCCTTTTTCATATACACTATAAGTAGTAGTTTAGAAAAGGGAGTGCAACAAAAGTGGAGAATAACAATAGGGACGAATTCATCATAAAGAAATATCAAGAAGATGAACAAATAATGATTCAGCTCTTTGTAGCGTGGTGTTTGAATCATAATCTTGATCCACAAATCTTATATTCAAAAGCATATCCAGAACAAGTGGTCAACGAATCTTTACAAAAAACGATTAATGAGATGGATGACGTAGATCCATTAGAAATTGGAAATGAAACGTTAATGGATATTTTACAAATGTTCGGCAATGACGAGCTTGCTTTTGTAGTATCCGATGAAATGGAACAAATCTTAAAAAGACTACAATAACTATCAGATAGTTTGAAATTAGGAGATTCGTTTTTACATTCCCCGACTCCTAAGATATACTATTCATTAGTTCGACTTTCGTAAAATAAAAACATTTCCAACAGGGAGAGATAAGAATGGCGAAAACGTTACCACTACGTTCAGAGGTAAAATTAGAAGAAACATGGAATCTTAATGATCTATTCAAAACAGAAGAGGAATACAATTCAGCTATAACTGTCCTAGAAAAGGATGTAGATGCTTTTGTAGAGCGATTTAATGGTCAAATCAAAGACGCGGCTTCAGTAAATCTAGCGCTAATAGGATATACGGCTATTTACGAAAAGATTGTTCCAGTTGGTACATATACGAGCTTGGCGGCTAGTGTAGATCAAACAGATGATGTGGCACAAATGCGCTCAAGTAAATTCGGTTCCATTTCTGCTAAAATCGGTAGTAAATTATCATTTGTTAACAGCGAACTATCCGAATTGCCAGCTGAAGTATTAGAAGATGCACAAAATCAATCTGCAGACTTTAAAGTTTACTTGGACAAAGTAATTCGAAAAAAAGAATTTCAATTACATCCAGAAGTTGAAAAAACTTTAGCTGCATTTTCTTCTACTTTTAATAGTGCATATGGTTTATACAACACGACAAAAATGGTTGATATGACATTTGAAGATTTTGAAGTAGACGGAAAAAAATATCCACTCAGTTATGTATCCTTTGAAGGTGGCTGGGAATCAGAAGTCAATACAGATAAGCGCCATGCAGCTTTTAATACCTTTTCAAATAAACTAAGAGATTATCAACATACAACTGCAAAAACATACGATATACATCTTCAAGCAGAAAAAACTACATCTGATATACGTGGATATGAAACGATTTTCGATTACCTATTATTCAACCAAGAAGTAGACCGTACAATGTATGACCGTCAAATTGATTTAATTACGAAAGAACTTGCACCACATATGCGTAAGTATGCAAAACTTCTCCAAAAAGTTCACGGTCTTGATAAAATGACGTTTGCAGACTTGAAAATCCCATTAGATCCGACATACGAACCCGTAATAACTATTGAAGAATCAAAAAAACACATTGATGACGCACTTTCAATTATGGGTGAGGATTACTTAAATATGATTAACCGTGCATACGATGAACGTTGGATTGACTTCGCTCAAAATAAAGGAAAATCTACCGGCGCATTTTGTTCAAGTCCTTACGGTAATCATCCGTATATTCTCATTTCATGGACGGGCAGTATGGAAGATGTCTTCGTTCTAGCACATGAACTTGGTCATGCGGGACATTTCTATAATGCGAATCGCGCACAAAATATCTTTAATGCACGACCGTCTCTTTATTTCATCGAGGCTCCTTCAACAATGAATGAAATGTTTGTAGCGAATCAAATGCTTTCGAACTCCAATGATCCGAAATTCAAACGTTGGGTCATTTCATCGATTGTAGCTCGTACGTACTATCATAACTTCGTAACACACTTGTTGGAGGCCGCTTACCAACGTAAAGTATACGAACGAATCGATTCAGGTGGAAGTGTTACAGCAAACATTTTGAACGATTTAAAACGCGGTGTCTTAGAGGAATTTTGGGGCGACGATGTCGAAATCAATGAAGGTGCGGAATTAACATGGATGCGTCAACCGCATTATTATATGGGATTATATCCATACACGTATAGTGCTGGACTAACGATTTCCACACAAGTATCTAAGCGTATATTAGAAGAGGGTCAACCCGCAGTTGAGGAATGGTTAGAAGTTCTAAAAGCTGGAGGAACAAAATCCCCTGCTGAACTTGCAAAAATGGCGGGTGTTGACATTACAACAGAACAACCTTTACTTGATACAATCGCTTATATTGGTGATTTAATTGACCAACTCGTCGAACTCACAGAAGAAATAGAAGCTAAATAAAAGCTAAATAAAAGTTAGAAAAACCATCCGATTAGATTCTAAGTCGGATGGTTTTCATGTTATTTGTAAATAATTCCATATTCAACCTGCCTTGACCTTCGGTTTTTTCACTTAGGCCATTCCTTATTGTCCAAACGTTCAACAATCTTTCCCATTAGCTTGCTGAGCATATCCATATCGACATTCACGGAATTTTTTTGTTCATTCTCTTTTTTTAAATCATCAATTTGGTTTTGCAAGTTTTCGAGTACTTGTTGCTGTTGTGCATCGGCAATTCGCCCCTCCTCCAAAGCCACTATTCCGCCAATCGTTTGCAAAGCATCGCCAAATGTTGAAATTGCTGCACCTATAATTCCAAGTATTGCCCCCCGATCTTGTGTCGAAGAATCATCTGACAACTTATTACCTGGTAATGGAGATTGCTGGAACAAAATCATCGCTCCTTAATCATATATTCAACACATTTTTAGCTGTTACTTACTATATGATAAAAAAGCACCTTGGGGAACGCATCACGTATTATTCAATTACAATATAACGTTAGTTAGTCTTGTATCACTTAATAATCAGTTGAACTTACAACTTTTCTGAATGTGAATTTAAAATCAATATAAAAAGGATGCGCATAAAGTAATTTGCGCATCCTTTTTTATGTAGAAAGACTTTTTTACTCACCAAAGGATTGGTTTTTGCACCATTAACCAAAGCATTATGAGCATCAAAAAGATATAAATCCACGATGTCTTATTCAAACGATTGAGAATTGTATTTTTATCAACTCCTGGGTCATGGAATCGACGTAATACAATTGTAAAACCGCGCGATAAAAAGACACCTGATAACAGCAACACTGCAATTGTCATTATGACCCAGGAAGTATACCAAGGCCATGGTCCAAAAATCAGCAACAAGACACCTGATACGACGAGAACATGTCCTGCATGCATGACGATCCGGATGATGACGCCAATAACGGATAAATAAGCTGCTTCAATATCCGTTTTAACGTCACGCAACCTTTTAATAATCGGCATTAAGAGAAATAATGGACCTATGGAGAGAATTGCACTGATAACGTGCATAAATACAATCGTACCATAGATGCCCGGGTTCATTTAATCAATCAGTTCTTTACCGGACTAAACTCGTGTACCCATACACTCATCGTCGGTAACCATGGCATTTTTGGATGCATTGCAAGAATTATTTCTTTATACTCTTCCATCGTGGCATTACCTTCTTGTTTTGCATGCTCATCTGTCATTTCGCCTAGTGTTTGTGAATACAATGCGTCTACTTTGAATTCTTTTCCTTCAAGTACCATCACTTCACCAGGATATGCATACACTCCGTTGCGACGGGTAGCTGTTTTTTGTCCTTTAAGCACTTTTGCAACATCTTCAGGTACTGTTACAAGACGTTCAACCGAACATGTTTTTTTAGGATATTCTAAACTTTTTTCACTCATAGTAGTTTCCTCATTTCTAAAGTATCTTGACTACATCATAACTACTTTTTCCATGTAATGCGAGGTTAACGATTAATATTTAGAAAAGAAGTTAACGAAAAAAAACCACTAAGATATAACTTTTAGTAGTTTTTTCATGTGTGAATGTATGTTTTTTATTTTTCTTCAAAATAACTAATTGACAAAATATACTCCTCATCATTCCCCATAAATCCGTATATGAGAAGACTACCTTCTTTCTCACCTTGAATTGATTGGAATTCTTCACCTAAAATCATTTCTGAATACTCGTAGTCATTATCAAGTAAAAAGTTTTTAAACTTATCAATAGTCTTATTTCTATCGCCTGTCATACTATAATTAACCATAAAACTGGTAGTATCTTCATCTAAGCTTTCCCCGGATTGCAATAACGTTCCTTCAGATGGTGTTAATATGTCACTTGGAAAGTTTTCTGGCAGTTCTGCATGTGATCCTACTTTGACTTTGCTGCCATCTTCTGAGTTAACAGTAAATCCACCTTCATCCGTGTCCATTTCTAAATTCGCCTTTTCTCCATCTTTATCTTCAAATTCAATCCCCTGTTTCGATATTTTAATTTTCCCGCCATCTCCTGAAGGTATTGTAATACAACCCGATAGTAATAAACCTATACCTATTATTAATAAAAGCTTTCTGATTTGAAACATAATTCATTCCTCCATTCCATTCGAATTTCATCTATGGTAACAAACGAAGGTTAAAACTACGTAAAGAAAAAAAGATGCTCGGTTTTTGCGCCAAGCATCCTTCTGAAATTTATTTACGAATTTGTCCCGTTCCCTGAATTACAAATTTACTAGACGTTAATGCCTGTAAACCCATTGGCCCTCTTGCGTGAAGCTTTTGTGTACTGATGCCAATCTCAGCGCCATAACCAAACTCAAATCCATCTGTAAAACGAGTTGAAGCATTATGATAAACCGCGGCAGCATCTACTGTATTTAAAAACAGGTTGGCAATTTCAGCGTCCTTCGTAATAATTGACTCTGAATGTCCAGTGCCATACTCATTAATGTGCGTAACTGCATCTTCTACATTTGCTACTACTTTCATACTTACGGATAACCCTAAATACTCTGTTGACCAATCGTCTAATGTAGCAGCCTTCACGGAATCCGAGGCGCCAACTACGACCTTATCTCCAAAAATGGTTACGTTCTTCTCCAAAAGACTTTCAATAATTGATTGACCATGTATGGCAAACCAATCTTCATGTATTAAAATCGATTCAATCGCATTACATACAGAAGGACGTTGAATTTTGGCATTCAATACGATTTCTTTAGCCATTTCAAATTCCGCGGACGCATCAATATATATATGACAATTTCCTGCCCCAGTTTCAATTACAGGAACTGTTGATTCACTAACTACTGTTTGAATTAAGCTTTTACCCCCACGTGGAATTAACACATCTAAATATTTATTTAAAGTGAACAATTCCTTTGCTGTTTCTCTACTCGTATCTTCAATGAGTTGAACTGCATCAACGGATATGACACTCTTTTCAAGTGCTTTATGAATGGATTGCATTAAAACTTTATTGGAATATTTTGCTGAGGAACTTCCACGTAAAATTGCAGCATTCCCTGTTTTTAAGGACAAGGTAGCGGCATCCACAGTGACATTCGGCCTTGCTTCATAAATCATTCCGATAACACCTAAGGGCACTCGTTTTTTCTGAATCAATAAACCATTTTCTTTCGTTATCGATTCAATTGTTTCACCAATAGGATCCTTTAGTCCGACAAGTAACCTAATCGCATCCGACATGTCTTCTATACGACTTTCGTTTAACATGATTCGGTCAAGTACTTCTTTAGTTAAACCATTTTCTTTGCCTTCACGAAGGTCTTTTAAGTTTTCCAATAAAATATGCCCTTTATCCTTAAGGAGCTGATCAGCTATTAACAACAGTGCCTCATTTTTTTCATCTGTTGTATTTGAAATTAAATAAGAGCTGGCCTCTTTTGCTTTTTTACCTTTTATTTGAACTTCACTAATTGTAAGTATTTCGCTCATTATATTTTCCTCCAAAATTATATTTTTACCCATTTATCTCTATGAATTACCTCGACTTGTGTTGTACTTGCTCGCTTTTTGCGTTCCCCACTACGTTTGCCAATCACTTCGAGCAAATCAATAGAAGAATACGTTACTTCCCCTTTTCCTATCAAACCATTTGTTCCAAAAACTTCAACGATATCTCCTTTTTGAAACGATCCATATACTTTAAAGATCCCAGCAGGTAATAAGTTACTACTTTTAAATAGAATTGCTTCTTCTGCTCCTCTATCAACATACAGCTTCCCAGAAGACTCTGAATGCATTGCTATCCATTGCTGACTGATATTTACTGGAGTAGATATTTTATTGGAAATGTACGTACCGTCTCCTTTTCCCTCTAGAATTTCAAGCAACTTATTAGAACCTTTTCCTTTTCCGATAAAGACTGGTACTCCGACTGACAAAGCTGTTTTTGCAGCCAATAATTTTGATCTCATACCTCCAGTTCCAACCTTCGAACCGGATCCTTCCGTGAAAACTAACATTTCATCGGAGATTCCTTCTAGCGAGTCTAATTTTTTCGCATTTGGATTATCACGAGGATTGGCATCATAAAGACCATTAATATCGGTTAAAATGATGAGCTGATCTGCATGGACAAATCCACTTACTAGTGATGAAAGCATATCGTTATCCCCAAATGTAAGCTCTCGCACGGAAACTGTGTCATTTTCATTTATAATTGGCAAGATCTTTCTTTCAAGAAGTTCTTTAATTGTTGCATATGCATTTCTATAACGAATTCGATTTGTAAAGTCATCTCGTGTTAACAAAATCTGTGCAGGAACAATTGAGAATTCACTGAACTTATTAATATACGATTGAATGAGTAAGCCTTGACCAACAGCTGCTGCCGCTTGTCGTCCTTTTAATGTAACAGGGCGAGTGCTGTAACCTAATTTTGAAAAACCCGCCGCTACAGCCCCTGATGACACCAGAAGCACCTCGTGTCCAGCTTTCCGAAGGGCTGCTACTGCATGAATATGATCATTAAACATGTCTTGATCGATTTCGCCTTTATCATTTGTTAATGAACTACTGCCGATTTTCACAACAATTCGTTTTCTTTTCACTTTACATTTCCCCTATATCTCATCTTTTTTATTACTTACAAATTATCTTATAAATCACATTTTACTCTATTACAGTACAAAAAGAAAGAGAAAAATGGTTTTTTATAAATAAACTTGCATATTTATTCATTATTGATTGCAAAATTCATTTTTCTTGCCCTCACGCAAATTTCACAATTCTCATATATATAGATGATTAACAAATAGGTGCAGGGGGAAGTAAAATGCAGTGGTTGACAATAGTGTTAATAGGCATTGCGGCTAATATCGACAATTTAGGAATAAGTGTATCATATGGGTTGAAATCCAATCGCATTCCTTTTTTAACCAATATTCTCATTGCTGTTATTTCCGTAATATGTGCGTTTATCTCCATTACAATTGGAGGTATATTGTCACAATACTTTTCACAATCAATAGCAAGATTTATAGGTGGGTCCATTTTAATTGGGTTAGGGATTTGGGTTGTCGCTACCTCTTCAAACCTTAGTGCATTCGATTCAAATCAAAATAAAGAAACTTCAAGTCATTCTATTTCACAAAAATCAATAAGCGGTAAAGATATTAATCTGAAAGAATCAATTATACTTGGATTTGTACTGGGCATAAATTGTTTAACAATTGGTTTTGGTGCTGGAATTACAGGGGTCTCTCCACTCTTCACAGCTCTTTCAATAGGTGTGTTTTCTGTTCTCTCGATTTATATAGGCGTAATGGTAGGAACAAGAATCGGAAATTCATTATTCGGAAAATACGCGAATGGTGTTGGTGGAATTTTACTTGTGCTTATTGGATTATATGAAATGGTGTTCTAGGTTTCGACACATACAAAATGAAACCGTATGAATTTCTTCCAATCCGTTTACTTCAGTAGTAGAAAATGAAACTAAAATGAGAAAAAGACCGCCAATTCTAAATTAGAATTACGGTCTTTTATATGCATTAATATACATCTTTAGAAATTCATTTAGTTGTTCAGCAATCACTTTTGATACACTAGATGGACATTTTTGAATACTAATTTCAATGCCTTATAAAGTTCTTCTAAATACCTTAATATCCTCTACCAGCATTTCAACATGTTCTTTTTTCGTAGCCCAACTTGTACAAAATCTCACAACACTGTGTGTATCATCAACTTTTTCCCAGAGGGAATTTGAGTATTTCTTGTTTAATTCCCAAATTACATCATCCGGCAAAATAGGAAACTGCTGATTTGAAGTGGAATCGTAACGCAATGAAAATCCATTTTCTACAAATGCATCTCGAATCCTAATTGACATTTCAACAGCATGTTTAGAAATTTCATAGTATAGGCCATCTTCAAATAAGGTTTCAAACTGGATCCCCAAAAGTCTTCCCTTAGCCAGTAATCCTCCCTTTTGTTTAATCATATATCGAAAATCCTTTTTCAGATCATCGTTTATGATAACTACCGCTTCTCCAAACAGTGCACCAATTTTCGTTCCGCCTATATAGAACACATCACATAGTTTTGCAATATCTACCAAGGTTAAATCATTGCCTTTCGAAGCCAAACCATACCCTAATCTAGCGCCATCCAACATCAATGGCAAACTACATTCCCTGCAAACTCTACTTAATGCTTCCAATTCGGCTTTACTATAAGTCGTTCCATTTTCTGTAGGGTTAGAAATATAAACCAAACCTGGCTGTACCATATGTTCATGAGCATCATCATTCCAATGAGCATCATATAATTTTTTCACCTGAGATGCTTGAATTTTTCCATCATCACTAGGTAAGGTAAGCACTTTGTGACCCGTAGCTTCAATCGCTCCAGTTTCATGTCCTTCGATATGACCAGTTATTGCAGAAATTACACCTTGATGTGGGCGCAAAATAGAAGCGATAATAGTTGTATTCGTTTGTGTTCCTCCTACTAAAAAGTGTACGTCTGCATTTGCAGCGTCACACTCTTTTCGAATATAAGCTCTCGCATTTTCACAGTGCTCGTCCATTCCATATCCAGGCGTTTGTTCGTCATTGGTTTCTATTAATCGTTTTAGAATTTGCTCATGAGTACCTTCTGTATAATCGTTTTCAAATCGTATCATTCTACATTCTCTCCAAACTTTCCAATGTCTTCTGATTGAACAGCAAAGAAGCATGGATTTCTTTTATTTTTTTCTGTGATAATCTCTTGCACTAACTTGCTCCAATAGTTTAAATATATTTCTTCACAATCCCCCAACATCATTAACAGAGATATTTATTTCTATTTATGTATATTTCAATCTCTTAGAATAATTATACCAAAGCTAACCAAAATAATTCTTAATATTTAAATTCCGTTGTATTTATTTGATCTTATTGTGTTTAATAAATAAAAAATAGCACCGCTAAAATGCGATGCCGATTGGGTCATTATTGTACTGATTATAGTGTTATTCTCCAACTACTACTTCATATTCTTCATGTTCATGTAAACCTTCTTTATCTTCTACGTGAATTTGAACATGAAAGGATTCAGCACTCTTAAATGTATACTTAGCTGTATATTCACCAGGCACTAACTCTTCCGTGTCAATCCATGTGTGATTATCCGGAGTGTTGTCTGTCCATATTTCATATCGAACTCTTGCTTCTTCGAATGGATGACCATCCACTTGCAAATGTAACATCAATTCAGTCTCATCGTTTATTTTAACATTTTCAGGTTCCATAAAATGCATTGAAAAACCTTCTGTAGTGCCGTGATCCGCATCTCCATTGTCAGCATTCTCTACAGCACCTTCACCAACAGTCACAACTGCTTTAGGCATCATATGCATATCACGTGCAGTGACGTGGACTTGAACATTAAAAACACCATCATGATCAAACGAAGTTTCGGCGCTGTATAATCCGTTTTTCTCATTCGTTGACTCAATCATTTCACCATCTGATTTTTTTCCTTCTTCCCACACTTCATAAACCACTTCGTAAGCATCCTCTACTTTTTCATCGCCTTGTGTGACGATTGCTTCCATAACAACTGTTTCATTCACAGCAACCTGTTCAGTAACTGATAAATCCACAGCAATTGGAACAGGCGCTCCCGTGTCTTCTATTTCCTTATCTTTATTACAAGCCGTTAGAATAATTAGTGTACATAAAAATAATGAAAGTCCAATAATTCTTTTCATTTTTATTCCTCCATATCTCAATTGTTTTTATGTTTGCTTTGGTACAAGTATAATAATATGTAATGATTAAGAAATCTTTATGAAGTCTTATACATTAAAATCAGAATTCACAACAATTTCTTAAACTTAATGGATAATAGTATATATTGAGAAGAAACGAGGTTATTAAATGACTCCATATACAATAATGATTATAGATGATGAAAGTCAAATGAGAAACTTAGTTAAAACATTTTTGGAAGCCGATGGATATGTCACCATTGAAGCTAAAGACGGTCTGAATGCCCTGGATATACTTTCCAAAACAGCACCGGACCTATTAATTGTTGATGTAATGATGCCTTTTATGGATGGATTTACTTTTGCCAAAGAGGTGAAGGACAAATATAATATTCCAATCATCTTCCTCTCAGCAAAAGGTGAGGAATGGGATAAAGTAAAAGGCCTTAAGCTCGGCGGTGACGATTATATTGTAAAACCATTTCTTCCAGCCGAATTATTGGCTCGAGTTGAATCCGTCTTAAGAAGAGCAAACCAACATACACAACAATTTGATTTAATTGAAATAGGTCCACTTATAATTGATCAACAATCACACCGAGCTACAGCGGATGGTGTAGCTTTAACATTAACTCTAAAGGAATTTGGTTTAATCGAACTGCTTGCAAAGAATAGGGGTCGAGTGTTTTCTAGAGAACAATTATTGGATCTTATTTGGACTGAAAACCCCAATAGTAGTGAACGCACGGTAGATACACATATTAAGACATTAAGGCTTAAATTAGGTCAATATGGTAAACTCATTGAAACCATTTGGGGTGTTGGCTACAGATTCGAGGTATAAGGTATAAAATGAAGAAATTAAATTTAACTTTAAGCAAAAAAGTAATTCTTCTTTTAATATCTACGATTGGTTTTACAATTCTCTTTTCATTCTTTTTTATCCATTATTTATATTCAGTTTTGTATTTATCCAATATGAAAGAATCCATTATCTATCAAGGGCAACGAACTGCCTCTCATTACCACTATGGTGAGTTAAGCGATGAAATTATTGGAAAAATACAGTGGTATAATATTGTCTCGGAATTTGAAATCATTGTCGTCGACAAACTGGAAGATCTTTCATCTTATTTTCCTTATAAAGTGAATTATGAAACGCTAGTCGATGCAGAAGCTCGAAAGGATTTGGAAAACGGAAAGTATATCGTCAAAGAGGGCTTTGTAGAGGAGCTTGATTTGAAAATTTTAGGTGCAATATTTCCGATTAAAGGCGAAAATGGACTCATTGGCTTCATATATATATATGTACCTCTCGCTGCAATTCAGGATGTATTTAAAGACAGCATTCCTATTTTACTAATTGTTGGAGTTGTTTTTTTCTTCATTATATTTTTCATTACAAATAAACTCTCCAAATCACTTTTCAGGCCACTAAAAGACCTTCAACAACATTCTCAAGAAGTTTCGGAAGGCAATTACTCAAGTAGACTCACAACAAACCGAGACGATGAGATTGGGCAATTGACAAAAGCGTTTAACAAAATGAGCTTGTCTTTAGAACAGCAAGAAATCAGAAAAAAAGAATTCACGTCCAATATAGTTCATGAACTTAGAACGCCCTTAACGTATATTGGTGGATATACTCAAGTTTTGAAACAAAAGATCTATACCTCACCTGAGGAAGTCGAAAGTTATTTAACAACTATTGAAAAAGAAACAGTTCGACTGAACAAACTTATTAATGACCTTGTTCAATTAAATCACTTACAAGAAGATTTTTATAGGATGGACAAACAACCAATTGCTATTGCCCAACTTCTTTATGACACTTTAGATCTTTTCACGATACTAATCGCTGAAAAGAACCTTAAACTTACTTTGAATATTGAAGACGAATCTATTATAAGCGGTGATCCACAAAGGATTCAACAAGTATTTTACAACATTTTAGACAATGCCATCAAATATACTGCAAATAACGAGACTATATGGATTGAACTAGAATGTACAGAAAATATGATTCAATTTGAAGTCATAAATCACGGTTTACCTATCAATAAAGAAGATCTCGAACGTATTGGTGAACGTTTTTTCAGGACAGATAAAGCCCGTAATCGAACTACCGGTGGCTATGGATTAGGAATTTCAATTGTTAAAGAAATTGTTCGACTACACGGTGGTACTTTTCTTATGAATAGTGATCTGAGTGATGGAACGAAAGTAACAATTCGTTTACCTATGTTAGTAACTGAAATAGAAAAAGAGGTGCAAAATGAGAAGCCATAAAGGATTTTTATTAGCTTTTGTTTGCTTCTTATTGCTTTCTGCTTGTAATGATAAAGAAAAAGATTTAAAAAAGATTGAACCTTTCACATTTACCAATCAAGATGGACAAGCCTTCGGAACAGCAGATTTAGTGGATAAGGTATGGATTGCAGATTTCATTTTCACAAAATGCGAAACGGTTTGTCCACCAATGACCATAGAAATGGCGAATTTACAAGACAAATTTCATAAGGACGGCATAGAAGTAGAATTCGTTTCGTTTACAGTAGATCCAACAATCGATTCACCTGTTGCACTTAAAGAATATGTTGAACAATTCACTGACGATGAATCGAATTGGAATATGGTGACTGGTTATTCACAAGAAGAAATCGAATTATTTGCACGTGAACAATTCCAAACGGTCATTCAAAAGCCGAAAACATCCACTCAAGTGATCCATTCTACAAACTTTTTTTTAGTTAATAAAGCAGGTGCGGTAGTAAAAGAATACAATTACGTCGATGAGACATACGTCAACACATTAGCTAAAGACATACTAAAATTGAATAAATAAAAAAGATGTTTCCAATCTTTATGGAGACATCTTTTCTTTATCTAATTAATTAACAACTTGGTCTTCCAGGTTTCTCCATAAATGATGCGCTTCCCTAGCGATATGCTCCAATAAATTTGGTGGGGCAGTTGTTACCGCTGCACAGTTTTTTATTAACTCACTGAGCTCTAATTTAAAAGCTTCCAGAGCTTTAGCTTCTTTAATAATCATTTGATTAAATGTATTTAAAACTGGCGAAACCTCACCACGTGGACGGCGTATTATAGTTTTAAGAGCATTCGCTTGTAGAAATAGATTCTCAAATTTCTTAGTCATTGCTCTAACTTCATCATGAAGCTGGTAATTCGAAGCATCAACATAATGACTGATAAAAATTAAATGATCTAACATTTGTCTCAACCAAAAGTTGTTTTCATGAATCGTTGCATCCGACGGTGAAATATAAGTACCGGTTTCGACTAACATGAAAACTTTTTCAGCCTCTTCGGCTTCCCGGATCATGTGATCCAAAAGGGATACCGGCGTTGATATGATCACTTCACATTTTAAAGACTTATCCATTGTATGAAGTAGCAATTCACGAAATTCCCGCGTGGAACTTTTCGCTTCATCCAATAAGAGTCCAATATCAACAGTTTTCTTTTCAGCCCGGTTAAAGATCATTCCCATTCGCTGGACCATTTGATGATTCGTTCGAGCCAACTCTAGCTCATGATGGCTAATTTCACGATCAAAAAATTCACCATGCTCAAAATTATTACGCACCCAAAAGTCAATTATCCCATAGGTATCCCGCTCGTAATTATCTGTGTATGGCAATACCACACCTCTTTCTTATTTGTACGTCCAACTCATGTTATGACCTACCCATTCTGAATATGCAGAATGACTTGGACGAATAAGTTAAGAATGTTTAAGACATTTAGTAAGTACCAATAACAGCTGTCCCACAGCGTTAGGGAATCCATTAAAAAATGCAGTCCGAGATTTCTCAATCGGACTGCTTTTATTGTGTATAGTTTAATATAGTTTATTTAAGACGGTTTCATAGGCTTCTAATGTTCGATTTATTTCTTTTTCTCCGTGAACGGTAGAAAGACTATAACGGTTTAAAGGTTTCATATAGATTCCTTCAACAAGTAAGTGATAATCGATTTCTTTTCTTAACGCAAAATTCGATTGTTGAAGATCTCGGTAATTTTTCACTGCATCTAAATCTGTAATGACGACATTGAAAATAGAACCAATACCAATGGTTTGTGCACGTATATTTTTAGCAGCAAATAGCTCTACAATACCCTTTTTTAATTTCTCAGTGTTTTCAAAAACGCTCGCTATTTCTTGCTCCAAAACTGCAATCGTTTCTAGACCCGCCGCCAATATCGTCGGATGTCCATTATAAGTACCGCTATGGAACAATACATCTTGTGCATTTGAATGTTTGCTTTGACTGCTGTCAAATACATCTGAAAAAGCAGAAGGTGCACTAATATCCATAATTTCTTTTTTCCCACCCACAATTCCAAATGGGAAACCGCCTCCTACAACTTTTCCAAGGGCAGTAATATCCGGTTTTATGCCGTAAATTTGTTGGGCTCCCCCCATACTAATTCGGAAACCTGTTTTCACTTCATCAAAAATAAGTAGAATTCCTAATTCTTCTGTTACTTTACGAAGGCCATCCATAAAGTCTTGATCCGCTGGAATAAATCCACCTTGAATCGGTTCTAGTATGACGCCTGCTAACTCGTCTTTCCATTTTGTTAAAATTTCTGTTGTTGCTTCTAGATTATTAAAAGGTAAAATAATCGTTTGCTCTGCAATATATGGATCTACTCCTCTAGACTCAGAAATTCCAATTGGATTATTTGCAGGTCCAGCATCGTTTACTTTAGGATTTACACTTTGTAAAACTTGGTCATAACCACCGTGATAATGACCTTCAAATTTAGCTATTTTGTATTTCCCAGTATATCCATAAGCCAGTCGAATCGCCAAAAGCGTTGCTTCCGTTCCGGAGTTTGTATATCGAATTCTTTCCATACTTGGATATAAGTCCATTACTTTTATACCCATTTCTACTTCGAGTTTATGTGGTGTTCCAAAAAGCATTGTACCTTCATCTTGAAGTTGGTTTTGTACTGCTTGCAGAACTTTTGGATGACCGTGTCCAAGTTTTAGCGCACCATAAGAAAGCATATAATCGATGTATTCATTTCCATCCAAATCAAATAGGTACGCACCTTTTCCTTTTTCCATTACGATTGGATAAGGTTCGAAGAACTTGATATTAGCCGTAACTCCCCCAGGCATGATAAGACTCGATTTTTCAGAGAATTCTTTTGATTTTGGTGTCTTTTTAATATACTCCTTGATACCTTCGCTCATCTTTACTACACTCACTCATGATCTCCCCTTTTATGGATTCTTCAGTTTTCAAATGGGTATTTTACTATTTAAAAACCTTTACTACACTCTATCATAATTGGATACTTTTGTCTGACTAGTTCGTTAAGTATATTCAACAAAAAAAGTCCACAAGAATTCACCATCTAAAGTGAATTCTTGTGGACTCGTTATTTTCTAAACTGTTTCATCTTTTTTAATCTGTTTACTTCTTAACTGCCCGCATGCAGCATCGATATCTGTTCCTTGCTCCATTCGAACAACACAATTAATACCTTTTCCTTTTAATGTTTCATAGAAGGCTTTAATGGCTTCAGGAGTACTCCTACTATATTGTCCATGTTCATCTACAGGATTATAAGGAATTAAGTTAACAAATGATAAATGGCGTTTATTTTGCAAAAGTCTTGCGAGTTCTCTCGCTTCTTCTACATGATCATTAACATCATTTAAGAGTATATATTCAAACGTAATTCTACGATTCGTAGTCTCTAAATAATAATCTATCGATTTCATTAGCTTTTCAATTGGGAATGCTTTATTTATTTTCATAATGCTTGTTCGTAACTCATCATTCGGTGCGTGTAGGGATACAGCTAAATTCACTTGCAAATTTTCATCTGCAAATTCAATGATTTTATGTGCCAGTCCACTCGTTGAAACAGTTATATGTCTTGCGCCGATTGAAAGTCCTTTTGGATCATTTACGACACGTAGAAATGACATTAAGTTAGCGTAATTATCAAACGGTTCACCAATTCCCATGACAACAATATGACTTACCCGCTCTTCAAGTTCTTTTGCATCAAGATGGTGCTGAACTTTCATAATTTGTTCAACAATTTCCCCGCCTGATAAGTCACGACTTTTCTTCAATAACCCACTTGCACAAAAGCTACAGCCGATATTACATCCAACTTGCGTAGTGACGCAAACCGAATAGCCGTATGGGAATTTCATAAGAACAGTTTCAATTAAGTTACCGTCTTTCATTTTAAATAAAAACTTGATTGTGCCGTCTTCTGATTCTTGTTTAATAGACTCTTCCAGCGACTGGATATAATAGTGCTCTTCTAATAACTGAATGCACTCTTTATTTATATTTTTCATATCTGCAAATTCTGTTATTCGTTTTTTGTAAAGCCAGTCCCAAACTTGTTCTGCTCGAAACTTTTTCTGCCCGTGTTCCAATAACCATTCAGTCAACTTGTCGATTGTAAGTCCATATATTGAATTTCTCATTTACTAATTATCCTCATTTCAAAAAAAATGCAATTCATTTATTATACTACTTTAATTCTTGTATTGAAACAACTTTTTTACTTTATATTTCAATTTTCTTTCCTGCACCCATCCCGAAAATGAATAGAAGTACAGATGTTGCGATTAAGAACATAAGTGGTGTAGTCCAATTCCCAGTGACATCTTTTAATAAACCAAATAATAAGGGACCAAACGCTGCCAATAAATAACCCACTGATTGTGCCATACCTGACATTTCAGCTGCTTCATTTGAATCTTTTGTTTTAAGTCCAAAGAACATCATCGCTAAACTAAACGCAGAGCCAGCTGCAATACCGATTAAAATCATCCATAAAGGTATAAGAACCGGATGAATAAAAGCGACACCACTTATTCCTAAAAAAAAGAAACCGGCAGTTATTGTTACTAACAAACGTTGGCTTTCCATTTTCCCCGCAATAATCGGGATAATGAATGTGAACGGTAAAAGGAAGAACTGCATAAGAGCAATCATCCACCCCGCAGATGCTGCTGTCATTCCTTTTTGTTGTAGAATCTCTGGAAACCAGGCAATAATGGAATAATAGATAAAAGACTGTAGTCCCATAAATAATGTTACTTTCCAAGCAAGTGAAGATTTCCATAACCCACTTGACTTTGGTATTTTTTGATCCACAACCTCTTCATTTTTCTCTTTATCTTTTCCCTTAGGTATCCAAAATAATATCGCAGTAAAAGACAATAAACTAAAAGCACCTAATGCCCCTTGCCAACCTAACCAGGATATTGAGGCTAGTGGGACTGTAACACCAGTTGCTATTGCAGAACTTAAATTCATTGAGGTCGCATAAACACCCGTCATTAAACCAATACGAGTAATAAAGTTTTCCTTAATGATAGCCGGTAGAAGAACATTCCCAATTGCAATTGCAAAACCAAGAAGTAAAGTTCCTATTAAATAGAATTCTATGCCATTCATAGAACGGAGTACAATACCTATCGTTAGAACGATTAATGAAACAAATATTGTACGATCCCTACCGAATTTGCGTGAGATTTTAGCTGCCATAGGTGAGATTAAGGCAAATGCCAATAACGGTAACATCGTTAACATACCCACTGTTGTATTTGAAATCCCTAAACCTTCACGAATCATACCGACTAACGGTCCGACAGATGTTACGGGGGCTCTTAAGCTTGCTGCTAAAAGTATAATTCCAATAATAAAAAGGCCTAATCTAGGTCTATACAATTGTTTATCCTTTAAAACTTTCAACTAAACCCTCCATGTCTTCTTTTTTTATTATTTGAAGACTAGGAGAATTATAATGAGTTTGTAGTTCTTTGTCTACTTATTAAGAAGTTTTCCACCATTTTATTGACTTGAAAACAAATTTGGAGTTATTAGGTATTAATTTTATTTCTTAGGAAATTATAAAGTAGAACAAATATAAGATTGGATTGGAGGGTGTTGTGTATGACTGTTAAATTAACTGTTGAAAACGTGGTAGAAGCTAAGGCGGAAGTAGAACGATTGGAAACTGAAGGATTTACACGTGATGATATTTATATTTTCGCCCATTATAAAAAAAGAGGCGATGACATTACGGATGCATTAGATACCGAACAAGTCGGTATGAAGGAACAAGGTTTTGTTAAAAGTATGAAAAACATGTTTACTTCACGTGGAGATGAGCTACGCAATAAGATGGAGGCTGCGGGTTTATCATCTGAAGAAGCGGCTGATGCTGAAGAAGAACTTGATACAGGTAAGTTAATTATTATTGCGAAAAAATAACTACTAATAAATAGTTCTACAATAAACCAAAGAACCCTTATCCTTCTTCTATGAAAGATAAGGGTTCTTTGGTGCATGCTATTCCTACTTAATCATTGGCACAACTTCTAATAATTCGGTATGATACTAAAGAAAGTGGGTGCATTATGGAAAGACATTACGGTAAGTTCGGTGCAATAGTAGGTTTATTAACTTTTATGCTGTTGATATTTGGTGTCCGAAACGTTTTAGGAAATACGCTTGAGTTTAAAAACATTATTGCATTCACAGTATTTGGGCTCATTATTGGTGTTGGAATTGCGGCACTTCTTTATTACAAGCTTAGAATTGCCTTCCCCATATTTCTTATCGCTGTAGTGCTTGGTTTCTTTGAATTATTTCGCAACTATTTATCCGATAAGGAAGGTTTCGGAGATTTAATAGGAATACTATCACTCTTTATGATTACGTCTTTCGGTTTGGGAATTGCACTTATTGCAGAATTCGTTACTTATCTCATACGTAAAAATAAGAAACAATAAAAAACACCTATCAAACCCCAGAATTGTTGGGATGAGATAGGTATTTTCATATTGTTGTCCAATTTATTGTGATGGTGAATAAAATCCATTCTTCTTTGGGTAGTGTGGCGTAGCTTCACGTCGCTAAACTCACGCTCTGCGGGTTCTGTCCAATCCGATATTTAGTGTTTAACTGTATGATAAAAAAACTTCTATTTATTCTTTCCAATGGAAAATTCCTGTTGCTGTAATTTCTGCTGGTCCTGTCATCCAAACATGATTGTCATCCGCCCATTTTATCGTTAAATCCCCCCCCTTTAAATGCACAATTATATCTTCATTTTTCAGAACTAAACCATTTAATACTGAAGCAATAACTGCAGCACATGCCCCTGTACCACAAGCCTCCGTAACCCCTGACCCCCTTTCCCATACCCGGAAATTAATCTTCTTTTCATTGATGGCCTCAACGAATTCCACATTTGCCCGTTCTGGAAAGCGTTTATCCTCTGAAATAATTGATCCCAACTCATAAAGGGGTGCTTTTTCTATTTCATCCACGAAGAATACCGCATTCGGATTACCTAAAAAAACTGCAGTTACTTGTAATTGAACATCGTTAACGATGAATGTTTCCCCAATAACATGTTCATCTGGACTCCCTACCATTGGAATTTGATTTCTTTTTAATAATGGAGGACCCATGTCAACTGTGATTTTATGTATTTCATTCCTGTTTCCAAAGACTTCGGCATTAACAATTGCGGCTTTTGTTTCAATTCGAAATTGATTTTTAGGTACAAGATTATTTTCATAAACGTACTTTGCAACACAACGCAAACCATTCCCACAATTTTGACCTTCTGAACCGTCCTTGTTAAATATTCTCATTCCAACATCTGCTACGTCACTCGGATGAATAAGTATCAGCCCATCCGAACCAATGCCTGTATTCACATTGGAAATACGGTTTGCTAGGGGCGAAAACAGTTTCTCATCATAGTTATTTTCAAATAAGTTTAGGTAGATATAATTATTTCCAAGACCATGCATTTTCACAAACGGTATATCCAATTTTCACGCTCCTATTTCATTCTTTCACGGTAACTCGAATACTTTGTTAACTACAAGTAAGAAAAATTGCTTAAAAACGATTTCTCGCTTTAAGCAATTTCGGATTAATTTATATTTGACTTTTCATTTTCTTGAGCTTTTTTATGTTTCATTACAGCTGTAAATATATTTAAGAGACATAAAACTGCAAACATCGTTGCAAATCCATACTGTTCATTTGCGAAACGTGTATATGCAAAGTATCCCATAAATAGTATTAAAGCGATATCAATGTACTTTGACTTCAATTTATTATCCCCCTACTTTTTGTATACCTGTATATATATAGTATACCAGTTTTACTGGAAAAGGAGGTAAGTATCTTTCGAATACTCTTTAAATAGCTAAAATCCTTTTTAGCGTTGAAATAAGTTCTTCCATTTGAGCATCAGTACCAATTGTAATTCGTAGAAAGTTACTTATGGGTTCTTTGTCAAAAAATCGAACGACTATATTTTCTTTTTTTAACTCTGTATATAAAATTTCAGCAGAAACACGTGGATGAGAAACAAATACAAAGTTGGCTTGTGATGGAAGCACAGTAAATTCAAGTTGCTTCATCTTTTCACTCACAGTTTCACGTGTCGATACAATTCGCTCTGTAATTTCTTTGAAATAGGCATCATCCTCAAAAGATGCCTGTGCGCCAACAAGTGCCAATCGGTCAACGGTATAAGAATTAAATGAATCCTTCATCCGTATTAAAGCATCGATTAATGAAGCATTACCTAATGCAAATCCAACCCTAAGTCCAGCAAGAGCTCTTGACTTAGAAGTCGTTTGTACAACGAGTAAATTATCATATTTCTGAATGAGGCTTGCGGCAGATTGCTTTGCAAAATCAACATAGGCTTCATCAATAATTACAACTTGATTTGGGTTGTTTTTCACAATTTCCTCAATGTATTCTATTCCAACATACAAACTTGTAGGTGCATTAGGATTTGGAATAATAACTCCGCCTTCAGAGTGAAAGTAATCCTCAGTCTGAATCGTAAAATCCTCATTCAAATTTACCTCTTCATAAGGAATATCGAACAATTTTGCGTAAACTGGATAAAAGCTATATGTGACGTTCGGAAACCGAATTGCCTTACCTGGCTCAAAAAACGCCATAAATGAAAATGCCAATACCTCATCTGATCCGTTTCCAACAAATACTTCATTAGCAGTCATATTGTAGTAAGACCCGATTGTATTGCGAAGATTATCTGCTGTAGGTGAGGGATACAAATGCAAACTTCCTGCCAACTCTTCCTCAATCGCTTTAAGTACCATTGGACTAGGAGGGTACGGATTTTCATTTGTATTCAACTTCACTAAATTCACTTGTTCAATTTGCTCACCAGGAACATAAGGTTCTGCACGTTTTGCCATTGAGCTCCAGAACTTACTCATCTTTTTTACCACTTCTTTTTAAGAGCTCTTTTTTAACATCTTCTATACTAACGCCGGCAATTTCCATAAGCACAAGTGAGTGATATGTTAAATCGGCTAATTCACTTGTTAATTCCAACTTGTCTTCATTTTTTGCACCAATAATTACTTCGCTTGATTCTTCACCAATCTTTTTCAATACTTTATCGATGCCTTCTCTGAACAAATAAGAAGTATATGAACCTTCAACAGGATTCGCCCGACGGTTTTTAATTTCTACAATTAAATCTGAAATAATCGCCCGATTCGGTGTTTCCTCTTCGTATTCTGTGTTATAAAAACATGTTTCTACACCCGTATGACATGAGGGTCCCATAGGAGTCACTTGTACTAAAACTGAGTCATTATCACAATCAAGTGAGAGACGTTTGACAGTTTGTCGATTCCCTGAAGTTGCTCCTTTATTCCATAGTTCTTGCCTTGAGCGACTGTAAAACCACGTTTCTTTTGTTTCAATTGTCTTGAGCAAGGATTCTTTATTCATGTAAGCTAGCATTAGAACTTTGCCGGTTTTATCGTCTTGTACAATTGCTGGAACAAGTCCTTTTTCATCAAACAGTACATTTTCTATTTGCAAACTCATCATTATCATTCCTTATTTGTTATTTTCTTTTTTCAAAAACGATTTTAGTTCCGCAATATTTATTTCTTCAAAATGGAACACCGATGCCGCTAATGCTGCACTCGCTTTGCCTTTTGTTAAAACCGTTTGGAAATGTTCCATTGTTCCCGCGCCGCCACTTGCAATAATAGGAATACGGACTGCATCCGCAATCGCACGTGTCAACTCAAGGTCGTAGCCGTCCTTCTCTCCGTCCCCGTCAATGCTGTTCACTACAAGTTCACCAGCACCGAGTTGTTCGCCACGTAGAGCCCACTCGATTGCATCCATGCCCGTGTCAACAGTTCCACCCTTGACAAAAATGGACCATTTTGAATCCCCGATTTTTTGCACATCCATCGATAAAATGATTCGTTCTGAACCAAATTTTTTGGCTGCACTCTGAATAAATGTAGGATCCTTTATTGCGATACTATTAATCGATACTTTATCCGCACCGATATCCAATAGATTTTGAATATCCTCAAGTGTCCGTATTCCACCACCAACTGTAAATGGAATCGGCACTTCTTTCGCAATTTTTTCGATCAAATCTAACATAAGTCCTCTATTTTCAGTTGTCGCTGTAATGTCATAAAAGATAAGCTCATCCGCGCCATCTTTGACATATTTTTTTGCCAACTCAAATGGATCTGCTACTTCTTTGACATTCAGAAACTTTTGACCCTTTACAACTTTTCCTTTATCGATGTCCATGCAGGGTATGATTCGATTAGTTTTTCCCACTATTCTTGGCCTCCATTAACTTTTCTAAGGATAAATTACCATCGTACAGTGCTTTTCCAATAATCGCGCCGTATAAGTCCATTGTTCTTAACTTTTCAATGTTTTCTGTTGTAGATACGCCGCCAGATGCAATTACATCAATTGACGTAGCTTCATCTATCGCCTTCAATTCCACAAAATTCGGCCCTTGCATCATTCCATCTTTGAAGATATCTGTATAAATCACCGTTTTCACGCCAAGTTTTTCTAACTCTTTTAAAAGATCAATCGCTTGTATATCACTTGTTTCCGTCCAACCATCTGTTGCGACAAAACCATTTCTAGCATCTATTGAAACCGCAATTTTATCCCCATATTTCGTGACTGCCTCTTCCAGGAATGTTTTATCACTGATTGCCGCTGTGCCAATAATGACACGACTTACACCACTTTCAATATGATCATCAATGATTTCCATTGAACGAATGCCACCACCAACTTGGACAGGGATAGAAACACCTTTAGCTACTGCTTGAATCGCCAATCGATTCGATGAATTTCCGGATTTCGCACCATCTAGATCGATTAAATGAAGATACTCAGCACCTTGACGTTCCCATTCTAAAGCCATTTCAGTTGGTGAATCTCCGTAAATTATTTCCTTATCGTAATCCCCTTGAATGAGGCGAACACATTTACCGTTTCGAATATCAATCGCTGGAAATAGAATCATGAACTAAACTACCCCTTTTTAGAGCATTCCTTTTGTAGACGGAATCCCTTTTATATTTGGATTTATTGTACTTGCTGCATTTAATGAACGACCAAACGCTTTAAAAATAGATTCGATTATATGATGACTGTTCTTCCCGTATTGTAAATTGATATGCAAAGTAACTTTTGCATGGCTGACGAAAGCTTGAAAAAACTCTTCAACAAGTTCAGTATCAAATTCGCCAACTTTATCTTTTAGTCCTTCAACATTGTAAACAAAAAATGGTCTCCCGCTAATATCGATTGAGACAGTTGATAGTGCTTCATCCATTGGAATGGAAATCGTTGCATAGCGGTCTATTCCCTCTTTAGTTCCAATACTCTCATAGAAAGCTTGTCCTAAAACGATGCCAATATCTTCAACAGAATGATGCTGATCCACTTCTACGTCCCCATCACACTTCACTGTTAAATCGAATAAGCCATGCTTCGTAAATAACGTTAACATATGATCAAAAAAACCAACGCCTGTTTGAATATTCGTTTCACCCTTACCGTCAATTGAAAAATCCATTTCTATTGACGTTTCTGCTGTCGTTCTTGAAATCTGTTTCCTACGCATCGTTAGTCATCCGCCTTTCTTATTTGAATCGAATTGGCATGTGCTTGTAAACCTTCAGCATTTGCTAGTGTAATAATATCTTCCGTTACGTCTTGTAGTGCTTGTTTCGAATACTGAATAATACTGGATTTTTTTAAAAAGTCATATACACCAAGTGGTGATGAAAATGCAGCTGTACCGCTCGTTGGAAGCGTATGATTTGGGCCTGCAATATAATCACCTAATGCCTCGGGAGAATAATTCCCTAAAAAGATTGCACCCGCATTCTCAATATGGTGCATTTGTTCCAATGGGTTTTCTATCATTAACTGCAAGTGTTCTGGTGCTAAGTTGTTTACAATCTCAAAGGCTTCATCCATGGACTCTACTAAAACAATTTTCCCGTTATCCTTTATCGATTGCTCAATTATTTCTTTTCTTTCTGCGGTCCGCATTTGTTTCTCTATTTCTTCTTGTAGTTGCTCAGCAAATGCTGAACTCGTTGTAATACAAATCGCTGTTGCACGTTCATCATGTTCTGCTTGTGATAATAAGTCTGCAGCAACGAACCGTGGAATTGCAGTGTCATCTGCTACAACACAAATTTCACTCGGACCTGCAATCATATCGATTGCTACATCGCCAAAAACCCATTTTTTTGCCCGGGCTACATACGCATTCCCAGGTCCTACAATTTTCACGACTCTTCGAACAGACTCAGTACCATATGCCAGAGCCGCTATCGCTTGCGCTCCCCCAACTTTGTACACAACGTCCACTCCAGCTTCCATAGCAGCTACAAGGACATATGGACTTACTTTTCCGTTGGATTGCGGAGGTGTTGTAATTGCAATATTTTTGACACCGGCAATTTTTGCAGGAATTGCATTCATTAAGACGGTTGACGGATAAGATGCCTTTCCACCCGGCACATAAATACCGACACTGTTTAGAGCCGTTACTTTCTGTCCCAATAAAATGCCATTCTCTTCGTTAACAAACCAGGATTGTTCTTTTTGCACTTCATGAAATGCACGTATATTCTGTTTTGCTTTCTTTATCGCTACAACAAACTCAGTCGAAACTAGTGCTTTTGCTTCTAAGAACTCTTCCTTGGATACAAGTAGGCTTTCCAACTTAACTTTATCAAACTGCTCCGTATATTTTAAAAGTGCAGCATCCCCATTTTTACGAACATCACGTATAATCTCGAGAACTGCGTGATCTATATTTTCATCGTTTCTTTCTATATATTGCTGGCTTTCAGCATTATATTGTTTAGCTGTTAGTATTCTCACACGAATCACTCCAATACTGCTTTTATTTCTTTAATAAATTGTTGGATTTGACTTGTTTTTGTTGCATAACTTGCTTTGTTTACGATTAATCTTGCACTTACATCTGCAATTTCATCCAATATAATTAAGCCGTTTTGTTTCAATGTTGTTCCTGTTTCTACAATGTCAACGATTATGTCAGACATGCCGATTAGAGGTGCAAGTTCGATTGAACCGTTTAATTTAATCGTTTCAATACGAATCCCTTTTTCTTCAAAAAAGGCTTTCGTAATTTCAGGATACTTGGAAGCTACCGTCAAAGATTTTGCAGTTTCATATTCTTTATCTGCAAAACCAGCTACCACCACTTTACACTTACTAACATCTAAATCGAGTAATTCATAGACATCAGGACGTTCTTCCATTATCGTATCTTTACCAATAATACCAACATCTGCTGCCCCTTTTTCCACATATGTAGGTAAATCTACAGCTTTCACAAAAATGAGTTTCAATCTTTTCGTCTCATCAAAAATTACGAGCTTCCGACTATTGTTATGAAAATCCGGAAATTCAATTCCTGCTTTCGAAAGGAGCTTCATTGCCTTATTAGCTGTGCGTCCAGATCCAATTGCCAATGTTAAATAACTCATTTATTTTTCTCCCTCCAAATCACTTAGCAGCTTCAGTAATTCGTTGATATGTGTAAATGGTGTTTCAATTCCATCCTGATGGAAAACACATTGTTCCTTATCAACCTGAACCCAAACGCTACATAGTTGTTTTTTATCCATTGGAAACGAGAGAACACTATAGTTTCGCTCTCGAAGATCATTCACAAGTGTTAGTGCTTTTCCAAAACAAGATGATTCATAATACACTTCAACATCTTGTAGAAGATTCGGTTTTCTTATTTGATTCGCAGAAGCCTCAACAAGTGAATCCACTTCACAAGCAAACCCAATTGCTGGCAGGGTTGCTTCGAACTCATTTCCCAACTCGTCGTATCTCCCACCCATTAAAACTGGTTTACCGTATTTATCCACAAAACCTTGGAACATTAAATCTGAATAATACCCCATATGGTTAATGAGTCCTAAATCCATAACAATATTATCTTCTAAACCGTAAGCGATTAGTAGTTCATAGACCTTTAGTAAATAGTCTAGTTTTTCATTCATTTTGTCTGTGAATGAAATCTTCTTTGCTCTTTCACTTACTTCAAGAGGATTACCATATAGAAAAGGAATCATTGAAATTGCTTCTTTCAATTTTTCATCAATGGGCAAACCACTTAAAAAGGATTCTATATCTACTACACTTTTTGCTTGAATTCTATTTTTAAGTTGATTCAACTGATTGTCTGTTAAATTTATTTGATCAACAAGCTCTTTAAAAAAACCTGCATGACCTATTTCGATTTTAATATCGTTAAATCCTAAATCTTTTAGTGTATGACATGCTAATGCGATTACTTCTGCGTCCGCCTCAGGTGAACTCTTACAAAAATATTCAACTCCTGCTTGTGTACTTTCAATCCCTTTTATTTTGTCAAAGGATTGACGGAAGACATCTTGCACGTAAAAGTAACGAAGTTCATTTGGCAGTACTGAAAAGTCTTCAGCTAATTTCCGTGTAATTGGAATTGTTACGTCAGGACGAAGAACTAAAACTTGGCCTGTATAGTCAATCACTTTAATCATTTCATTTTGATTAATAGCACCATTTACTTTAGAGTATAAATCGTATTGTTCGAACGTTGATGTTTTAATTCTTTTGTATCCATATGTTAAAAATCGCTTATTAATGGTTTTTATAATTCGATCGTGTTTTTCAAAAGCTTTCACATTTTCATCATTCATTCTATAATTAGTTGACACTTGTTAATTCCGCCTTTCAACAATAAACTTTAACACTTTACCGTGGTGAAGTTATTTAGTACTATAAAGGTGTATACGAGAAATGTCAACACAAGGAGGCAAATGATTATGTTCGATTACCATATGCATAGTGACTTTTCAGCCGATTGTTCAGTTTCGATGGAAAGTATGGTATTAGGTGCAATTGAAAAAGGGCTAACAGAAATTTGTTTTACTGAACATATCGATTACGAATATCCCGATGAAACCATACTTTTTGATTTTGATTTGAATGAGTACAATCAAAAAATCAAGGAGCTACAAGCTAAATACGACGGTAGAATTCGTATAAAAAAAGGTATAGAACTTGGAGTTCAACCTCATATATTACATAAGTATGATGCATTAATGGAAACCAATGAATTTGATTTTGTCATTTGTTCAATGCATACAACAGAAAAGAAAGGTTTGCATTCAGGCGATTTATTTAAAAACAAAACAATTGAGCAAGCCTTTCAAGTTTATTATGAAGAACTTCTATACTGTGTAAAAAACTTTAAACAGTACTCCATTCTCGGTCATGTTGACTTAGTAAAAAGGTATTCCCTTTTAGAACATTGCGATAATAATTTTCATGATATTCTAAAAGAAATTTTTAATGTAATTATCCCAGATGGTAAAGGAATCGAATTGAATACCTCCGGTGTCCGATACGGTATGCCAAACGGGCTCCCAAGTGACGATATTCTAAAGCTATACAAACAATGTGGTGGAGAGATTATTACACTTGGCTCCGATGCACATAGGGTATCTGAGCTAGCATTTGAGTTTAAAGAGTCCCTTCAATTATTACAGTCTATAGGCTTTAAACATATCGCAACATTCGATAAACAACAACCAACATATCATTCAATTAGCAGTTTAATTTAAAAAAACACCTCTATTCCAGTCGGTAATGATTGGAAGAGAGGTGTTTTTCAATTTACTATTTCACGCTTTCTTTCCTGTGAATCATGCTGTGGACTTCCGTGGGTAACCCCCAAAGTTTGATGAATCCCACAGCTGCAGACTGGTCAAATGCATCGTCTGCTGTATATGTGGCTAGTTTTTCGTCATACAGTGAGTTTGGTGATTTTCTTCCCTCAACAATGGCATGACCTTTGAAAAGTTTTACTCGAACAGTTCCATTCACATACTGCTGTGTATCTTTCAAAAATGCTTCTAGCGCATTGCGAAGTGGTGAGAACCATAATCCTTCATAAATAAGTTCAGTTAGCTTTTTCGCAACAACTGGCTTGAAATGTGCAATGTCCTTTATAAGTGTTATATCTTCTAATTCTTTATGAGCTTTTAAAAGAGTAATTGCCCCTGGACATTCATAAACTTCACGGGATTTAATACCAATCAAACGATTCTCAACATGATCGATTCTGCCAATTCCATGCTTACCAGCAATCTCGTTCAAATGTATAATTAGTTCGCTCAGTTTATATTTTTCTCCATTTATGCTAACCGGAACACCCTTTTCAAAGTCAATTTCAATTATATCAGGCGTATTCGGAGTATCTTCCAGAGCGACAGTTAACCCGTAAGCACCTTCCGGTGGTGTTGCCCATGGATCTTCTAATATTCCACACTCATTGCTTCGTCCCCATAGGTTTTGGTCAATTGAATATGGGCTATCAAGATTGATTGGAATTGGAATATTCTTCTCCATAGCGTATTCGATTTCCTCTTCACGAGACCACGCCCATTCACGTACTGGCGCAATAACTTCAAGTGAAGGGTTTAAAGCTTTAATGGCAACTTCAAAGCGTACTTGGTCATTTCCTTTACCTGTACAACCATGTGCTACAGCTGTTGCTCCTTCTTTTTCAGCAATTTCTACGAGTTTTTTCGAAATTAAAGGACGCGAAAGCGCCGAAACCAGTGGATATTTATCCTCATAATATGCATGTGCTTGCAAAGCTAATAATGCATACTCATTTGCAAATTCTTCTTTAGCATCAATTACATAGCTATTGACAGCCCCAACTTTAATTGCTTTTTCTTGAATCTCTTTTAAGTTCTTCCCTTCACCAACATCTAAGCAACATGCAATAACTGCATAGCCCTGATCTGTAAGCCACTGTACTGCTACTGATGTATCTAAACCGCCTGAATATGCTAAAACCACTTTTTTCTTTGTCATTAATAAAATCTCCTTCCGAATGCGGATGCATCTTTATACATCCTGTAGTATTTTTATAATAACATATCAATAACAAATCACAAGCTTTTTCATCCGAAAAATAAAAATAATTAAAATAAAAAGGCTCTGCTAATATACTTAGCAAAGCCTCACCTTTATCAAAAGTTCACTTATCAATCTTTTATCGAATACCGTGAGCAACCATCGCATCCGCAACTTTTAAAAATCCTGCAATATTTGCACCAACAATTAAGTTTCCAGGTTTTCCATACGTTTCGGCAGCGTACAAACACCTACTATAAATATCCTTCATTATTTGAAGCAACTTTTCATCTACTTCTTCTGTTGTCCAGCTCAGTCTCATACTATTTTGTGACATTTCCATAGCAGAGACGGCTACACCACCCGCGTTTGCGGCTTTAGCTGGTGCGAATAAAACATCATTATCAACGAATCGATTGATTGCTTCCATTGTGCAAGGCATGTTAGCACCTTCACCAACCGCCTTAACAGAATTCTGAACTAGAATTCTTGCTGACTTTTCATCAATCTCATTTTGAGTTGCACATGGTAGGGCAATATCGCATGGAATTGTCCATATTTTCGAGCAATCATCATTGAACTCTGCATGTGGATGTACTTTAACGTAATCTTGTATGCGGAAGTTGTTTTCTTCTTTTAAGTATTTTATTGTTTTCAAATCTATTCCTTTTTCATCGTAAACATATCCACTAGAATCACTGCACGCAATTACTTTTGCACCAAGTTGAATTGCCTTATCGATTGCATATGTCGAAACATTACCCGAACCCGACACAATGACTGTACTACCGGAAAAACTTAGACCTTTATCTTTCAACATTTCTTCTACAAAATATACAGTGCCATAGCCCGTCGCTTCTTTTCTTCCCAGACTTCCCCCGTGTTCAGGATCTTTCCCAGTGAAAACACCTGCCTCATAGCCGCCTTTCAAACGATTGTATTGACCAAACATATACCCAATTTCCCGTTTCCCAACGCCGATATCACCTGCGGGAACATCCATATCTGGACCAATATATTTACTTAACTCAGTAATAAAGCTTTGAACAAAGCGCATAATTTCTCTTTCGGACTTCCCTTTTGGATCGAAGTCTGAACCACCTTTACCTGCGCCAATCGGCTGTCCTGTTAATGCATTTTTAAAAATCTGTTCAAAAGCAAGAAACTTCATAATGCTTGTATTTACTGAAGGATGAAAACGAATACCACCCTTATACGGTCCCAAATCGCTATTAAATTGAACGCGGTACCCTCTATTCACATGTACTTTACCTTGATCGTCTTCCCAAGCAACACGAAATGTAATAATTCTATCTGGTTCAGTCAAACGTTCTAACACACCGTTTAAAATATATTCAGGATGTTTTGCAAAGACCGGTCTCAGTGAGTCAAAAATCTCTCTTGTAGCTTGTAAAAATTCTTTTTCGTCAGAATTTCTTCTTTTTAGCAACTCATATACTCCATGAACATAATCATTTGCTAGTTTCTTTGCATCCCGAGTGGTATCGTTTATGTTTTTCATATTAGGTCCAGTCCCTTCATTCATTCATATATACATTCATTCATAGTCAGTAAAGGAACAATCTAACAACTACAAGTTGAAAACTGTACACTATACTTATTTTCTAATTTATTTGATTCTATGTATTTTATACGAAATACTGAATATTAACAACTCAATATCGGAAATTATTTTCATATAACATCTAAATTCCAAATATATTGTTCACAATTAATTGTTGTATTGCCTTTGACTTTCGCAAATAATTTGGTATGATAAATTCTAATTCTATATTAGTTCTAAATATTTTGAAGGAGATACACTTTGCGATTAAGAATTCTTTAGAGAGCTGATGGTTGGTGTGAATCAGCGTTTTCTAGCGTAGAGTAGCACTCTGGAATAGATAGGTCGAATCCTTTAGTACACCTATTCGAAACATGCACGTTACGCATGATAACCAGGCTTATTCTTTTTGAATGAGCAAAAAAGGGTGGTACCGCGTGAGTATTTTAGCTTTTCGCCCCTTACATTTTGTAAGGGGAGGAATGCTTTTTTTTATTTTTAAAAATTGGGAGGAGAATGAAATATGTTACAAGATCAGCAAATACTTAGAATTCCAGGACCTAGTCCAATTCCACCAAGTGTTCAAAGGGCAATGAGTCAACCGATGATTGGTCACCGTGGACAAGAAACATCTGCAATGTTAGAAACAATTTCATCAAAACTGAAAAAAGTCTTAGGAACGTCACAAGATGTACTTATTTTAACTGGTAGCGGTACTTCTGGTTTAGAAGCCGCAGTAGTAAATATCGTTCAACCTAATGATGAAGTGTTAATACTAATTTCCGGTGCATTCGGCGAACGCTTTGCAAAAATTTGCGATGCGTACTCCATTAAAACACACCAAATTGATGTGGAGTGGGGAAAAGCAATTAATCCACAAGACGTTAAAAACTATTTAAAAGATCATCCAGAAATAAAAGCCGTGTTTTCGACTTATTGTGAAACTTCAACAGGTATTTTAAATCCAATAAAAGAGATTTCTGAGGCTGTACATGAAGCATCTGAAGCACTATTTGTAGTAGATGGCGTCTCTTGTGTTGGTGGAGTAGAAACAAAAATGGACGACTGGGGAATAGATGTTATGGTCACTGGCTCACAAAAAGCATTCATGCTCCCTGCTGGTCTTGCCTTCATTGCAGTAAGTGAAAAAGCATGGAATAGAATTAAGACAAATAGTAGACCACGATTTTACTTTGATTTAGTTAAGTACAAAGACAATATTTTAAAAGACACAACACCCTTCACACCTGCCTTATCCCTTATATTCGGACTTGAACAAGTTCTAAATTTGATGGAAAAAGAAGGTTTGGATCTTGTTTATAAGAGACATCAATTATTGATGAATATGACTCGTGCAGCATTTAAAGCACTTGATATCCCCCTTCTTACAAGTGATGAATTCGCGTCTCCAACAGTAACTGCTGTACAACCAAATGATTTTAACTCAGAAGATTTCCGAAAAGTACTCAAAAAACAATTCGGACTTACAGTTGCTGGTGGTCAGCAACATTTGAGTGGGAAGATTTTCCGCATAGGACATATGGGATATTGTTCTCCCGCCGACATCCTCCAAACAATTAGCGCGATTGAAATTGGCTTAAATCTCGTTGGAAGAAAAACCGAACTTGGCAAAGGAACAGCAGCTGCACAAAAAATCTATTTAGAACAAGGAGTGATAGTTTAAATGGCTTTTAATATATTAATTAGCGATCCGCTTAGTGAAGAAGGAATCTATCCGTTAAGACAAGCAGAAGGTATGAATATCGTCATAGATACAAACAGTACACCAGAAGAATTAGCTTTAAAAATTGGTGACTTCGATGCACTTCTTGTCCGCAGTCAAACACAAGTCACACGGGAAATTATTGAAAAAGGAACAAAGTTAAAGATTATTGGACGCGCTGGTGTTGGTGTCGATAATATTGATTTGGATGCGGCTACTGAAAGAGGAATAATCGTAGTAAATGCTCCGGATGGCAATACAAATTCTGCTGCCGAACACACGATGGCTATGTTAATGTCAATGGCACGTAAAATACCACAAGCTTTCAATTCACTAAAAAACAAACAATGGGACCGAAAAGCATTTATTGGTGTTGAACTCAAAAATAAAACATTAGGTGTTGTAGGACTTGGTCGTATCGGTGCGGAAGTTGCAGCACGGGCAAAAGGACAACGAATGAATGTCATTGCTTATGATCCGTTCCTGACTGAAGAAAAAGCGAGAAAACTGGGTATTGATTTCGGCTCTGTAGAAGATGTACTAAAAGCCGCGGATTTTATTACAGTACATACGCCTTTACTGAAAGAAACACGTCATTTGATTAATAAAGAAGCTTTTGAAATAATGAAAGACGGCGTTCAAATAATAAACTGCGCTCGTGGTGGGATTATTGACGAGGATGCTTTATACGATGCAATCGTCTCTAAAAAAGTTGCAGGTGCAGCACTTGATGTTTTTGAACAAGAGCCCTTTTTAGATCATAAATTGCTTACACTTCCAGAAGTAATTGCAACACCACATTTAGGCGCAAGTACATTTGAGGCACAAGAAAGTGTTGCTGTTGATGTTAGTATTGACGTTGTGAGCTTTCTTAATGGTGGACTAGTTCAAAACCCAGTAAATCTACATTCTGTATCAAAAGAAGTAATGCTTAAGATTGAACCATTCTTCGATTTGTCTGAAAAGCTCGGTGCGTTCTTGTCTAGTTTGTCGGATGGCGTTATAGAGGAAGTCAACATCTTTTATTCAGGAGAAGTTGCGAGTTATGATGTACGTCCATTAACACGCAATACGTTGAAAGGGCTACTCAAACGCAATCTAGGTGATCACGTAAATGATGTGAATGCGAAGTTCTTAGCAGATCGCATTGGAATAAAAGTAAATGAAAATAAATCTTCAACTGCAAAAGGTTTCTTGAACTTATTGACCGTTGAAGTAAAGACAACAAATGGACTACGCCGTGTTGCTGGAACCCTATTAAATGGACTTGGTGCTCGTATTGTAAAAGTAGATGATTACCCGGTAGATGTTGTACCAGAAGGGCATTTACTTTACATTAAACATAAAGACCAACCTGGTGCAATTGGCCGCGTCGGTACACTTTTAGCAAAAGAAAATATTAACATTGCAGCAATGCAAGTTGGTAGAACAATCATTGGCGGAGAAGCAATTATGATGCTAACGATTGATAAATACGTTGATAATTACGATGTGAAAGATTTAGTAGAACTTGATGATATTTATGAAGCAATTGCGATTGACTTATAATTTTAAGTAGAAAAAAGAGGCCTAAATGGCCTCTTTTATTTTATAATCGTGAAAAGTTCTTCTAAATTTTTGATTTCATATGTTGGCTGTACATCTTCCATAGGTTCTTTGTTTTCACGGTTTATCCAAACAGATTTCATACCAACTTGGGATGCCCCTAATATATCTGTCATTAAGTTATCCCCTACCATTAAAGCTTCTTCAGCTGATGTATTGCTTCGTTCAAGAACATGATGAAAAATAGATGGGTCAGGCTTCCCTTTTCCAAAAGCTCCAGAAATAATGATATGGTTAAAGTAAGGTGCGATTTCCGGTGTTATTTGTAACTTTATTTCTTGAAGACTAGGAGAACCATTCGTCAACAAAATGAGTTGGTATTTACCTATTAATGCATCTAGAACTTTAAACGTTTCCTCATAAACAAATGGAGACTTTCTTCTTTCTTGCGGAAATGTTTGAGCGAGCTCCAGCCCTAATTTTGCGTCATCAATTCCAATACGAAGCAGCCCTTTTGTCCATGCTTCTTGTTGATATGCCGGGACAATCTCTTTCATTTTTTGAAAATCACTACCTACATCATCAAACGTCCCCCATAAACCTTCAAAGGGATTAATGCCAATCATTTGCGTGTACTCATATGTATCGTATGTTGCGTAAAGGTCTCTTGCTTCGTTTCTAACAGCTTGCTCTAATACTTTCGGGTTCAGTTCTTTGTACTTTATTGCAGCCTTTTCACAAGTTCTTTTAAATGCAGTTTCGACACTTTTTTTATCCCATAATAATGTATCATCTAAGTCGAATATAATTGTTTTTATCAATGATTGAAGCCTCTTTTCGTTTAATCTATAAATTGATTTATTAATAGTATAACAAAAAAACAGACTCCGCTCTTTCTTAGGTTGTCACTTTAGGAGTTGTTTCGCACAATAAATATATATAAAAAGACCGATTATGGATCATAGCTAACTATCCATTTAGGTATTGGAAAGTACAGGTATAAGTATATGCCTGCAAACTACTTGTCTAATTGATCTCTTCGACAAAAATTTAGCCCAATTTAAGCACAGTTTTCCTTCTAGAATCGCATCTATTGTATAAAATCCGGGTTCAATTCCATAATCGTTCATAAGTTACTTTATTACCAATCTCTCTTAAAACATACACATCCGGATTAGTAAGATCTTGCCAATCATTAAAACCAAAAGTTTTATTATAATTATTTAGAAGTAATGACATCAAATTCCCGTGTGTAACAATAATTGTATTTTCAGATACATCATTGAACACATTTTCAACAACATCCACTATTCGTTCCTTTGCTTCTTGACTGGACTCTCCACCTTCAAATTTCAGTTCAACATCCTCAAAAGTTGTTCTTAGCTTGTCCTCCCAGTCTGAAATATCTTTAGTGCTAAGCACACGTTCCGTTAGTTTTCCATCAATTTCAATCTCGATATTCAATTGGTTTGCAAGGGGTTGGATAGATTGAATAGCGCGTTCATACGGACTCGAAATAATCCGATCGACTTTAATTTCAGACAAGAAACTAGATAAGTCTAAAGCTTGATTAAACCCTTTTTCTGTAAGTTTCGCATAGAAGGATTGTCCTTCCGCCTCACAATGCCTTACAATATAAACATTTTTCAATATGACCACTCCAATATAATAAAAAGCTTTAGTAAAGTTTTTAGCGAAAATTTAATGAATGCTTTTCCAGAATAAATTAGGCAGTATACTAATCAATTTGTTGTTTTTCTGCATAATACCATTTCAAATAATACATGATTCCCGACTTGTCCACCCAACTAAAATCGATTAAATCCTTCTCTAGTGAATGCTGTAGCTCATCTACTGAAATCCACTTTATATCTTCAGTACCATCACCTTCAATAACTAAATTACCAGAGGCTTCACATCTAAAATAAACGCCTAATGAATCTACTGGACCAGTTGTCGTTTGATAAACAGCAAAAGGCTTCATCACTTCCACATTTGAATCCACATCATTAGTTTCAATTCTAGTTTCATCCCCAAAAACCTTTGTTATATGTAACCCTGTTTCTTCCTGTACTTCTCTCTTAAGTCCTTCCATAAATGACTCGAATTCCTCTAACCTTCCTCCAGGCAGCTCATAAGGTGTTTCATTTTCATTAGATTTAACCCTTTTTTGTATAACGATTTCAGTTCCATTCTTTCCATTTCTTTCAATGATTGCTCTAACATTTACGTATATCATGTAAGTTTCCCCTTACTTATATTTTCAACTAAATGGCCCGATATAGACACGGTAATTGATTTACAACTTTTCAATTTATCGAGTTAATAAAGTTTTGGGTTCCATTTGTTAAGTTTTTTGGTAGGGCATCAAGTTTAAAATATTGAACATCTATAGACTCATTGTGATCAATTTGTATGATTCCATTAGCTTCATTCGTTACATATACTGCGGTTACTGAATATAATTCATCGCCATTTGAAACTTTCAAATAATAATCTTTACCCGAGAAAACGTTTAATAATTTCAAGTTTCCTACATCTAGGCCCGTTTCCTCTTTTACTTCTCGTCGTGCTGTTTCTTCTAAACTTTCCCCCAACTCCATAATACCACCTGGCAATCCCCAACTACCGTCAGCCCTATGTTGCAACAGTAATTCATTTTTATTATTAAGTATCAAGACCACTGAACCTGGCAGTATTAAAGGTCTATGCCCAACTAATTTTCTTAATTCTTTAACGTAATTCATTTAACTCCCCCTAATGTGATCATTTTTATTATTTGGGCCAATTACTGAAGTGGCGTAGATCCTTATTTCAGAATCGCGAACGTTAATTTAAGAGTATACGAAAATAGGGAATCAATTTTTAAATTCTTCTCCTGTTAATATTCCGTATAAATCTGCTGAATCGTGCTTTGTTAATTTCACATATCTATCGCTATCGGTAACTATCTCTATATTTTTACCATTTGGGCTAAACCATCCATAAAGAATTATAATCTAAACCTTTCTGTAATTATTCCAGCTACTTCTGTAGTACTTAATTTTGTAGTATTAATTTTTATGTAGCCTAATATTTAATTTCACCTTTATGGGAGTTCAATCTGTGTTTTTCCATTGATTCCCTTAGTTCATTCTCCGGCCATTTAATGCTTCTCTAGGTAAAGGACTTGCAGCATCTAATTGGGCCTCATTTATTAATGACTTCAAACAAAAGATTAGGCTCCTAAGTATACCAGTGGATTCTTTCTACTATTGTATCGTATAATGTTAAAATTCTACACTTAATTGTTACTATTTCATCATATTTCAGCCCGATTGAGGCGCACATTTCTGGAAAGTCGGTCCTTTAAAACATCAAAATACCCAGCTCATCATCTAATGTGAATGTGGCTGGGTTTATAACATTGCATACGTTAGATAACACTTGGAAATCGTGATTGATAAATCCTAGAGTAATACATAGGTTGATTCCTTTAGATTCTTTTTGCTATCAAATTTTAAGTAATCTTCGTTACTTTGAAATTATCTTCCAGCAACAACCAATTTTGCGGAAATGATAAGCCGAGTTTCCAATACATAATTCCGCGTAATTTTAATTCTTTAATCAAATCAAATTTTGCTTGAATGCTTCGTGCATCTTCAAACCATACTTCATGATATACACCATTATCATCCCAGTACTTGAAAAATGGCGCTTGTGCCACGTAGTCGTATTGAATTTCAGCATTCTCTTTTAATGCAATGGCAATCGCCTCTTGCGGACTTACTGCCTTTGCTGCTACTCCGCCTTGAGGTGGAAACGGTGAGGACCAATCATATCCATACAAGTTTTGTCCTAAATAAAGTTTATTTGCTGGTATTTGAGTTAGGGCAAACTCTACAACATTGCGAACGGGCTTAATAGGACTAACAGCTTGCGGTTCACTATAAGTATATCCCCATTCATAGGTCATAAGTGCAACAAAGTCTGTTATTTCTCCAAGGGCTGCATAATCATGAGCTCCGTAAATCCCCGTTTTTACATCACTCGTTTTAGGAGCCACTGCTGTGGATAATGTTAAGCCAGCGAGATGAAATCGGTCGCGTGCTTTTCTTAGAAAGGTATTATACAATTGCCGATCATCAGGATTTATAAATTCAAAATCAAAATGAATATCTTTGTAACCAACCTCATTTGCTATTTGAATAATATTACCAAACAACTGATTTTGAGCAGTTTCATTGATGAATATTCCATGTGCCAATTCTGGGCTAAATGCATAGTTTTCTAAATTAGTGATTACCATAGCATTCGCAGCTCCAGATGAAGTGGCGATACTCGGAATATCATTTGTTGTTGGCATCGTTAGTGATCCATTTCGGTTAACTTGATAACTAAACATAGCAAGATACGTAAGTGAATGAACACGGGCCTTAACCTCTTGAATCATTGCATCTGAAACCGGATTTCGGGGTTCAACGTAAAGCAATACTTCAAGTGGAGGTTTTGTCGTTTGTGGAATATAAAGACGCTGCCCCACATGTAAAATTTGTGAAGTTGTTATTCCATTAATTTTCGCTAAATTTTCCGGTGTCATACCGTACAGTTTGGATATGATGTAAAGCGATTGACCAGGTCGAACCAAATGGTACTTTCCAGTAATCGGTATAACCAATGCCTGACCTACTACAAGGCGGGATGGATCTGGTATTTCATTAGCTACGGCTACTTCTTGGTAAGTGAGCCCATAAGCTTGCGAAATACCATACAAACTTTGTCCTTTTTGAACAACGTGAATTTGCAACAAAATCATCTGCCTTTCATAGATAAAATATTCTTATCTAAGTTTACTTTTGTGACAAGCCCGATATGCATACAATTAGTCGTATATCAGAATTCGACGCAAACATTTCAAAAGAATCAGCAGACATAACAAATGATTATTTCCCTACAATATACGTTTTTATCAAAGCTATCCGTTCCCGTGTGTTTAGTTTCAACTCAACTATTCCAGGTGTTTTTCCGGCTACTGAATCCGATTTCAAACCCAATTTACGTGCAATGAACCTCGTTCTGGCAATATGATAATCACTCGTAATAACTGTTACGCTCGTAACTTTTTCTGGCAACAACTCTTTCGAGAAAACGATGTTCTCATAAGTCGTAGTCGATTTTGTCTCTAAAATTAGTCGCTTTTCATCAATTCCATTCGCAACAAGAAATCGCCTCATTGCCTCTGCTTCAGTACTATTTTCATCAGGACCTTGTCCACCCGATAATATAAATTTTACATGGTTATATTTATTTCCATAGTCCAATGCAGCATCTAGCCGATAACGTAAAGAGAGTGAAGGTGTATCTCCATTCACTTTTGCCCCGAGTATGATTGCATACTCATTTGTTCCATCGGCTTCTATTTTATTACCATCCTTTATCCATTTACCTGTAAGCATCCACAAAGAAATAACACAAATTGCCATAACAATTAGTACAATGGTTATTATTTTCATTCTTGTGTTTTGCATATTCAACATAATCACTCCATTCATTTTTACAGAATAAAAGAAAGTTCTACTTGTTAAGCATAGAATATTAATAGCGAAACCTACTTGTCAAAATGTATTTAACAGACTAATTTCACTTGAATTTAAGCATACTATTATTAAAATATTGATTTAATTAAAAAAAAGCTTTTAATTTAGCGAAGAAAGGAGTATTATCTAATTATTCGGAGGAGTCGTTAAATGATGATTCGATAATGATTTATTTTCAAAAAATTTGATAATGGAGGATGGTATATCAATGAAAATCAAAAAAATTGCTCGTGCATTTCTAGGTGCAAATCTTCTTTTGTTATTCTCTTTTACTTTTCTACCAGTCCTTTTATTCAATCCGGATCTGGAATCATTTCAAGCAATTCTCAATTATATAAATAAAGATTAACATAAAAATGAATATCATTTATGATTTAATCCATACTAGTGTCGATGCAGAAAATGCTCGATAATTAGGAGGAGTTGTAAAATGACGCAAAACCCATTTGGTCAGAAAACTGGACAACAGATCAACCAAACACATCAAAACATGCAAACAGGTGATGTTTCAGCACAAATGAATCATGGCGCTCATGAATTATTTGATTTACATGAAACGTTGTCTGAAACAGTTGCCGGGCTCAATCAGGCGATTCTATTTCGAACAAAAGTAAAAGATCCAGAATTACTCGATATTTTGAACCGACAGTTCCAATTTTCTTTAAACGAATACAACATTACAGTTGAGGCATTTAAATCAGGTCAAGATCCTTCCCAACCAACTGGAAAATACCAAATGAAGACTGGAAACGACTTTGTTTATGGTCTTAAGCAAAGCCCACCAAAAAAGCCAATTCAATCTGAAACAGAAATATCAGATGAAATTATATCAGGTTTTTTACTTTGGGCTGCTAAAGCTGGTGCATCATCAAAAACGATGTCTGCACTTGAAACAACTAATCCGGTTGTACGACGCGTTCTTGCGGATTCTGTGCCCAACTGTATTGAAATGGCTTATGAGCTTTCTATATACCAAAACAAACATCATTATTACCAAGTACCACAGCTAGCCCAGCAAGATATGCAACAAATGTTGAATTCTTTTGCGACAGCACAAACAACAATGCCAATCGATAAAATACAATAACATTTAAATTAGAATTACACATACGTATTTGTGTAATTCTATTTTTTTCTATTTCCTTAAAGTGCTCTTCACATTCTTAACGGGGCTATCCTTCTACTCCAATCCTCACATTGCTTCTATAGGTCAAACACTGTATAGTTTATAGAAAGCCTATGTAAAAAACAGGAAAAGGTGAGAACTATGCGCGTTGCAATATTTGACTTTGACGGAACATTATATGCTAACGAAACTTTCCAACTCTTAATGAAACATTTAAAAAATCATCCTCTTTATCATAATCGATATAAAAAGTTTTTCAGGTCAATCTTACCTTTGTATATCGGTTACAAATTAAAAGTTTATCCAGAAAGCATGTTAAAGGAACGCTCAATGCAATTTTATTTAAAAGTATTTAAAAACTTTTCTACGGCGGAACTCGATACTTATTTTGAGGAACTGGCAGAAAAAATGAAAAAAGATTTTAACCCGCTTGTTCTTTCACAAGTCGAACAGCACACAGCTGAAGATATTCATATCATGCTTGTTTCGGGTGCATACACACCTTTACTACACTCCGTTACGAAAGGATTGCCTTTCAATACGATTATTGGTACTGACATTCCTATAAAAGGACAGACAATTGATAGTAATGTACCCATCTTACATATTCAAGGTAATCGTAAAAACAAAAAAATCTTTGCTGCGTTAGAAGGAGAAACAATTGATTGGGAAAATAGTTTTGCATACGGTGACAGTTATTCAGATTTATCCGTACTGGAACTCGTAGGAAATCCGGTTGCAGTAAACCCTGATGCTAAACTTAAAAAAATTGCCGTTGAACGGGAATGGACAATTATTTAAGAACTTAAACATCAACATCAACTAATAAAGCCAAGTAAATTGTGATTAATTTACTTGGCTTTTCTACGTCTTATATATAAATTGGATTGTTCCGCCATAATTTTACTGAGCTATTTCCTTCGTTGTCCAGTTCCCCTCCCTGCACATTGATTGCAATTCGCTCCAGCGTCATTTTATAACGACCCTACTTATTTGCTTTATGCACTTTTAACTGTTTGCCTTTAACTGTTTTTGTTTTCATTTCATTTAAGACAAGCGGCCCCTTGCCGTTCAAAATATCAATATATGTTACAGTATCTTGAATTTTAATAATACCAATATCCTCTGCAACTATTCCTGGAATACTCATAATTGTACCAACGAAATCAAATGCGCGTAATTTTTTCTTTTTACCACCATTAAAATACAATTTCAATATATCTTTATCGATATTTATACTTTTACTTTTCTTCAGTTTCGGTAGTTTTTCAATTTTCGCATTGAATGCATCCATAGCTTCATCTATCGTTTTTTGTGATGGTGCAGTACGTCTTGGAATTTCAAATCCGATATATGCTTCAATTTCATTTAGAAACTTATCTTCATTAGGTGTGACAAATGAAATTGCTGTACCTTTATTGCCAGCGCGTCCCGTTCTACCAACTCTGTGTACATAACTTTCATTTTCTAAAGGAATATCGTAATTAATAACATGGGTTATGTTATCGATATCAATTCCTCTTGCGGCAACGTCAGTAGCAACCAAATAACGGAATTCACCACGTTTAAATTCATCCATTACATCAAAACGATCTTCTTGCATCATACCACCATGCAATTTGTCGACTGCGTAATGGATATTTTCAAGTTGTTCTGTAAGTTGGTCTACTTGATCTTTCGTTCGACAAAATAATATACAACTATCTGGATTTTCAATTATTGTTATAGAACGCAACAACTCAAACTTCTTGTGTTCAGCAACAACATAAAGTGAATGATCGATTTGGTCTATTAAAGTTGTACTTGATTCTATTTCGATATTCTTTGGGTCATTCATATACTTCTGACTTAACTTTTTTATATTTTCTGGAATTGTAGCAGAAAACAGCATTGTTGTACGCTGTTTCGTTAATTTATTAATAATCGCTTCAACTTGATCAATAAAACCCATATTCAACATTTCATCAGCTTCATCAAGAACTAAATACTCAATAGCATCTAATACGAGCGTTCCACGTTCAATATGATCCATCACACGACCTGGTGTTCCTACAACAACATGGCATTTTTGTTTCAGTTCGGCCTTTTGATAAGCAAATGGTTGTTTTCCATAAACAGCTGCTGCTTTAATTCGCTTAAAGCGACCAATATTCGTAATATCTTCTTTCACTTGGTCTGCCAATTCACGTGTCGGTGTTAAAATGAGTGCCTGTGGATTATTTTCTTCCCAATCTACCATTTCACAAATAGGAATACCAAATGCGGCAGTTTTACCGCTACCCGTTTGAGATTTCACTACTAAATCAATCTTCTTAAGTGCCTCAGGTATTACTTTCGCTTGTACTTCTGTCGGCTCATTATAGCCAAGACCTTCAAGCGCGCGAACGATTTCACTATTTAATTGATAACTTTGAAACGTCATTCTAAATCAACCTCTCATAATTTCGGTTACGTTCTTTATGTTATTTGGACTTTATCAAAAATGCATTTGGAACTTCAGCCGTATATCGTACCAGCTTCCCTGTTCTTGGATGAATTAGAGAAAGGGCTGTTGCATGAAGGCCAAGTCGACGCAGCGGATTACCTGTTGAACCGTACTTCTTATCACCAGCTACAGGATGTCCGATTACTTCTAAGTGGACACGTATTTGATTTTTACGTCCTGTTTCAAGCTGAACCTCTAACAGTGAAAAATGCTTATTTGACTGAATTTTTTTATAGTGCGTTATCGCATGTTGTCCACCGTTATCAACTGGACTTGAGTACACTTTAAATGAACTGTTTTCAGTTAACCACGACGCAATTGTTCCCTTATTTTCTATGACGGTCCCCTCAACAAGAGCTGTATACATGCGCTCTTTGACAGTATCACTCCATGTGTTTTGAAGAGCTTGTTGTACTCTTTCACTTTTAGCAAACAACATAATCCCAGACGTAGCTTTGTCTAATCGATGAACGACGAAGATTCTATTTTTCGGATTTAACCTTTTCACATATTCCGTTATTTGACGATATGCGGTCATTTCTTTCTCTCTTTCAGAGGCTACAGATAAAATTCCCGCGTTTTTATTGATCACAATGATATCTTCATCTTCATGTAAAATTGTTACGCCTTCTATTTTAGATATACTCTCTGCAACCTGATTGCTCAATATCTCTACCTTATCGTCGATTTCAAGCAAATGATTATGTTGCTTAATCATTTTACCGTTAATCGTAACTTGTCCACGCGTTAATATTGATTTAACTGAATTCCTACTACTATTTTTCATACTTTCCAATAAGAATGGCAATAATTCTCCCGATTCTTTAACTGTATATATAACTGAGTTGTTCGTTTCTCTTTTCAATACGATTGCTCCTTTTTCCCGAATGGGTGCTAGTAGTAAAATTATACACCACATCTGGACAGCTGTCTTTTTAAACAAAATAACCCATCCCTAAATTGAAAACAAAAGTTTGGGATGGGTTAGAAATAATCGAAAATTAATTATCAAATTGTGCTTTTGAAAATCCACGACCAAGTATTTCTGAAGCGTTAATGAAAATAACAAATGAAGTTGGTTCTTGCTTTTGTACAATCTTCTTAAAATAGACTGCTTCCGATTGTTCCACGACACATAATATCATCGTTTTTTCTTCATTCGAATAGCCACCTAATGTTGTCATCTTTGTTGAGCCTCTATTTAATTGATTTCGTATAATGGATTGAATTTCTTCCTCTTTTTCAGTAATTATCAGAATTAATTTTGTAGATGAAGATTGAAGTTGTACAAAGTCGATAACCTTACTCGTAACGAATATTGAAATCATTGCATAAAGAGCGAGTTCGAAATTAAATACAAATGCGGAAGTAACAACAACTAACCCATCGACTAGAAGTTGTGAATAGCCACTTGAAAGCCCCGTATATCGTTTTAACACTTGGGCGATCATTGCAGTCCCCCCTGTAGAACCATTACCTCTATAAACAATCCCAAGCCCCACACCAAGCATTATTCCACCATAGATCGCACTTAATAAAGGATTATCTATCGATAACTTCATATCTGCAGTAAGCCAAATAACAAATGGGAGAAAAGTAGTCCCAACTAAAGTTTTCAAACTAAAATCTGTACCAACGATTAAAACAACAAAAATAAGCAATGGGATATTTATAGCCCATTGTACGTACGCTGGATTGAACTCAAATAGTTCGTGTAAAATTGTACTAATTCCTGATATTCCCCCGGCGGCAAGTTTAGATGGAAGTAAAAACATATTAAACGCGAGTCCAACCAGAGCAGAACCGATTAGAACTTGTATATATTCATAAATTGCTGTCTTTTTAAATTTATTTAACGCCATTACATATTTCCCCCTTCAATCAACCCCTTTATATCTTACCAAAAAATGTTCATCTGTATATAGCAGATTTTCTACGAGTTGACAAAGAAATATAGATGTGAGATAATACATAAGTGATAAATTAAGGTAGCAGGCAAGACTTGATATTCTGGCATTCTACGTAATGTTTTTGAGAACACTTATTCACACTGGCGCGACTATAGGGTCGTAAGGACGTAAAAGTAGGTAGGGTTTACGTTGCTTAGGTATAGAAAACACCCAGTGGAACAATGACCGCGGTACGGAAAGTATAGGCTTTCTAAGGAAATTATTCCCCCGTTTAATCGGGATGAAAAATTAAAATCAAAACTTTTGTTATCTTATAATAAATCAAAAGAGATACTCTCGTAATGAGAGTATCTCTTTTTCAATTATGCAATATTATAAAATGTTTTTGCTTTTTGCAAAAATGGTAAGTCTTCTGTTAGCAAGTCCTCTTCATGATAAATTGCTTCTACCGGACATGCTGCCACGCACGCACCGCAATCTATACAAGTATCTGGGTCAATTAAATACTGATCTTCACCAAGTTCGATGCAGTCAACTGGACAAACCATAACGCAATCTGCTGCTTGTTCTAGTATACAAGCAGATGTAATAACAAAAGCCATGAAAATTACCCCCTATAACTATTTAAGTGTTCTATTTTAATAATATACTTCATTTAAATAGAACTGTCCAAAAAAAAACGGATACCGAGTACTTACACAACTCTAGTTATGAATTGTGAGTACTCTCAGTATCCGTCAACTTATCTGTTAAAGTTATGCGTTACAGCCCCTATTGATGAACATGAAACGTTGTTTGCATATTTTCCAAGAACACCGCGTTTATGGAGTGGTGGTGCAACCCATTCTTTACGTCGTTTCTCTAATTCTTCCTCAGAAACATCTACAGAAATTTCTTGTTTAGCAGAACTAACCGTAACCATATCGCCTTCTATTAGTAAAGCAATCGGTCCACCAACTTGTGCTTCAGGCGCAATATGACCAACAACTAAACCATGAGTTCCTCCAGAAAATCTACCATCCGTTAGCAATGCCACTTTTTCTCCTAGCCCTTTACCAATAAGAATTCCTGAAATCGAAAGCATTTCTGGCATACCTGGTCCGCCTTTTGGACCGGCATATCGAATAACGAGTACATCGCCATCGTTAATTTTATTATCCATAACAGCTTGTGTTGCTTCTTTTTCGGTATTATAAACACGAGCAGGTCCTGTATGTGTTGTAACAGAAACCCCGGACACTTTAGCTACAGCTCCACTTGGTGCCAAGTTGCCTTTAAGAACTACAAGTGGACCATCTTTACTGAATGCTTTATCGAATGGCATAATTATTTCTTGACCTTCTGCCAAATCAGGCGCATCTTTCAAGTTTTCAGCAATTGTCTTACCCGTAACAGTCATACAATCTCCGTGCAGATAACCTGCTTCAAACAAGCGCTTCATAACTGCCGAAACGCCTCCAATACGATATAAATCTTCCATTACATATTGTCCGCTTGGTTTTAAATCTGCAATATGTGGTGTCTTTTTCTGGATTCGATTAAAGTCTTCCATTGTTAAGTCCACTTCGATTGCATGTGCAATTGCAAGTAAATGAAGAACCGCATTTGTAGAACCACCAAGTGCCATTACAACTGTAATCGCATTTTCAAAAGCTTCTTTTGTCATAATATCTTTCGGATAAATATCCTTTTCAAGCAAGTTGTATACTGCATGTCCTGCTGCTTTACAATCTTCCAATTTAGCAGATGATGTTGCTGGGTTGGACGAACTTGAAGGCAAGCTCATTCCCATTGCTTCAATTGCTGATGACATTGTATTAGCAGTATACATACCGCCACATGAACCAGCACCCGGACAAGCTTTACACTCAATAGCTCTAAGTGTTTCTTCATCAATAGTCCCATTATTTAATTGGCCAACGCCTTCAAATACAGAAACAATATCTAATTTTTGCCCTTCATGATTACCGGGGGAAATTGTTCCACCGTAAACGAATACAGACGGTACTTCAGAGTTCGCGATTGCAATCATACAACCAGGCATGTTTTTATCACAGCCACCGATTGTTACTAGGCCATCCAAACTTTCTCCGCCTACAACTGTTTCAATTGAATCAGCGATAACATCACGACTTGGCAAAGAGTATCGCATACCTTCAGTTCCCATAGAAATACCATCAGAAACAGTAATTGTATTGAAGATAAACGGAACGCCGCCCGCCTCACGAGCACCTTCTTTAGCGGCAATTGCTAACTTATCAATATGTATGTTACATGGAGTTACTTCACTCCAAGTACTAGCGATACCAATCATCGGCTTTTTAAAATCTTCATCCGTGACACCCACAGCTCTTAGCATAGCACGGTTAGGTGCTCTCATTGTTCCCTCACTAAATACTTTACTATTAATTCTTAAGTCTTTTTTCAATGAATATCCACCTCTTTCGTTCCTTTATTATACGAGTAAGAGTTTTATATTTCAATGTTTTCTTTCAACTTGTTAAAGTCTTTGCTTAGATTTGAACAATTCTTGTCTGAATTATTAATTTACCCTGATTGTTAGGCATTTCATTACGAAGGCTAGTACAATAAAAATACAGGTTAATATTTATAAAGAGGTGAATCTTATTTTAAAACGATTAGTAATTACCGGCTACAAACAACATGAATTAGGTATATTCGATGATAAACATCCTGGTATTGTCTATATTAAGAAGGCATTGGAAAATCGTCTTGTTGCACTACTGGATGATGGGCTCGAATGGGTAATTGTTAGTGGACAACTCGGTGTCGAAACATGGGCCGCTGAAGTAGTTATCGAACTTAAAAGTACGTACCCCAATTTAAAATACGCTGTCCTCCCTCCTTTTCTAGAGCAAGAAAAAAATTGGAATGAGATGCGACAAGAAACGTATCGTTCGCTAATTTCACAAGCAGACTACTACAATACAATAACAAATACACCTTACGAAGCACCTTGGCAATTCATCGAAAAAGACAAATTCCTGATGCGTAATTCAGATGGTATTCTTATCCTTTATGATTCTGAAAATGAAGGATCACCAAAATTCATAAAAAGAGCAGCGGATCGCTACGCAGAAAAATCCGATTATATTGTGCTCACAATTACAGCTGATGATTTACAAGTACTTGCCGAAGAAGAGCAAATGGACAATTGGGATTTTTAAAAGTGAATTTCAATTGGATATTACTTCTATTGTACATTTGAATAAGTTGGTGTACACTATTAATAGAAGCTGCGTTGTACGTATCGATAATTAGTTTCAACCTTTATACTGTAACAGGGAGTTTTAATCGAAACTCGAATGGCAAGCCTTGTACGATTTATCCAACAAGGACAGACAAGATAGTTTCTGCAAACACCCACTTTGAGAAGTGGTGGTTTGAAACTTTCTTATGTAATACGGCAAAGGTGGCTTTAATAAAACATTTATGTTTTCACCAGTTTCCAATCGGAAACTGGTTTTTTTATGGATAAAAATAACTGAATATACTATTGAAAACACATCTCTATAAATAAACTGCTCATTCTATCCCCAGGTATTCTTCTAATGTTTTACCACTAGCAAAAACTTTCTCTGCATGGTCAACACCCAAATAACGCAAATGCCAAGGCTCGTAGATATATCCGGTAATTTCTTCTTTCCCTTTAGGATATCGAACAATAAAGCCGTAACGATGTGCATTCTCCCCCATCCAATTAGAAGCCTTTGTTACTGAAAACCATTGACTCCTCTGACCGACCAACCCTACATCAAAGGCTAACCCTGTCTGATGTTCCGATTCTCCCGCCCGTGCACTATATCTTGTCGCTTCAACAAGACCATCTTTTTTCACATAGTCTTCAAATAACTTTTCCTGATAAGAGTAAGACCTATATGTACTAAATGCTGTAAAATCAAAACCATTCTTTTTCGCAAGTTTATTAAGTTCGTTAAATGCTATTCTTGCTTCTGTACTTTCACCTGGTGCATAGTTTATAGGTAAAGGATGAGTTTTACTTGCAATTAGAATTCCCTTCACATAAATTGGGGATAGTGCATCCAGTTTCGGCTTAGTTGGTTCGGGTTTTTCAATTGGGAGTGCAACAAAACGTTCATCTATGTTCATTAAGCGATGTAAAAATACTGCATAATGCAAACGAGTCACTGTTCCTAGAGGCTTAAACAATCCTCCATCACCCATCGTAATCCCGTTAGAATACAGTGCACGGACATGGCTATTTCCCCAGTGACTTTCCGGAACGTCATGAAAATCATAGGTCGCCTTTATTTCCAGGTCAAATGCCAAATGAAGTACTTTTGCCAATTGAACACGTGTAAGTAGCGATTCAGGATTGAAATCACCGTTTTTATCTCCGTCCATAATTCCAGCTTGTTGCACTTGTTGAATCGCATCATGGTACACGCTCGTCTCTGGAAGATCATTAAAGTACTTTCGCCCTCGAATAGGCTCTAATGACAATGTCCGTGTTAATAACAAAGCAACATGCTGACGACTAATGGATAACTGTGGCCTGAACGTACCATCCCCATACCCATTTATTACTCCTAATTCCTGCATTTCATGAATAATATCGAAATTTGGGTGGCCTGGTAACACATCCTTAAAAAAACTGCTGTTTGCCGCGTGCACATGCTGTTGTGAAAAAAATGCACAACCTAACAAAATCGGTAAATAAACATACAGTTTTTTCATACTAATCTTTACCTCCACCTTTTCTACTATTATAGTAAATGAACATGAATATTTCACGAGAATTATTAGATAAATCAAAAAATCATCCAATCTACGAATGAGAAAATCCTCTTGATTGGATGATTTTTTACATATTAAAGTATTTTACCTAAAAATCCTTTTGTTCGTTCATTTTTAGGATGATTGAATAATTGATCAGGCGGGCCTTCCTCAACGATATACCCTTGATCCATAAACAATACACGATCACCCATTTCTCGTGCAAAACCCATCTCATGTGTTACGACTACCATTGTCATACCTTCTAACGCTAGTGCCTTCATGACGTCTAAAACTTCTTGCACCATTTCAGGATCGAGTGCAGATGTTGGTTCATCAAACAACATTATTTTAGGTTGCATAGCCAACGCCCTAGCAATCGCAACTCGTTGTTGTTGACCACCTGACAATTGTTCGGGATAGGCATTCGCCTTGTCGCTTAAACCAACTTTTTGCAACAATGAGTGTGCAAGTATATCTGCATCTATCTTATTCATTTTTCGTACTTTTTTTGGTGCCGCTGTGATGTTGTCCAATACACGCATATGCGGAAATAAATTGAACTGTTGAAACACCATGCCTACTTCTTTACGGATTTCATTAATATCTGTTTTTTCACCATTCACTTTAACACCATCAATGAATATTTCACCTGCTGTAATTTCTTCTAACAGATTAATACAACGTAGGAAGGTGCTTTTTCCTGAGCCACTTGGTCCAATAACACAAATAACTTCTCGTTCTTTTACTTCATAATCGATTCCTTTTAACACCTGTAATTCACCAAATGATTTGTGTAAGTTTTTTATACTAATCATATTTTACCTTCCTCCCGATTGACGACCAGATGTAAATAGTCGTTTTCTCTGTGGTGGAATATAGCTGTTACTAAATCGATTTTCTACATAATTAATGATTTTACCAAAAATAAACGTAAGTATTAAATATAAAATCGCAACAGTTATATACGGTTCCCAAATTTTAAACGTAGCACCTTGGATAACTTTACCTGCGTAAAGTAAATCATTCGCAGCAATTACTGTAACTAATGATGAATCTTTTAGTAAGGCAATTAGTTCATTACCTAACGGCGGAATCATACGACGAAATGCTTGTGGCAAAATAATCAACTTCATTGCGGTCCCTGCAGTCATCCCCAGTGACCTAGCAGCTTCCGTTTGTCCTTTTTCGATTGACTGAATTCCTGCACGAATAATTTCGGCATTATAAGCGGCACTGTTTAATATAAGTGCGAGTGCACCTGATACAAAATAACCCAAAGAATGCCCAAATATAGCAGGTATTAGCGCTAAGTGAATCAATAATATTTGCACTAATAATGGAGTACCACGGAAGAAATCAACATAGTATTTTGAAGGATAGTAAATCCATTTACGCTTTGACAACTTTCCCAATCCGACAAATAAACCTAGTAGAAATCCGCCAATATATCCTACAAAAGTAAGTGCTAAAGTTACCCCAATACCACGAATAAATAATGCGCGGTAATCCCAAATTATATCGAAACGTATATCAAGAAAATCCAATGCATTACCCCCAAGTTCTGTGTAGATCATGAATATTCAGCTGCTTCATTACTCTACATCAAAACCTGTAATTTCTTTCAGCTTTCCGTTCTCTTTAATAATCTTAATCCCCTTATTCAATAGATCCATTACTTCAGTATTTCCTTTTTTAAGCATTAGTCCATAATATTCTTTTTCAAAAGAACTGTCTTCTATTAATTTGACTTTCACATTCGGATTATTTTTCTGATAATCAATAATAACCGCGTTATCTCCTACTGCCGCATCCGCGTTCCCATTGATCATTTCTAAAATTGCAATTGGCATCGTTTCGGCTGCAACAATTTGCGAACTAGTTTTACCCAAAAGTTCCCCAGTCACAATATGACCCGTTGTGTTAATTTGAACAGCGACTTTTTTATCTTTCAAGTCTTGAAAGCTTGTTACATCTGAATCTTCTGGTACAAGGATTAGTTGATTCGCTTCAAAATAAGGATTTGTAAAATCAAATTCTTTTTGACGATCTGGTGTAATCGTAATCGATGACACTGCAAAATCAACTAACCCGTCTTTTACAGCAGGGAATAGTGGTTCCCAACCATAGTTTTTATATTCAACTTCTATACCTGCCGCCTCGGCAATCGCATTTACAATGTCAACATCTATTCCGATAATATTTCCTTTCTCATCCATATACTCCATTGGCGCATACGTAGCATCCGTTCCAACAACCAGCTTTGTTATTTTTCCATCTTCCCCTGCAGTTCCTGTTTTCGAACCTTCATCTTTCGTTCCACATCCAGCCATTACCAAGCTAAAACTTAGTAGTATAGCACCTAATGAAAGTAAGCGCTTTCTTTTTGTCATAGTAATCCCCCCATTTTCATTATTTACTCATAACTCTAAACAATTACCCTTCTCGAAATAGTAAGGATAATTACTATTATTATATATGAGTGGGACCTTCTATTCAATAGCAAACTTGTTTGTAGATTTTCTATTGTCTTTTTAAATATAAAATGTACATTGAAAGTCGGTTTTTGAACCATGATAAGAAAGTACAATTCTTTTGCGAAAGGAGGTTACAAACTTGGGAAGAGATAATCATAAAGGCGCAAGCAACAACTCGGCTTCATTGCCTCAAACACCTAAAAACCAGAAAATCAAACCTGGATCTATGAAAGAAGAAATTTCTCTTGAGTTATCTGAATTAGGTAATATAAAACCTAAGCATGAGCCGATTACCCCAAACGCTAGAAAGAAAAGTACACAAGAAAAAAAGTAGTTTAGTCCCATTATTACATGTTAGAAAAGGACATTCTTAACCTATATTAGGTTAAGGATGTCCTTTTCTGTCCATTTAATTTTTTCTTTTTTCAAAATGAACAATCCATTCGTCATTGACAACTTCTATTTGCGTGCCAACCCAACCTTTTTTTATAAGCAGTTGTTGTTCGATTGTATTGGCCATCGCAATACTTTTTCTATCTTGTACTGTATAAGTCCTTTCAGACTCCTTTAAATCCTTCAGCATTGTATACCGCAGCATATTATTATATTTTTCCCCAAGCGAAACAATTTCCAGTCCATGGGCAAACTTATCTTTTAAACTGGCTATATTAAATGGCGCAACCGTGGTAAGAATATAACGAAATCGTTCTTCATCCACTTCTTTCATAATAAGTTTTCCCAATAACACTTGAAGACCATTCCCACGAAATTCGGGATTTACATTCGTAATTTCAGAATACAATGCTTCTGACCACACGGATTTATCTAATCCTGCTTCCTTACCAAGGTGCTCTTCATCTAATTCGGGCTCCATCATCGCTCGAAAAGCGATTAGTTCTTCATTATAGAATGCACCAATCATCAATCCCTTACCATTTAAAATATATAAAAATTCCTCTTCCTCTAAAGGTTGTAAAAAAGATTCTGTCGTTAATTCCTTCACTACCTTTAGTTGCAAAGACATGATTTCATCTAAATCGTGCGCATTCAATCGTTTAATACTGATCTCAAATCCATTTTTTAAAACATGTTTTGTTATCATCCGATGACCTTCTCTGAGTAAATTGTTAATTCCTTTAAAATGGCCTCGTCGATATCAATTCCGAGTCCTGGCTTCTCCGTTAAACGAATGAAAGGAACATCATAATGTAAATTACCAATATCCTTACTAAACTTAAGCGGACCCGTCAATTCAACACTTGTAATTACTTTCTTTGAAAATGAAACATGAAACCCAGCTGCTGACCCAATAGAGGATTCAACCATCGAACCAACTTGACACTCTATTCCAGCCATCTCCGCCATATTTGCAAGTTTTGTAGCGGGATAGATACCACCACATTTCATAAGCTTGATATTGACTTTATCAGCAGCCCGTTTCGCAATAACTTCTCTCATTTGAGGAACCCCACACATTCCCTCATCAATCATTAAAGGTATAGATGATTTAGCTTTGATTTCTACCATTGCGTCGATGTCATTTGCAACAACAGGCTGTTCCAACCAATCAAGTGAACAATGCTCCAATTTCCTAAGGGCTTGAAGCGTGTTTGCACTGTTTTTCCAACCTTGATTCACATCTACACGAATGGCTATATCCTCCCCTACTTTAGCTCGGACTGCTTCAATTCGTTTCACGTCTTCCATGACATTTGTACCAACCTTCATTTTTAACGAGCGATATCCTTCTGAAACTTTTTCTAAAGCTTCAGTTGACATTTTTTCAGGTGATGCAATACTTAAGACATGTGTTATTGGAAATTCATCATGAAATCTACCACCAATAAGATCATAAACGGGAACGCCTAAACTCTTACCAACTACATCATAACAGGCGATATCCAATGCGGCTTTCGCACTTGGAACACTAAGAATTAGTGAATCCATTAACTCATGAATCCGTTCCATATTTTTAGGGTTTTCACCAATCAGTTTCGGGGCAAGTGTATGTTGCAAAATAGCAAAGGTACTTTCCAAACTTTCACCAGTTACATGTTCATCTGATACGGCTTCACCATACCCTATATGTCCCGTGTCCGTTGTCATTTTCACGATAATGGAAGGCATATAATCGTACGAACAATAGCTCACGACAAACGGTTCGTATAAGGGCAAATGTATTGCAATGATTTCAATTTCAGTAATTTTCATTCGAATCAATCCTTTCGATTGGCATTTCTCATATTTAATTGTATCATTGTCGTTAAATAGTCGCTATATAAAGGAGGTAATTAAATGATTATAAAAATTGCAATTATCGGTCCTGATGAATTTTGCAATCGTGCCGAAAAAATTGTTGCTAAACGAAATGATATTGAACTGGATTTATATAGGTATCGAGAACCGAGGGAAGCAGCTGGGCTAATCCACACGATGCAACCATGTGATGTCATTCTTTTTTCTGGTTCACTTTCCTATTTACATGCTACAGATTCACTATCAAACTTATCCATTCCCGCACTTTACATGAAGCAAGATGAATCCGCTGTAGCCATAACATTACTACATATCGCTTTACAAAATGAACTAGATTTCAACAAAGTTTCCATTGATATTCGCGAAAAAGGGCATATCGACCATATTTTGAAAGACTTAAATGAAACAGTAAAATATCCATTTGTTCATTTATTACGTGAAGACGAACTCATTGATGAAATTACAATGTTCCATAAAAATCTTTCACAAAACGGAAAAACGGATCTGGCAATTACGAGTGTGCACGCAGTTTATGAACAATTAAAGCTACACAATATTCCTACACAAAAAATAATCGATCCAGAAAGTGCTATTTTACGAAATATTGAATACGCAAAACATCAAGCACTATTAAAGAAAAGCAACTCTGCCCAAACGGCGGTTGGCGTAGTAAATGCCCTAAAGAAATCATCTAAAGTCGAAGAATTTGTGAAAAATCTTACAGCACTTTTAAGAGCACAATTTAGTGAACTAAATGGAGAGTATACAATTTATACTACGATGGGAAACATCGAATTTTCATTAACAAATAGTGAGTTTTTAACTTTATTTCAATCCATGCACAATGAAGTTCAAATTGCATTTGGTTGTGGTGAATCAATAATGGATGCTAAAGAAAATGCCCATTTCGCAATGAATTTTAACAAAAAGAATAATGATCATTCCTTCTATGTGTTGGATACAAACAAGAAATTACTAGGTCCATTTCCACATTCAGATGGCTCTATCCAACTAAAACTACATGATCCAGTCCTTGTTGAAATGGCTAAGAAAACCACTCTAAGTTCTGCAAATATTTCAAAGCTAATGACATTTAGTCAATCTAGGCAATCCAAACAATTTACAACAAATGATCTTTCACTACATTTAAATGTGTCTAGAAGAACGGCGGAGCGTACGTTAAAAAAACTGGTCGAATGTGATTATGCAAAAATTGTCGGAGAAGAGATGGCCTATCGTCAAGGAAGACCTCGTTCACTTTATGAACTCAAATTCCCTATCTACTATTAAAACGACAGGAAAGCCCACATTAAGTGAACTTTCCTTTTTATATTACTGATTTAAACTAATTTCTTCATTTTCCAATGCTTTTTCCAGATCTCTTTGTGCTAATTCTTCAGGAGTCATTTTTACAATCGTAAAGCCAGTTACCGCATAGAAGATGGATATAAACGGAACAACTAAATTTAAGATTGCATACGGACCGTATTCCACGACACCGACGCCTAATGTACCTAATATAAATACCCCACATGTATTCCAAGGTATCAATGGAGAGGTCAATGTGCCGCCGTCTTCTAGTGCACGAGATAAGTTCTTTGAGTTCAGCCCCTTATCCTTATACGCCTTACTAAACATTCTTGAAGGGACGACAATTGATACATACTGTTCCGAACAAGTTGCATTTGTCAAAACACACGCAGCGACTGTAGAAGAAATTAAGCCCGCACTTGATTTCACAACTTTTAATAGTTGGTTCATTAAGGACTGCAGCATGCCAGAAAACTCAAGTATTCCTCCAAACGTCATAGCTACAATTGCCATTGAAACGGTATACATCATTGAATCTAAACCACCGCCATTAAAAAGGCCATCTACCATATCATTTCCTGTTTCAATTGCAAAACCACTTTGCAATGCTTCAATTGCACCTACAGTAGAACCGCCTTGTATGAAGATTTGAGATAAAAAGCCAAGTATTATTCCGACAATAAGTGCCGGAATCGCAGGAATTTTGAGCGCAACCATTACAATTACCGCAAGTGGTACGAGTAGTAATAAAGGGGTTATCAGAAAACTATCCTGCAAAACTCGAGCTGTTTGTTCAATTCCAATTGCATCCATTTGTTCCCCAGCAAATCTTCTTCCTAAAAAAGCATACACACCAAGTGCAATTACTAATCCAGGTATTGTAGTGTATAACATATGTTTAATATGATCGAATAAATCTGTACCGGTAAGTCCTGCTGCTAAATTAGTTGTATCAGATAGAGGTGACATCTTATCTCCAAAATAGGACCCCGAAATAACCGCGCCCGCTATCATTCCTGCAGGTATTCCCATACTTAGACCTATTCCCATTCCCGCAACACCAATTGTCGCCATCGTAGACCAAGAACTACCAATCGCTAGCGAAACAATTGAACATATTATTGCGATTGTAACTAAAAACCATGAAGGTGTAATTATTTGCAAGCCATAATAGATCATTGTCGCAACAATTCCACCGCCCATCCATGCACCTATTGTCAATCCAACGAGCATAATAATGACAACCGCTGGGAGAGCTAATCGAATTCCTTTATACATCATTTCCTCAATTTCTTTCCAAGTAAATCCTGCTTTCCAAGCAATTATAGCGGCAGTAATTGTACCGACAATTAACGGCATATGTGGCCCCTGCTCTAACTTAACTACTGTAACAATCATTACAAAAATCATGACAAAGAGCGGAACTAATACCATCCAAAACTTTATATCTTTCTCTGCGTTCTGTTTCATTAAACCTCATCCCCTTTTCACGTCGTTAATTAGTCGTTAAATAAATAATAGTCTGTTATTATAATATTGTCAATCCTTTTTGAATTTAATTTGTAAGCGATTTCATTTCTTTTAATTAAAAAATAGGCTCTATAATGATGGATACAAAAAAGTCTAACCCTTTATAGTTAGACTTTTTTTGGTATTGAATTAAATATCTTTCGTCTCTTTTTCTTCCATATTCCTGTCTCTACCTTTAACTAGTCTGGAAACATAAGATGTTGAATTCGTATAACTTTGTTCTATTTTCCCAGCAAAAATTTGTGTCCGTTCAAATAAAACGGATTTATAATAGTCGATTTGCTTTAGAACCTTTTCCATCAATGCCTCTTGATTTTCTAGACGTTTTTCGATTTCAACTAGTCCGACTTCTTGTTCTACTAACTGTTTGACAATCGTTTTCTGAGAATTTGATTGTTCATCTATTTTACTCGCTAAATCCTTCTCTACTAATAGCGAGTTAGATAAGACATACTGTTGGGATTTATTTTCAATATTTATTTTTTCAATCCAAATTGAAGTGTTATTCTCAAATACTTCATGACGATAATCCAATTCTTCCAACTTATCAAACTGATTGCCAATTCTGTCTGACTGTTTGATAAGCCTTTGCTCTGTTTTCTTCATAGTTTTTTCAAGATTCCACAAAGAGTGTTTTAATTTGTCATTCTCACTCCTTTGTTCCTTTAGTAATTCTGTTACGTCGTCTGTTTTAAATGAATTTTGATTTGGTTCAATTCTATTCCCACTGTTCTTATAAACACCAGGATGTTCCCTCTCATTCATAAATAATGCCATTCATATCCCCCCTTAGTTTGCGTATTCTTTAGCTTATGCAATTATCTAAAGAAGGGAGTTTTTTAATTTATACAGCAATGCTTTTCTTACTTTTCGACAGAGATAAAATCATAATTGTTGCTAATATACATGCAGTTCCTAGCCATTCTTCTAAACCAAACGCTACATGAAGCCACACAACGGATAGAAATGCAGCTGAAAGTGGTTCTACACAAGCTAGTAAACTTGTTTCGGTAGCACTTATGTATTTTAAGCTTTCTAAATAACAAAAAAACGCGATGATTGTTCCACCTATAATAATAAATACGACAGCAAAAAAGGATTGCAAGTCCCATTGGCCAATGAAATTCCAAGGAGGATGTACAAAACTAAATGCAATGCCTCCTATTAACATTCCCCAACCAATAACAATACCTGAACCCCATCTAGCCAATAGTTTAAGTGGATACAACGTATAAAAGGCCAAAGAAAACGCCGATGCTATGCCCCAAAATAAAGCTAATTTGGAGATTGCCAAACTGCTCACACTTCCTTTTGTAACCAATAAAAATGTCCCAAAAAGTGCTAGTGCTACGGCGAAAGTTTCGGTTTTGGATGGTGCCTTTCGAACGCGAAAAGCCATATAGCAAACAATCATTACGGGTGCCAAATACTGAATAACTGTCGCAGTAGCAGCATTGGAATGTTTAATAGCAGCAAAAAAAGTGTATTGGACTGTAAGCATTCCCATAATACTAAACAAGATTAGACTTACTGCATCGTATTTATGACGCCAAATATCAAAAACACTAACTTCTTTTTTTCTATTTGAAATCAATAACATTACTACCCCTGAAATCAGTAATCGAATAACAACTAGCCATTCAGCACTAAATGAGCGCTGCTCAAATAAGAACTGAGCAACTGTGCCCGAAACTCCCCACATTATCGCCGCAATTAAAACGAGCACAATTCCAAACATTCTTGGATGTGCTCTCATATTAGTTTTATTTTCCATTAATCTGTATCACTCAATCCTATACTTATTTTCAGTTTTAGCTCGTTGAAGTATTATTCCCATTCATAAGGTGTTTCTTGGTAAACATAGTAGTTCAACCAATTCGAAAACAGTAAGTGAGTATGCGACCTCCACGTGTTTAGGGGGGCTTGACTCGGATCATCGTTCGGATAATAGTTTTCAGGGACGTCCACTTCCACACCTTTGGCATGATCCCGTTGATATTCCTCAGCTAACGTTGTTGCATCGTATTCAAAGTGACCCGTGATCATTATATGTTTCTCATCGTTTGATAAAACAATAAATGCTCCTGCATCTTCTGATACTGCCAGTAACGTAAGTTTTGGATTATTCCTAATCTTTTCTGATGAAACGGATGTATAGCGAGAATGCGGTGCATTGAATTCATCATTAAAACCACGAACAAGTTTAACGGTTGAATCAGATAGTTGGTGCGAAAAGACACCAAAACATTTTTTCGTTAATTCATGTTTATCAATTCCATAGTGATGATAAAGTGCCGCTTGCGCTCCCCAACATATATGCAAAACAGATGTTACGTGATTTTTTGACCAATCCATAATCGCAACTAATTCTTCCCAGTAGTTCACTTTTTCAAATGGTAAATGCTCAATGGGAGCACCTGTAATGATCATTCCATCAAATTTTCGATGTTTTACTTCTTCAAATGTTTTATAAAATTCGTCAAGATGATTTTTACTGATATTCTTAGATTCATGTGTGGCCATATTTAAAAATGTAATATTAACTTGTAATGGAGTGTTTCCTAACAATCTTAATAATTGTAATTCCGTACGTTCTTTTTCAGGCATTAAGTTTACGATAAGTATGCTTAAGGGACGTATGTCCTGCAATATTGCTTTATCTTCGTCCATAACAAAGATTTTCTCTTCTTTTAGTAATTGTCTGGCTGGTAAATGCTTATGTATATTAATTGGCACCTTTTCATCTCTCCCTAAATAATCTTATCTAACTTATCTAATTAATTTGAATATGTATATTATATCACAATGGTTTCGTATGAGCGATAGTTCCGTCATTTGTGTCTCTAGTTGCACGAAAGGCTCGCGTTTGTGGGATTGGGGTTTCTATGTGTTTGTGGTTTCCAAGACCGCTTGGCGCTTGGCGATGGCCTTTCGTGTTGAGCCAGATAGAAGTGCACTATCTGTCTCAGCACTTCGGCTCACGCTTGTCGCTTCTACGCTGGATTATGTTTTGTAAGGGTGTACAGTATAGTTTGTTTTACAAGGGTATTTTATTCATGCCAAAAGGTCCTTATCCATGATTATAAATGGATAAGGACCCAATGATCTTAATAGATGTCTCTAGTCCAAAAACGTTGTTTTGCAATTGCTTTTACAAATGTATTACCGAAATCTGATGTTGAGGAATCGATAACGATACCTGGTCCTTCTTTTGCATTTGAGGCTTTAAAGAACTTTTGACCTGTTGTAGCAACTCCAATAGGTTTGTAGTGTTTGAAGGATTCATTTATAAAATAGGTAATGTCACTTTCAAATTTTGCTTCATTTTCAGAATTCCCGCCTACGATGTATAGTGCATCAAATAAGACAGGAGATGTTGTTAGGAATGTTTCCTCGACAGCAACTTGATAGTTATCTGAACTTCTAATAGTACCTAGTTTTTCGCTCACGATTTTCACAATGACTCCTGCATTCATAAGCGTTCTAAGAGTAGCTAATACTTCTGCCCCTTTAAAACCATTGCCTATTAATACCCCCACTGTTAGTGTTTGTGGTGTTTTAATGGTGTTCTCTTGGCTTAGTGCTGGTGACGAATTTGTTACCGGTACTTGTTCTCCACTAGGTCGTTTGACGCCAACATTCACTGCAATAATTGTAGCCATTTCTTTATCAACTTCCACGAACATATCTACTACTCTTTGCCTAATATCTTTGCTATTCACTTTTCCAACCTCGAATGTAAAGGCATCAATGATATGCTGTTTTTCGGGGACAGACATACTATTCCAAAACAGTCTTGCCTGAGAGAAATGATCTTTGAAAGAATCACTACGAGCTTGAATTACTTTACCTTCAACCTTTTCCGCATAATGAACGTAACCACCCTCCGCAGCCGTAGATGTCGAAGGGGTATTATTTGCAAGTGTATTATTATGGTAGGCTACTTCACCGATATCAATTCGCTGCCTACTAAAGCCATCTCTTTGATTATTGTGAAATGGACATACTGGACGGTTAATTGGAATTTCAGCAAAATTCGGCCCACCTAAACGAATGAGCTGTGTATCTAAATAAGAAAATAATCTTCCTTGGAGAAGAGGATCATTTGTAAAGTCAATTCCTGGTACAACATTCCCAGGATGAAATGCGACTTGCTCAGTTTCTGCAAATACATTATCGACATTTCTATTCAACGTTAGTTTACCAAAAATCTGTACGGGGACTATCTCTTCTGGCCAAATTTTCGTTGCATCCAGAATATCAAAATCAAACATGAATTCATCTTTTTCTTCAATCATCTGCACTCCAAATTCCCATTCTGGAAAATGCCCTTTTTCTATTGATTCCCAAAGATCTCTTCTTTGAAAGTCAGGGTCCTTACCGGATATTTTTTGTGCTTCATCCCAAACAAGTGAATGTACGCCCAACTTTGGTTTCCAGTGGAATTTCACAAAATGTGCGATTCCTTCTGCATTGACGAATCGAAACGTATGCACACCAAATCCATCAATCACACGAAAATTTTTAGCAATTGCCCGATCAGACATAAGCCACATTATCATATGAGCTGATTCTTGGTTGCTGACAACAAAATCCCAAAAGGTATCATGTGCAGAGGAAGCTTGGGGAATTTCGTTATGCGGCTCAGGCTTAACTGCATGAATTAAATCGGGAAATTTAATCCCATCTTGTATGAAAAAGATAGGAATATTATTACCAACTAGATCATAGTTTCCTTCATCAGTATAAAACTTTGTAGCAAAACCTTTTACATCTCTAACAGTATCGGCAGAACCTTTACTTCCAACAACATTTGAAAACCTTGTAAATATTGGCGTTTTTGTTCCAGGCACCTGAAGGAATCCAGCTTTAGTATAATCCTTCATCGACTTATACAATTCAAATTCACCGTGCGCTGCATACCCTCTTGCATGAACGACCCGCTCTGGAATTCGTTCGTGATCAAAATGTGTTACTTTTTCACGAAAATGAAAATCTTCCATTAATGTCGGTCCACGAACGCCCGCTTTTAATGAAAATTCATCGTTCGAAACTTTCAGAGCCTGATTCGTCGTCATTTTCTCCCCGTAATTATTCACACGATATTGTTCTAACTGTTCATCTTTACTATTCTTGTTATGTTCCAATCCATCCGAGGATTTTTTCATATTATCCCCTTTCGTATTTTTCACTTATTATGCATATGATCTTTTATGCAATCCATCCTCATTATTTATATGCTTTATAGACAGAGTATGGAACCCAGTACTATATATAAGGTTTAGAATATTCACACGTTACGTCTGAATTATGCTATAATAAAAAGATGTTCAATTAATATAGGAGGTAGTGAAAATGACCATACAAGCAGAAAATCCACAGACAAAGAAATTACAAGTCGAAGACATTTTAATCGCATATCAAATGCTTAAAGATGTGGTCGCACACACACCTTTACAAAAAAATGATCGTTTATCCGAAAAATACGATTGTCATGTATATATTAAAAGGGAAGACTTGCAACATGTCCGCTCGTTTAAATTACGTGGTGCTTATTATAAAATTAAAACGATTGAGGAAAGTGCACGCAAACAAGGGATTGTCTGTGCTAGCGCCGGAAATCATGCACAAGGAGTTGCTTTTGCTTGTGCTCACTTGGGGATAAACGGAAAAGTCTTCATGCCACAAACAACTCCCAAACAAAAAATTGATCAAGTGAAGATGTTCGGTAAAGATCGCATTGAAATTATTTTAATTGGGGATACATTTGACGAATGTTCTATTAGCGCTGCAGCTTGTGCTGAATCAGAAGGCAGGATATTCATTCACCCATTCGATGATTATGACATAATTGCAGGCCAAGGTACTGTGGCTGTTGAGATTATGAATGATATTGAGGAATCCATTGATTTTGTATTTTCGAGCATCGGTGGTGGCGGACTAATGTCTGGATTATGTACGTATATTAAAAACTTATGCCCACACACGCAAATGATTGGCGTTGAACCCGAAGGTGCAGCAAGTATGAAAGCCGCGTTAGAAAATAAAGGCGTAATATCACTTGATAAAATTGATAAGTTTGTGGATGGTGCAGCCGTTGGACGCACAGGACAAATTACTTATGAAATCTGTCGTAAGTACTTAGATGATATTGTCGTCGTTCCTGAAGGTAAAGTATGTACATCGATTTTAGAATTATACAATGAACATGCGATTATCGCTGAGCCTGCAGGCGCACTTCCAATTGCCGCATTAGACTTTTATAAGGAAGAAATTAAAGGGAAGTCTGTTGTATGTGTAATTAGTGGTGGAAATAATGACATTAGTAGAATGCAGGAGATTAAAGAAAAATCATTAATGTTTGAGGGATTACTACATTATTTTATAGTTGATTTTCCACAACGTGCTGGTGCATTAAGACAATTTCTAGATGAGATACTTGGTCCTGATGATGATATTATTACTTTTGAATATACCAGGAAAAATAATAAAGAAAGTGGTCCTGGATTAGTCGGAATTGAATTAAAAAACAAGGAAGATTATGAAGGACTTCTAAAAAGAATGGGACAAAGTGATTTTACATTTACAGATGTAAAAAAAGGAAGTACCTTATTCGACCTACTAATATAAATGAAAAAAATACCAAAAGGACGATTTAGTCCTTTTGGTATTTTTCAATTTGACAAACTATTGATAAATCCTTCAATTTCATCCTGAGTTTTCCGATCTTTACTAACGAACCGTCCAACTTCTACACCTTCATGAAATGCGACAAAACTTGGTATCCCAAATATATCGAGTTCCCCACATAAATCTATGAATTCATCACGGTCAACAGATATAAATTCATACTCTGGATAATCGACTTCAATTCTTGGAAGTATTGGCTCAATCACTCTGCAATCTGGACACCAATCGGCAGTAAACATAAAAATGACACGTTCGCTCTTTTTTAGTAACTCATACTGTTCTATTGAATTTAATTTTTCCATTATTGCTTCCTCCTAAAATATCTATACACGCGGAATATAGAGTGTACTTGATTTACTATAACCGCAAACCGAAAATTCATTTTATGTAAAAAGCTAGCCATTCACATGGTTAGCTTTTTACTTATTCTATATAATATAAGTCCATCAAAACATCTTGATTACACTTGGTTAATTGGTTTGTCTACTTCAACGACCCACCCAAATGGGTCTTCAATTTTACCCGTTTGAATATCTGTAAGCGTATTGTATAATCTTTCGGAAAGTTCTCCCATTTCGCCATTATTAACGACCAACTTTTCATCCTTCCAATTGAATTCACCAATTGGAGAAATAACAGCAGCTGTTCCCGTTCCAAATGACTCATCTAACAAACCATTCTTTTGTGCCGTTCGAATTTCCTCCATTGAAATCTTTCGCTCAGTAACTGGAATCTGCCAATGCTGTAACAATTGAATTACAGATTTCCGAGTGATACCTTCCAAAATGCTACCGTTTAAAGCTGGGGTAATTACTTCACCATTGATTTTAAAGAAGATATTCATTGCACCTACTTCTTCAATATACTTCCTTTCAATCCCGTCCAACCAAAGAACTTGTGCATATCCTTTTTCCGCAGCAACCTGTTGTGCTTTTAGACCGGATGCATAATTCCCAGCAGTTTTGGCCATTCCCGTTCCACCCGCTACTGCCCTGACATATTCATTTTCAACAAGAATTTTAACAGGGTGAATACCTTCTTTATAATAAGAGCCAACTGGAGATAAAATAATCATAAATTGATATTTCTTAGATGGGGATACGCCAAGATATGCTTCAGTCGCGATAATAAAAGGTCGAATATATAGTGAAGTTCCTTCCGCTGTAGGTATCCACTCTTGATCAATTTCAAGTAGTCTTTTCAGTCCTTCAAGTGCTAACTCTTCATTTACTAGTGGCATACACAAGCGTTCACTTGATTGGTTTAAGCGTTTCATATTTTGTTCTGGACGAAATAGTTTTATTGTTCCATCTTTCGAAGAATATGCTTTCAATCCTTCAAAAACAGTTTGACCATAATGGAATATAATAGAAGCCGGATCTAATTGAAGAGGTGCATAAGGTTCAATTCTGTGATTCGTCCAACCCTGACCTTCAATATAATCTGCACTGAACATATGGTCTGTAAAAACTCTTCCAAACTCCAAATGATCTGATGATGGTTTTTCCTTTTTCGAATCTGTTAAATTCACTTGGATCTTGAGTGCTGTCATGATGTTTCTATCCCCTTAGATTTAATTTTTATATTTTAATTCTAAAAAATACATATGAATCAATACCTTATATGATATATGACCTAACCCATATTATACAACTAAAATAACGAATTAACAGCTTATTTGCATAGTATAATATCAAAATCTGAAAATAATTTAAACTTCCAAAGTATATAAGTCCATCTAACCCCATAAGCTAACTCTACAAGTATTGGTACCTTAACAAATTACCAGTTAAAGGTGGTTGAGCGGCATGTGGAGTTTAACGGACCAGATACCTAGTAAAAGAGGTTTGGTCAAACCATGTCTACTTTTAGTAGTATTAGCTGTTCTGGATTCTATTTTCACCGATATTGGAATCCGGAACAACATCATAGATGAGGCAAATCCAATTATGTATTATTTTTATAACCAAAGCGCTATTGCTTTCTATGCCATTAAAATTACTCTTCCACTGCTCATGTTGTATATTCTTACACTAATAAAACCAAGACCTTATCTACGCATTTTAATTATTTTCACTATATTCCTATACAGTATTATAATTGCTATGCATATTTTTTGGATAACAATTAGTGTGTCCATTTAAAACTTTTTCTACAAAACATCTTAAAATAACTAATTATGGCTTCTCAATAGTAAGTTCTACAATCTTCTGCATATAGAAATTAGTTATTTCGGGAATTGCATTATATTCGGACAAGCCCCGTTCTGAAACGGAGTAAATTCCCCGTTCAATCTTTTCAAACCAACTGTAATGGTTCTCATACAAAATGGAATAGGTCTTTTCTCCAGTCCCCAAATCACGTAAATTCTTTGCTGACAAAGGACCGTAATGTTCCAAATAGCATGCAATTTGAATACAACTTTCTTTATAGGCTGTCATAAGTTTTGTTTTGTGACTTCCTCCTACATTATAATCTCCCAATCGACCGTTAATTTCCTCTACGAGCTTCGTCCTTCTCTTTCTGCTTCGTCTCATACTTCTGTCCCTGTCAAAGGGTTCCGGCTCCAAAACAACGTCCATATGCACATCATTCTCGTAAAATGAAACCGTTATTAACCCGAGTTCTAATCGTCTCATTAAATGGCATATATCCTTCCACTTCTTAGAGCGCAAATTGTAACTGGGTTTTGGAATTGCGATATAAACTTTTTCGGTTAATCGCTGTCTTTTTGATGCCTGAATAAGAAGTTCAATGGATAAGGACAGTTTCAGCTCTATAATAACCAACTCATCATCTTTTAACGCAGTCACGTCGCAATCCATCACTTCGGCATTCACATGATAACCCTGTTTTGTAAAATATTCTTTTATTGGCTGATATAAATCGATTTCATATCTTTTCTTCTTTTTATCAGTCATAGCCGTTTCACACATCCTAAAAAAGACGTAATCAGCTCTGGTAGGATAACTGAATACGCCTTTTTGATAATAATATTCTGTATTAGACTCCTAATAAAGCTTTATCACTTGTTAACTTTTCGCCGCGGATTCTCTCGAACTCATCCATTAGCTTTGGAATTGTTAACCCTTTTTTCTCTTCGGCTTCGATTTCCAAAATAATTTGACCTTTATCCATCATGATTAAACGATTTCCAAGGTCTAATGCTTGTTGCATATTATGAGTAATCATTAATGTTGTTAACTTGTCTTTTTCAACGAGTTGTTTTGTTATATTTGTTATTAATTCCGCCCGTGATGGGTCGAGGGCAGCTGTATGCTCATCTAAAAGCAAAATTGAAGGCTGTGTAAAAGTCGCCATCAGTAAAGAAAGAGCTTGTCGTTCTCCTCCTGAAAGCATCCCTACTTTCGCATTCAATCTATTTTCAAGATTCAAATGGAGTGTTTCAAGAGACGTTCGAAAAAGTTCACGCCGTTTTTTATCTACGCCTCTTCTGAAAGATCTCTTTTTATTGCGAGAATAGGCCATTGCTAGATTCTCTTCAATAGTCATTGTTGGTGCAGTTCCTGCCATCGGATCCTGAAACACTCGTCCAATCATTTGTGAACGTTTAAATTCCGGCAATTTTGTAACATCTTTGTTCGCAATTATTATTTCACCAAAATCAGGGGAAAGTGTACCGGAAATCATATTCAACATCGTCGATTTTCCAGCTCCGTTACTTCCAATCACAGTTACGAAATCACCTATTTTTAACTCTAGGTTAATTTGATCGAGTGCAACTTTTTCATCAGGTGTTGCTTCATTGAAAACTTTATTAATCTGATTGAGTTTAAGCAAGGGTATTCCCCCCCTTCTTCAGGGAATGTTGGAGTTCGGCTAAACGCTCAGCATGGCGTCTTGCTTTTCGTTTCTTTTCTCGCCTTTTTTCAAAGTATTGCGGTAAAATAAGCGCAGCAATTACGATAACAGCGGTTATTAGTTTCATATCGCCAGTATCTAAAAACTTCACTCTAAGTGCAAGTCCAAGTACAATTCGATAAATAATTGCCCCGGCAATTACCGCAAGAGTTGTTCTCATAATTGTTTTTGTTCCGAAGATTGCTTCTCCAATAATGACCGAAGCTAGACCGATAATAATCATACCAATTCCCATACCTATGTCTGCAAACTTACTATACTGAGCAATTAATGCACCAGCGAATGCGACAAGGGCATTTGAAAAGCCAAGTCCAATAATTACAAGATTATCCGTATTTGCGGACAAACTTCGAATCATTTTCTTATTGTCACCAGTCGCTCTTATTGCAAGACCTATTTCAGTTTTCAAGAACCAATCTACAATAAACTTTATAAGTAGTACAACAATTATCATGACGATTAAAGTGCCCCAAGTAGAAGGTAAATGTTCGAAACCAAGCATACTGAAAAAGCTATTGATGGATTCGTCGATACCTAAAGAACCCCAAAACGTATGGAACTTTGTAAATAAAGTCTCCGCATTTAAAAGTGGAATATTTGGACGTCCAATCGAATTTTCCGAGGTCAGTCCCATAATACGTAGATTAATGGAATACAAGGCAATCATCATTAAAATTCCTGCAAGAAGGGCATTAATTTTCCCTTTTGTATGAAGCAATCCCGTTACACATCCAGCAAGGAAACCAATTACGATAGCGACGATTGTTGCAAGTATTGGATGATATCCGAAAATAATCATAGTAGCGGCAACACCGGCACCTGTAACGAAACTTCCATCAACTGTTAGATCTGGAAAATCAAGCACCCGGAATGATAAATACACTCCGAGTGCCATAATTGCATAGATGATTCCTTGCTCCACGGAGCCAAAAACAGCTGAAAACATGTAGAATCATCTCCTATTTATTCAATAAAATCGGCGTTCCACTCATCTTTAATTTCAAGATCAATTTTAGTTGCCGTATCTTTATTCATTATAAACATTAACTTCTGTGGAACTTGAACAGGAATATCTGCTGGTTTTTTGCCGTCTTTCAAAATTTTAACAGCCATTTCTCCCGCTTCATATCCAATGTCGAAGTATTCAAATCCGTATGCTGCAAGTCCGCCTCGTTTAACAGAGTCAAACTCACCGACCATCATTGGTAATTTGTTCGCATTTGCAACGTCAATAACCGACTCAAGTGCATTTACAACTGTATTATCAGTAATGATATACAAAGAATCTATTTTTCCTATTAATGATTCAGTCGCTTGTTTAACATCTGCTGAAGTTGCTACTGCAGCTTCCACGACAGTCATATCCATGTCTTTTAACATTTCTTTAACAGCGTTTACTTGCGCTACTGAGTTTTGTTCACCCGCATTATAAACCATACCTACATTTTTCGCATTTAATTCTTCTTTAAGAAATTTCATCGTATTCGAAATTGCATCTGGGTGGGAGTCGATTGTACCAGTGACGTTGCCGCCTGGACTTTCATTAGATTTAACTAGCTCGGCACCCACCGCGTCAGTTACTGAAGTAAAAATGATTGGAATATCGGTTGTCTTACTAACTGCCGCTTGTGCACTAGGAGTCGAGTTTGCGAATATTAAATCCACATTTGCAGCAACTAAGTTTTCAGCAGCTGTAATACTTAGACTAGGATCACCTTGCGCAATTTGCGTATCATACTCCACTTTCAATCCAGCGTCTTCCAGTGCTTTTTTAAAGCCATCCGTGGCTGCGTTTAGAGATGGATGCTCAACAATTTGTGTAATACCAATTATATATGTTTTTTCATCCCCTGCCGAAGTAGATTCCTTTTTCTCTCCTCCACATGCGGCAAGCATTAATGCAGAACTAAAAATAATAATCGCGAACTTCTTCCAACTTTTTTTCATTCAATTTCCCCCTTTTATATAAAATACTATTTTTTGAATTAATCCAATTCAATTAATAATTTATCGTAATGTTACACCGGCTTCAATAGTTAGTCAACTCGGTTTTGCATTTAAAGAGACTTATTAGTTTAAACTTCAATAGATTTGGAAAGGTCTAATAACATTTTCATTTCGTTATTAAGCATTTACCTCGCCTCTTAACTTGGAACACTATGAATTGCCTGTCCAATAAGACCCTCTATCGCTTCAAGTAAACATTCGTTATAACCGGGGTGTGCGTAGGCGGGAAATTTAATGTCTTCCTCTTTAGCCGTCATTTCCAGTAATTGGACAAACGAGCCCGACATTTCTATTGCTCCTTCGCCTATCATATGAATTCCCAATAGTAGACCCGTCGTTGAATCCGAAATCACTTTTATAAATCCCTCTTTTTTTCCTGTAATTGCTGCGTATCCATTACCCGATAGATTGAACTGACTTACTTTGACTATCATTTCGAGTTTTCGGGCAGTTTGTTCAGTAAGGCCAGCTGTAGAGATTGGCGGAATTGTATGTGCTACATAAGGTATAAAAGTTAAATCCACTTCCGGTTTTTCTCCAGCTATCGATTCAACCGCGGCTTTCCCCTCTTTAATCGCCTTTACAGCTAGCATTGGTCCCTCAGTCACATCCCCAATTGCATAGATAGAAGGCAAAGAAGTTTGCATATTGCCATTCACTTTTATAAAACCCGTCTCTGTACGCTCTATTCCAAGTCTATCAATACCAAGCATTTCTACGTTCGGTTTCCTAGATGCTGAAACAAATAGATGCGAGCCCGTAACATCAGTTACATTTCCCGCCTTCTGAAATGCAACGATTATTCCATCATCTACTTCCTCTGTACGCATCAATTCAACGTCCTTAAACACGATAATTTTTCGTTTTTTAAATAATCGATAGAGTTCCTGTTTTATCGATTCATCGAAAGGAAATTCAGTCCCGCTTTCTAGGAAAACTGTAACTTTTGCTCCTAATGCCGCGAAGCTAGAAGCCACTTCAATAGAGATGTAATCACTTCCAATAATTAGAAGATGATCGGGCACATGATTAATATCATAGATTTCATTTGATGAAAATACACGCTTCCCATTTTCCTGTATCATTGGATGTGATTCTAGTGTACTTCCTGTCGCAATAATCGCTTGTTCGAATTGAAAGATATCGAATTGGTGCCCGTTTTCTACACCAATACGATTCACCCCTAAAAATGTGCCAATACCACGAATTACTTCTATTTTATTTGCTTTGCATAAGTTTTCAACACCAGTCCTAAGTTCTTCAATGATTCTCTTTTTATAGGATAGTAGTTGAGTAATATTAAAAGATGTTGGTTCTATACCAATTCCCAGATTTTGCATATGCGAAATCTCCGACTGCCTGGTGGCGGCATGTGAAAATATTTTGGAGGGGATGCATCCTCTATTTAAACAAACGCCACCCATATCCGCCTTCTCTATCAGTGTGACAGAAAGGCCAAGTTGTACTGCGCGAATGGCAGCAGAATAGCCACCTGGACCGCCTCCCAAAATGACAAGGTTCCTTTCCTGGCTGATTTCACCGACTACCATCCTATATCATCTCCATCATTAGTTTGTGTGGCTGTTCAATCAAGCTAGCAAAACGGTTCGTAAAAGCAACAGCAGTCGCCCCGTCTGCAACGCGGTGATCGAATGCCATAGAGAATGTCATGATATGCCCAACTATAATTTCATCTAGGTCGTTAAAAATGGGTTGTCTTTTTGTCTTATGGAAGGCGATAATTGCGGTTTCTGGGTAGTTGATAATAGGCGTTGCACCTGTACTTCCAAGGGGTCCTACATTACTCATTGTGAACGTACTATTTTTCATTTCAAAAGGTTGCAGTTTTCCCGCGATTGCCCTTTCTGACAAGTCCTTGACAACCTTATGAATGCTTTTCATCGATTTTTCATCTGCATTATGAACGACTGGAACGAGCAATCCATTTTCAGTATTCGTTGCAAAACCAATATGGTAACTTTTCTTAAGTAATATACGGTCATTTGCTTCATCAAGCTCCGCATTAAAAATCGGATAATCTTTTAAAGCGACTACCAGGGCTTTAATGAAAAACGCAGTCACACTAACCGACTCACCCGACGCTTTCATTTCACTACGAATTCTAAATAAATTGGTCATATTCACTTCATCGAAATGCGTCACATGAGGAATTGTGTAGAGTGATTTTGTCATCTTTTCAGCAATTTTTTTTCGAATCCCCATAAAAGGAATTACATCATGAACACTTTCTACCAGTACTTTTTCTTGGACTTCAGGAACGATTGAATGATTGACTTCCCCGTATTTAATAAATTGCTGAACGTCAGCTTCTGTCACTCTTCCTGACGCATCTGCTCTAGGAACGTCTTCAATATTAATATTGTTCTCTCGTGCAAGTTTTCTTGTATATGGCGTAGCGAGTACTCGATGAAAATTCACAACTGAAGTCATATTTGCTTCCCGCTTCGAAATATCTTCCTCGGGTTGCTGTTGTTGTTTTTCGACTTCCTTGTTGGAACTTTCAATGTAAAGTAGGCTTGTTCCAACTTGGACCGTTTCGCCAATTTCAATTATAATTTCTTTCACATGGCCTGCACACGGAGACGAAATTTCTGCAATCATTTTATCAGTTTGGATTTCAACAAGGGGTTGATCAGTTTCAACCCAATCGCCAACTTGCACTAAATACTGAACAACTTCTCCCTCTGTCATCCCTTCACCAATGTCATGCAACTTTACAGCTAGCATTTCATTTCCCCCTTAAAAATGAACGACTTTTTCAATTCCTTCTACTACCCGAGCAGCTGTGGGAAGATAATGTTCTTCCAGTGAAAAGAATGGAACTGGCACATCGAATCCAGTTACCCGCTCAATAGGAGCACGTAAAGAAAGAAATGCCGTATCATTAATAATTGAAACAATATCGGCACCAAGCCCCCCTGTGCGATGTGCTTCATGAACGATGACAGCTCGTGTTGTCTTTTGTACAGATTCAGAAATGATATCTTGGTCAATCGGATAAAGTGTTCGTAGGTCGATTACTTCACAACTAATTCCCTTTTGTTTTGCCTGTTCAGCTGCTTTTTCGGCGATTGCAACCATAGCTCCCCAAGCTATAATTGTTACATCTGTCCCTTCACGAACGATTTTTCCTTTACCAATTTCTATCGTATATTTATCGACTGGAACATCTTCCCTTTTCAAGCGATAATTTTTCATCGGCTCCAAAACGAGCACCGGGTCTGGATCCTCAATAGCTGCAATTAACAACCCTTTTGCATCGTACGGAGTGGATGGACAAACAACCTTTATGCCAGGCATATGTGTAAATAAGGATTCAGTACTATCCGAATGGATTTCGGGAGCCCGAATTCCCGCTCCATAAGGTGCTCGTATGACCATCGGGATCGTAAAGCGAGACATCGAACGCATCCGTATTCTTGAAACATGCGTCATAATTTGCTCATATGCTGGATAAATAAATCCTAGGAATTGAATTTCAGCAATTGGTCTAAATCCGTTTACTGCTAGACCAATCGATGTTCCAATAATACCCGCTTCCGAGAGTGGGGTATCTACAACACGGTCCTCTCCATAAATCTCTTGAAGTCCTTCCGTTGCACGAAACACCCCACCGTTTCTCCCGATATCTTCACCAAGAAGGATGACTTGATTATCTTCAGCGAGCATAATTCGCATCCCATCATTAATGGCTTGAATCATCGTCATTTTCTTCATTGTTTCATTCCTTTTTTTTGATTTAATCAAATGGGTAGTCATCGGACAATCCATTTTAAATGTTTAAAATACATTTTTTTTTGATTGATTAGATGAGCTGGTGTTTTTTCATATACGTGATTGAAAATATCTTCGACATTAGAAGCGGGGAAACGTTCCATTTCATCTACAGCTGCGTCAATTTCGCTTGTTGTCTTATTATGTGTATCTTCTATCGACTGTTCGTCCCAATAGCCGTAGTTTTTCATAAACCTTTCCAATCTTACAAGTGGGTCAACGATATTCGCTCCTTGTTCCTTTGGACGGTATTTCGTCGGATCATCCGCAGTTGTATGAGCACCTATTCTCCATGTCACAGCCTCTATCAGCGTCGGTCCTTGCCCACTTCGTGCAGTTTCAAAGGCTTTAATTGTTTCAAAATAAACAACAAAACAATCATTTCCATCAATCCGAATCCCTGGCATATCATACGCGATGGATTTTTGGGCAATCGTTGCAGAATTCATCTGTTTTTCAATTGGAACTGAAATGGCATACCCGTTATTCTGGTTAAAAAATACGACAGGCACTTTAAAAACACTCGCAAAATTCAATCCCTCATGGAAATCTCCTTCTGACGTAGCCCCATCCCCAAAATAAACGATAGCCGCATTTTTCGTTCCTTTTCTTTTTTCTGCCCATGCAGCACCTACAGCATGGGGTAGTTGTGTTGCAATTGGTACAGCAGGCGGAAAAATATTCTTCCCCTCAGGTGGCACGCATCCCTCTACTCGCCCATTCCAATACAAATACGCTCGCACCATGTCCGCGCCAAAAGTTAATGTTGCTCCGTGGTCACGGTAAGTCGGGAAAACCCAATCATCAGGCTTAAGTGCAAGTGCACTACCTACTTGCGCAGCTTCCTGTCCTTCAAATGGGGCATACGTGCCAAGACGACCTTGTCTTTGTAAATGAATCGCTTTTCGATCGAATGTTCGAATACGCACCATATTGTAATATAGATCTTTCACCAATTTTTCATCAATCTTTTTTTCGAAACTTTTGTCAACAAGTAAACCATCATTATCTATTATTCTTTTTATTGGAAAGTCGCTTTCCACTAAAACCCGCCCCCATTAAGAGTTAGTAAACTTCCATTTTGGTTTTACGGATGCTGCATAAAAGTTATTAAGATTCCCTCGCATCGCAATTCTTTTTTCACACATTTCATTTGCAGATTCTATTGTAGTAATGCCACGATTTTCAGCTTCCTTAAAAATCCCCAAAATTGCTTCGTATATTTGTTTGGTCTTCTTAAGCACACGCTCATGATTAATCCCATAGATCTCATCGGCCACTTGGATAAGTCCACCTGAATTCACAATGTAATCCGGTGCATAAAGTATTCCTTTTTTCTGGAGTAATTGACCATGACTTTCATGTAGTAACTGATTATTTGCAGACCCAACAATCGCCTTCACCATAAATTGCTCAATCGTGTTGTCGTTAATAATGCCTCCGAATGCACATGGAACAAACATATCCGCCGCTTGGGAATAAATTTCATCATTTGCCACAACTGTGACGGTTCCAGATGTCGTTAACGCCTTCTCTTCTATCCCTTTCAAACTATCTTTATTTATATCCGCTACAATTATATGGGCACCTGTCTCAAGTAAACTACTCGCAACTTTAAATCCAACTTTACCGAGGCCTTGAATGGCGTATGTTCGCCCGCCCAAATCATCGCTACCATATAGCATCTGATTTGTCGCACGAATCCCAAAGAGCACACCTGCAGCCGTCAGGATGGATGTATCACCGCCACCGCCGTACTCTTCAGGTAAACCGCTGACAAAAGTCGTCTCTTTCATCATGTGCACAAAATCTTCCATCGTAGTACCCATATCTGTACCTGTATAAAAACGACCACCTAATGAATTGACAAATTGCCCGAATGCACGAAATAACTCTGGTGTTTTGTCTTTGTTCGGGTCACCAATAATAACTGCTTTTCCGCCACCGAAATCCACATCGGCGGCAGCGCATTTATAAGTCATTCCTTTTGATAACCGCAAAACATCTTCCAATGCTTCTTCTACATTATTGTATGGTTGCATACGACAACCGCCTAGTGCTGGTCCAAGCGTCGTGTTATGAATTGCAATAATTGCACGTAATCCCGTGGCTGGATCATTGCAAAAAACAACTTGTTCATGCTCTTTCATTTTATCGAAGAGTTCAAAATCACTAAGTAGAGAATCCTTTTCCGTCATCTTCATCCAATTGCCCCCTGAACTTTGACTAACTATGATCCTTTTTAATTACGATTGTTATTTCATCCAATCTTTCTTTTATCTGTTTCTTGGGCATAATTACTTGTTTGACCTCACCTGTTCCAATCACTCCAAATAAGTTCTTTGCCACAACTTTTGTCCATACAACATTACCTCGGAGTGCAGTTAATGTAGCTGTGAGCGTCACGGCAGAACCAAGTGGAGAAGGTGCCAAGTGTTGTAGATTCACTGATGCACCCATCCCTTCTTCGTGCACTTCTAGAAATGGCAAGATGATCTTACGGGAAACCCATTCCATATGGTACGTCATTGCCACTGTCGAGTAGACCGGGTGGACTACTTCACCTTCAAACGAAGCAAACATATCCTCTGTAACGATAATCTCAATTGTTTCTACTCTACCTATTTCCATCCCAAGCCTCATCGATTCACCTCTATTTAAATATGTTGTTGAACCGAAATAAAGACTATTTCCTAATTGGTATTTCAAAGGACATAGTCTAAATCACTAAAAGGATTACCTATATCTAAATTAGCACGCATCATATAACACTTTTATAACGTAGTATTACCAATCCGTAATACGATAGTCGTTGAAACATCAGAGTAGTCGGTACTTTCTAACTAGTAGATATGACCGAACAAAAAACAGCTAGGATTCCGTTGGAGAATCCTTACTGTTCTACTATCAATTCAACCTATTATTAATGGATGATTGTCCTCATCATAAGTTTGTCTTAGTGTTTCATATCGTTATCTTCTTTAAAAACTTCTTCAAAAAAGTCACTGGCAGGCTTTGCTAGTAATTTGTAATATTGCTCAAACAAATGCGCAGCATGATTGCCACTCCAAATTTCAGCTAGTAATTCCTTAGGTAAACCAGGGTCTATGAATAGGAATTTACGATATTCATGAACGAGCTTAGTTCGTTCCACAAAGCATTCCGCATCCGTCATTCGATCATCACTTATCATACTCTGATGGATATTGTATTTTTCACTGTATGTTGCAATGAATACTTTGTATTTCGCTTCGATTTCTTCAAGGGGCCAACTTTTCTCTACTAGCACTTTATTCGATTGCAAACCTACATATTCCGAGAGAAAAAAATCTGCATTCGATTGTAAATCATACTTCTCGATGAGTAGTACAACTTCTTTCTCCAGATTATTCGGCGAAATCCAACATCCATTTGAAAAACTACCAAATCCACTCCATAATAATTCTTTACGAAGCTCATCACGAATCTGTCTTTTTTCCTCTGGAATTGTATACAAAAGCATACGCCATTTGCCGTCCCAATCATGAGGCTGCAATTTAAAAATACGACTACCCGCTTCTTCTAATCGAAGTGCGCCCCGCTTTGTCATTGAGTAATAACTTTTGTTTCCTATTTTCTCGGAGGTTAACCAACCTTGCTTCATCATTCTAGATACAGCTACACGAACCGATTGGTCATTATGTCCAAACTCTTTTAATAATCGAATTAAGCTTCCTATCCATACTTTGTCACCATAACGACGAATATAATCACCAAATATTGTAAATACCATTGATTGTGTGTTGGTCAAAAATATCCACTCTTTCTTTAGTTCAAACTCTCTTCAAGTATATCGTTAAGTGTTTATTAGAAACGTACTTGTGAATGTGAAACAACGGGCCAGGATGAAATTCTCAGTCCGTTATCGCTACAGTTTTTCACAAGCCAAATGGATTCAACGGACGGCTACCATAGTAAGATAATATGGACTTTGTCTCCGAGTAAAGATCTAATGTTTCAATGCACAACTCACGCCCAAATCCGGACTGCTTGTAGCCTCCAAACGGCGTTCCTGGAAATGCGGAGAATGGGCAGTTAATCATGACGATTCCCGCTTGGATCTGATTTGCGACTCGTGTTGCCCTGGCACCATCCTTAGACCATATGGCGGAACCAAGTCCAAAATCTGTATCATTTGCTAATTGAATTGCTTCTTTTTCATCTTTAAATTTCATCACAACAACAACGGGTCCGAAAACCTCTTCTTTTACAATTTCCATATCATGATTCACATTTGCAATAATTGTTGGTTCATACCAAAATCCATTTTCATGCCCTTCAGGTTTTGCGATATTTCCGCCAACCAATACGTTAGCACCTTCTTTTTGTGCAGATTGGACGTAGTTATCGATTGATTCAAGTTGGTTTTGGTCGATAATTGCTCCGACATGTGTACCTTTATTGAATGGATCACCAAGCTTCAGCTTCTTTGCTTTTTCCACAAACAAATCCATAAATTCATCATAAATCGATTCGTGCACATAAAGTCGTGATCGGGCTTCGCATGATTGACCTGAATTGTAAAAAATTCCAAATAAAGACCCATCTACTGCTGATGTGATATCCGCGTCTTCAAATACAATGCTAGGCGATTTGCCGCCAAGCTCCAGTGTAATTCGTTTCAATGATTGTGAAGCCGATGCCATTATATCTTTTCCTACCGGAGTTGAACCTGTAAAGGCAACTTTGTCTACATTATGGTGTTCAACTAAGTAATTGCCAATTTCAGAACCCGAACCCGTCACCACGTTTACGACACCTGGAGGAACACCGGCTTCAAGACATATCTCCCCTAGAATTATAGCTGTAATCGGCGTTAAGGAAGCTGGTTTTAAAACAACTGAACAACCGACAGCAATCGCCGGAGCTACTTTCCATGCAGCCATCATCAGTGGATAATTCCATGGAATTATCTGCGCGCACACTCCTACCGGTTCTTTTTCTGTATAGTTGTGGAATTGACCAGGTACATTATTTACTGCGCCTCTATGTCCTACAATTGCACCCGCATAAAACTCGAAATCCTCAATTGCTTGCGTAACTTGACCTTGTGCTGCGTGAAGTGATTTGCCTGTGTCTAAAACCTCTAATTCAACAAGTTCGTTAAAACGAGACCGCATAATTGCAGCAATCTTATTTAACACATTTGAGCGCCGCCCCACCGGGAACTTTTTCCACTTGCCAGTATCAAATGCAGCCCGTGCTGCCTCCACTGCTTTTTCAGCATCATCCTTTGTCGCCTTAGCAATTTCAGCGACGAGTTCCCCAGTTGCAGGGTTATAGGATTTAATTGTTTCCCCCGTACTCCCTTTGACCTTTTCCCCATTTATGATCATATGGTAAAATTCACGCTTCATATTCTCTTGTTCAATTTCATTTTCACGAGTTGTCGTCATCTGCCACACTCTCCTTATCGTCCAATGTAATTAGCTTTTCTCTTCTGTATAAATGCGTCCAAACCTTCGCGGTGGTCATACGTAAGACTTGCAATTCGTTGCCCCCCAGCTTCAAATTCCAAGTAATCTTCAAATGATAGATTCTCAGCCGCATGCATTGCTTGCTTTATTAAACCAATAGCCCTTGTCGGCAATCCAGCAACACGATTTGCAAATGCAGTTACTTCTTCATTCCATGCATTTATGGAAATCAAACGATTTGCAAGTCCTATCTCCACAGCCTTAACCGCAGTTACCTTTTCACCTAAAATGGATAGTTCAAGAGATTTTGCATGACCCACAAGTTTTGATAAATAAAACAAATTTCCTGAATCCGGAATGAGACCGACATGTACGAATGCATTTAAAAAACTTGCTTTCTCCGAAACTAATCTAAAATCACAAGCAAGCGCTAAGCTGAACCCAGCACCAGCAGCCACACCGTTCACTGCTGCGATAATCGGTTTTTCACATTGTCTGATTTGCTTAATCATTGGGCCATAATGGTCCCTTAATACTTGACCAAAATCCATGGTTTCATCGACTTCTGACAAATCCTGCCCAGAACAAAATGCTCTACCTTCTCCAGTTATGACAATGCAACGAACTTCATCATCCGAATTAGAAATCTTTAACGCATTCGCAATTTCTTTATTCATAAGCGCAGTAAACGCATTCAACTTCTCTGGCCTATTTAAATAAAGCCAAGCAACTCCTTCAATGACTTCGTAACGAATTGTGTCATACATCTGGTTGCCTCCTTAACTTCCTGTATAGTTAGGATTTCTATTTTCAATAAACGCATTCATTCCTTCTTTCTGATCTAAAGATGCAAATAGAAGATAAAAATTCTTTCTTTCATATTGCATTCCTTCAAACAGGGAAGTATCTACCGCTTTATTGACGGAGTCTTTAATAAGTCGTACTGACAGTGGAGGTTGTTTTGCAATTCTTTCGGCCATTTTCATTGTTTCCTCCATTAACAAGTCAGTGTGCACAATTTTATTAATAATGCTATATTTGAGAGCAGTTTCTGCGGCAATACGCTCACCCGTCCATAGCCATTCCAGAGCCTTTGTACGACCAACAAGTTTTGTTAAACGTTGTGTTCCCCCTGCACCCGGCATAACTCCAAGACCCACTTCTGGGAATGAAAATTCTGTACCCATAGCAGCGATTACTAAGTCGCAACAAAGAGCCAACTCAAATCCCCCACCAAAAACAAATCCCTTTACAGCACCAACGATTGGTTTTTTAATAAGAGCTAGTCGATCCCAATCTGCAAATTGGTTTAGCAGCTCAAGACTTATTGGGGTGACATCCGACATTTCTCCGATATCCGCGCCGGCTGAAAAAGCACGTCCTTTGCCCGTAAGCACAATTACTCGCACACTATCATTGCAATCAAAGCTTTCCATCGCAACAACAATTTCATGTACCATCAGTCGATTCAACGAATTTAACTGACGGGGTCGATTGAGTTCAATAAAAGCAATATTTCCCGAAATTGAAGTTTCAATGAACTCGAAAGGACTCATTAGGCATCCTCACCAATCATTAGCGTGACAAGATCACTCGCAAAACCCATCAAGTCTTTTCCAGATGCTCTTCCCTCCGCCGAACGAAGCCCCGCATTAAGCGATTCCATATCGTTGTAAAACATTTCGCACATGAGGTAGTACTTACCTTCACCGCCCATTGGAGAACCGGTCATCTTTGTCACTTTCATTTCTAGAAGACCTGGAATCTTTTCTGTTAGGGGCCCATGGACATTAAAATAATGCTCATCAAATTCCTCTTTGTTTTCGGGATGTGTATACAATGCGATTAGCTTGGCCATTTTCATTTCTCCTCCATTTACATTAGTGTTGAAACTGGTTTCATTGCTTCAAAAACATTTTTGCAACTCTTACAATACAAGATACTTCTACACGCCGTTGGTCCGAAAATATTTTCCATCGTGACATACGTTGAACCACAATACGCACAATCTACATGCCATGATCCATCCATTTCAAAATGGCGTGGGGGGGGTGCTATTCCAATTTTTCTTAAATCCACATGACCTTTTTCGGTAATTCGATCTGATGTCCATGGTGGGTGATAAACAAATTCGACTTCCACATTTTTCACACCGGGTAGTTTTCGCACTGCATCAATTGTATTTTTCTTAATAAATTCTAGTGCGGGGCATCCTAAGAAAGTCGGAAGCAATACAATGCTTACGTTTTCCCCATCGGAAACAACATTTTCAACCATCCCTAGATCTATAATGCTCACTGAATCAATCTCAGGGTCTTTTACATTCAATAGCTCTTCATAAACTCGCTCGGATGTAATCAATGAATACCCCTCTTTCTTTCTACCAAATAGCTAAAGTATCAGACCTGTAAACTTCAGATAGTGTACGTAGTGCTTCATCCAAATCTATTGTATGTTCACCGTTTCGACCGTTTTTAGCTGGACTACTTGGAATCAGAGGCAATTCAATTCCTAGTTTTTCAAATACCGGCCGAATGTTTGCGGCCCAATTTTCTTTCAATACTTCTTCGCTAGCGATTAATTGATATTTTTCAATGAACTGTTTTTGATTACCAAAAGAAAAGACATCTCCGTAGTCTTCCATTACGAGTTTTATAGCATTATTCATCTTTACTTTTGCGACTTCAGTAGAACCCATTAATTGCTTAAACCACGTTTCCCAGTGTAGCCTATGATAGAAAAGCTCCATTTTCACTTTTACAGCAACTTGTGAAAGAGGAGTGTATGAACTTTGGCACAAAGAATCAATCTTAGTCTTTTTTGCTTGCGTATAGAAGTAACTACGAACGACTTGGTAAGCCCAATCATATTTTGGTGTTTCCATATAAACCCCTTCGCCATTTACCCTTTCTGTTAAAATGCAATTCGTTCTTTCGGATACCACACGCAAATGAGCTAAATCATCGGCTGTACCCATATCCAATTCCTCTAAAAGTTTATAGAACATTGCTGCATGGCCCATGCTGTCTTGAGTGATTGATGAGGATGCGACATCTTCCTCAATATGTGGGGCAAGACCTAACCATTCAGAACCCCGATAAGAGTACATAAAATCATCGTCTGCGAGTTGAAACAATAAAGTAGTTACTGCTTTTTTATGCTCCTCACTCATTATGTCAATTGCAGTACTCATTTACGGTCTCCTCCCCATGACAAGATTTCCTTTTCATCCAGAACTTGCTGTTCGTATTTTCGCCATTTTTTCCTTAAATATCCGTACCCTTTTGTTGTCCGATAATCCTTATTGTCAAGTCGGAAAAGCGTTAACTTTTCTTCTTCATCCATGTTTCTTATGTGTTTTCGATTGATAACCCAAATATCCGCAACCGGTTCACGGCGCATGAAATTTTCCTGCGCCATTATGAATGCCATGTCTTCATTTGGAGCCAGTAAACTGAATTGGTGCTGAAAAGATGAACTAGGAGTTCGTTTGCTAAACACTTCATATTCTTGATAAAATAACTTCTCTTTGCTCATTAACATCTGCCCCCTTTCTTCAGCTTACCGTCACACTTAATGCATCACGGACCCATTCATTGTTTGCATAAGAATCTCGTCGCAAATTCAGACGTGCCTGTGAACGAGGTCCACCATTTCGAATGATTTTAATAAATTCTTTCCAATCTGGCTGCGCATACTCCCACATTTTACTCTCAGCGTTTAAATGAATTGTTGGATCTGGAATTGTTAATCCCAGTGATAAAATTCGTGGAATATATTTATCGAAAAAGATTTGCCTGAATTCTTCGTTTGTCTTTGTGCGTATTTTATATTTTATCGTTAAATCTTGCTTGGACGAACCAGTTATTTCTTTGCTTGCAGGGCCAAAAAACATAAGCAATGCTTCCCACCAACGATTTAGTGCCTCTTGGATCATCTCTTTTTGTTCTTTCGTTCCTTCTGCCAATGCCATAATAATGGATTCACCATGCTGTGCATGAAAAACTTCCTCTGCACAAATTCGCTGCAAAGCTCTGGCATATGGTCCATAAGAAGCTTTCAGCATATTTGTTTGCGTAATGATTGCTGCTCCGTCAACGAGCCATCCGATGATTCCTGCATCCGCCCATGTTTTAGTTTCCATATGGAAAACATTATGAAACTTCAAATCCCCGTTAAATAGATCCTGCATTATATCGCCACGATTTTTATCATAAGGTTTAAGTAAATCTTCTGTTACGCGAAGAAGGAGCTGACCATGGCCCATTTCATCTTGAACCTTTGCCATAATACCAAGCTTCCGGCTAAGAGTTGGGGCCTTCGGTACCCATTCTTTCTCTGGAAGTGCCCCCATAATTTCACTTATGCCATGCATAGAAATCAGTTTAATTAACGTCAGCCTATATTCTTCAGGCATCCAATCATCCGCTTCTATCTTATCTCCCGCTTCAATTCGCAGCATAAAATTGGCCATCCGTTCTTCATCATCCGAATTTTGTACTCTTGACATCCAAATCCCTCCTTAGATAACATATGCAATCCAAGTAATTCATATAACAGTTTATTAACGTTAGTATGCGGTACAGTTATATGAACTGTTAATTAATGCTGATCCATATAAAAAAACCATCCTAAACCCGGATGGTTTAATTGTTACGTTTATTTAATTTAAGATTAATATAATTTTTGGAATTCCAATTTTTTATACTATTGTAGATTAATGAAATTTCTCTAGAGCTTAATAAATTAAGACATCTAATTGGGAATAACTGCTACGCGGACTGGCATTACTAGTGGTCCTTCATGTAATATTTTTTACATAATATTTAATGTTCTTCCTCTTTGTACACTTGATGCCACTCATCTTTTTTCGTTAACATATTATTTGCCAAGTCTTTCGCACCTTGTAGGCTGTGGTTTGCGGCCCATCCACACTGAACTTCATTGCATGCAGGAACTTCTGTTGCTAAAAGGACATCCTGTAATGTCCTTTCTAAAATCACAAGAATATCATCATAATCCGTATGATTAATTACTGACAAATAAAATCCGGTTTGGCAACCCATTGGACTAAGATCGACAATTTTGTCTGAGTGGTTGCGTATATTTTCCGCCATTAAATGCTCGATAGAGTGAAGTGCATCCATTTTCATAAATGCTTTGTTCGGTTGTGTAAAACGTAGATCGTATTTATATATTTCATCTCCATGAGTTCCTTCTTTCGTACCTGCTAAACGCACATATGGTGCAGCTACTTTCGTATGGTCTAAGTTAAAACTTTCAACGTTCATTTTTTTCATAAGAATCTCCCCTTTCTCCTAATATACTGTTTTAGCTAATTTATTATGAAGGCTAATTCTATTAGATTTTAGTGAATAAAAAACTGGCATGTTCAATAATCTTATTTGTAAAAAAACACCATACAAAGCTATTGATTTTACTATTCTTAAACCGATATTAAACTATAGAGGCTGTACCAAATATAAGTAGAGAAAAAAGGGGTCAAACAATAAATGATAGAAAAGTTGAAAATGGATACTACTATGCTTGAAAATATGTTAGTACAACAAGAACTACTCTTTTCTCACGCAAAGCAATTGAATTTATCCGTTGATTCAATGAAGTCTGTTTTAGAGGATTTATGTGAACGAATTTCCACAATTATGGATTGTGAAAGAGTTAGTATATGGCTATTCAATGAGGATTGGACTGTTCTCATCGCACAAAACATTTTCAGTACCCGAACAAGAAGTCATAAAAGTGGACAAAAACTAAATTCGAACGATTTCCCAACTTATTTTAAAGCCATTCAACAAGAACGCACACTTGCTGTTGATAATGTGCATACAAATTCTGTTGTTAAGGAACTTAAAAAAGATTATTTTCAAGATGAAGGTATAAATTCTATGTTGGATGCATCCATAATTTTAAGTAGAGGTATTGGAGGTATGCTTTGCTGTGAAACTAAGAAGGATAGAATATGGTCATCTTTAGACAAGATTATCATTGCATCAATAACAGATATGATTGCGTTTGTTTTTAATCGATTGCACAGGATTGAAACGGAAAAACATATTTATGCACTTGCTTTTACGGATACATTAACAGAACTACATAATCAACATTCATACACAAATCTAGTAAATCAACAAATTAATGATTTTAAGCATTCGGATAAAGGAGTTATTATTTATTTTAAAATCGACCAATTCACACATATCCAAGGTGTTCTTGGACACGAAATAGGAGAACAGGTTCTAAAAGAAACTGCAAAGCGATTGCGAAGATTTTTTCCTGAACCAGCGATTACCGCAAGGCTAGGATTCGATCATTTCATTATCTTTTCCCCTGTTGAATTTGGCAACGTTACTGGGCATTTGTATTTGACTCAATTGTTGGATGTTCTAAAACAACCTATGGATATTTGTGGACAAGAAGTTTTTGTGACGTACAGTTACGGATTATCTTTTTATCCAGATCACTTCACCTCTGCTAGAGAAGGTATTCAAACCTCACAAGTCGCACTTGAAACAAGTTCAAAAAAATCATCTCGGGAAGCTCAAGGTATATTTAATCCCGATATGCAAGTAAATATGGAAAAAACAATGTTTTCGGAGATGAATTTACGAAATGGATTGAACCAAAATGAGTTTCATCTCTACTACCAACCTCAAGTAAATGGATCATTAGGAGAACTTGTAGGTTTTGAGGCTTTAATTCGTTGGCAACATCCTGAACGAGGCTTAATTTTCCCAAGTGACTTTATTGAGCTCGCCGAGTCAACAGGTCTTATCATACCCTTAGGTGAATGGGTAATTAAAGAGGCTTTTACTCAACTTAAACGATGGGAAAAGAAGTTTGGAAGCCATTTGACTATTTCTATTAACTTATCGCCAAGGCATTTCCTTCATCCCGACCTTCCTTCTTATTTAATTAAATGTGCTCAAGAAACAGGTGTCGTTACCAAAAAGTTAGTACTGGAAATCACCGAAAATGTTGCATTAGAAGACTTTCATGCAGTGAAAGATCGAATGAACGAGCTTAATTGTTTAGGTTTTGAAATTTCAATTGATGATTTTGGCACTGGATATTCTGCATTTATTTACTTACAACATTTTTCAGTTCAACAAATTAAAATTGATCGCCAATTTATTTCTGGACTAAATGAAGATCCTAAAAGTGAAGCTATTGTTAAAACCATTATTGAGCTTGGAAACAGACTTGGATTGCAATTAATTGCTGAAGGTGTTGAGACTAAAATGCAAAGCGATAGGTTAAAAGAGCTAGGCTGTTTTGACATGCAAGGATATTATTTTGGTAGACCTATTCCAGTAGACGAAATTAACAAACAAATGACCTCTATCTTAAAAAATGGAAAGGTGTTCCTACCAACACTAGACCTTTCAAAATGATAATATTCTTTTCAAAAATCAATATATATGCCGTAATCTAATTCAATAGATTACGGTATTTTTTATAGAAATACAAAAGAGAATAATACATGCTAAACTAGAATCACCAATACAATTGCTGTGGAAGGGAATGTATTTTTATTGAACATTAAAAATTACTTAAAACGAATTAATGCATCGCATTATACGAACTGCTCACTTCAGAATTTGGAAGAACTCCAATCATTACATATGCAGCATATTCCTTTTGAAAACTTAGATGTCATAAGAAAAATCCCCATTTATCTAAATTTGGTTACAATATACGACAAGCTGGTTTCCCGAAATCGCGGTGGTTATTGTTACGAATTAAACGGGCTCTTCCACTGCTTATTAACAGAGCTAGGGTATGAAGCTTCGTTATTATCTGCAACTGTTCGAAGAATGAATGGGGTGTGGGCAAAAACAGACACTCATGCAGCGATTATTATCCAGCTCGATAAACCTTATTTAGTAGATGTTGGATTTGGTGATTCTACAGTACTGCCGATACCGCTTTGTGGAGCCGAACGCACGGATGTGAGCGGTACCTATAAAATTGAAAAACAAGAAAATGATTTTTATGATTTGATTCAAAAGAGAAACGACGTAGAGAGAATATTATATCGCTTCACTACACAACCGAAAAAGCTGATCGACTTCCATGAAGGCTGTGTCTTTAACCAAGTTGCAAAAGAATCCTCTTTCACACATACAGATATTGTTACTGTTGCAACTCCCTTGGGTAGAAAAACAATATCCGACTCACTGTTGATTATTACGGAAAATGGTGTTCAGCAAAAAAAGGATTTATCTTCAGATGAAAAAGATCAGATATTACGAAGTACTTTTGGGATTCAACTATAATATATTGTGAAATAATTAATATTAAATAGAGAGCAGGAGATTTTATTGATAGATTTACACATTCCATCCGTACATAAGAATGTAGGAGAAACCGCAGCAAATTATATCGAAACTTTAACGAAACCTTCAGGAAGTTTAGGTAGACTGGAGGATATTGCGATTGACCTTGCAAAAATGACCGGTAACCAGTACCCAAATATTACACCGCCTGGCATCATTGTATTTGCTGCAGACCATGGGATTGTGAATGAAGGTGTATCCGCTTTTCCACAAGACGTAACGAGACAAATGGTGACGAATATGGTGAATGGCGGAGCGGCAATCAATGTGTTTGGCAGACAAATTGGAGCTGACTTCAGAATCGTGGACATCGGCGTAGCGACAGATGTGAGTGAAAAAGAAGTAATTGCCAGAAAGATTCGACAAGGTACTGGAAATTTTACGGTTGAATTAGCAATGACAATTGAAGATGTCGAAAAAGCAGTGAAGATTGGATTTGAAGAAGCCAATCTATTTATTGAGAGTGGTGTAAAGTGTTTAATTATTGGTGAAGTTGGCATTGGGAATACGACCACAAGCAGTGCTGTTCTATCAGCGATTACAAGTGCGGATCCAGCTTCAATTGTTGGCTTTGGTACAGGTATTTCTAAGGAACAACATGAAAACAAAATAGCAGTTGTTCGGAGAGCGATTGCCTTACATCAGCCAAATTCAAAGGACGCAATTGATATCCTTTCGAAAGTTGGCGGACTGGAAATGGCAGCAATGGTAGGTGCAATGATTGCCGCAGCTCAAAAACAAATTCCAATTCTTCTAGATGGCTTTATTTCTACGGTGTCGGCTTGTGTCGCTAAGTTACTTGCACCCGGAGTGGAAAATTATATGACATTGTCGCATCAGTCGGCTGAACCAGGTCATATTGTTGCGATCAATCATTTACAAAAAGAACCTTTATTGAATTTAAATATGCGCCTCGGCGAAGGTACAGGTGCGGCAGTAGCCTATCCAATTTTACTGTCTGCTGTGAATATGATAAAAGAAATGGCCACTTTTGAAAGTGCAAACGTAGCGGAAAAAACAGAAAAAGTATAAAAAATCAGCGTCTAAGATGGGGTCTTCCCACTTAGACGCTATTTTTTATATTCCTTTATCCATTTCATATAGAACCCGATACTTTTTCGATGAAGTAAGCAGTTCTTCATGATTTCCTTGGAGAGCAATGCCCCCCTCTTCTAAAAAGATAATTTCATCCATTTGTTCAATCCCAGCTAAGTGATGTGTCACCCAAATTACTGTTTTGTCTTGGGAAGCAGAAAACATTGTTTGCAGCAAAGCATGTTCTGTTTTCGGATCCAGACCTATGGTTGGTTCATCAAAAATAACAATCGGTGTTTGTTGTAAAAGAACGCGTGCGAACGCAATCCGTTGACGTTCCCCCCCTGAAAAGCGATGCCCCATTTCTTCCATGGGTGTTTTGAGACCTAGAGGTAAAGAGGAAAGTAAGCGATGGAGTTGAGCCTGTTTGACAGCATCCCAAATTTCTTCATCAGTAGCATTAGGCCGACCAATCCGAATATTATTACCAACCGTTGTATCAAAGAGATGTGATTTCTGATTTAAAATAGAAAGGGTTGTTGATAATAACGCTTGGTTTGCTTCTTGACCCGCTAGTAACACAGTTCCAGTCGTTGGTTGAAGAGCCCCTGTCAGTAGTTTCAACAGTGTCGACTTTCCTACGCCACTTCTCCCCAAAATCGCAATTTTCTTTCCTGCTTCAATTCTTATAGATACACCTTTTATAACAGTCTCATTACTTTCTGGATAACTGTACGAAACATCTTCCAATTGAACCATTGACGTACGAGAAGATGCTACTTTTATGATTTGTGGATTCTTTTGGATTACCACATCTTCGATTTTTTTCAAACGGCTTAGAGATTCTTCATAGGTCGGAATCTGTTCAATGGCTTCAGATGAAGGAGCAAGCGCATCTGTAATGGACAGCATCATCAATGTGAAAGCCGCAATAAGTGTCGGTGATATATTCCCTGTACTCGCTTCATTTCCTGTCCAAATAATCATCAGTACAACAGAACCCCCAATGATTAGTTGAATAAATCCACTGCGAATATGTCGAAAACCTTGGATTTTTTTCTCAGTTTTAACAAGGGCTTTTTCTTCATTTCGATAGTTCGCTAAAAAGGATTCGGTACGACCACTTGCAATCCAGTCCGATAATCCAAAAACAGCATCTGTTAAGTGTTCATATAACGTATTTCGCTGGTTTTTTAACGTAATGTATTTTCCCCTAGTCATCTTGAAAGATAAAAATGGAATTAGAAACACAATGACACCTAATGTAAGTGCCATCAGTATCGCAAAGACCCAATCAAATAAACCGAGAACCCCTATTAAAATTCCATAAACGAACAAAGACAATATACTTGGAAAGATTGTTTTCAAATAAAAATCTTGTAAATGCTCGATATCATCGGACAACATACTGAGTAAATTCCCTGTTTTATAACGTGACTGCAAAAACAATGCTTGTGGTTCAAGCGCCTTATACAACCGTGTACGCATCTTCTCTACGATTCGTAAAATAATATCATGTCCGATTAATCGTTCTAAATAACGCATAGACGATTGACTGATACTAAACATTCGAACGGCAACAATCGGAATGTACACAACCATAATGTTTTCTGGCCTAAGAGCTGATTTCGAGATTAAATACCCGGAGATGAATAATAACATCGCACTTGATCCGACACCTAGTGCACCAAATAGAACGGTGAGCAACATGCGTCCACGGTTTTGCTTCACATATGGTGTAATCCAAGTTCTCACAAGGTTTCTCTCCTTCCGCTATCATGCCTAATTAGTTCTGCGTACGTTCCTTTCGTTTTGAGTAATTCCTCATGCGTACCCTTTTCAACGAGTTGTCCATCTTTTAAGACGATTAATTGATCCATCTCTTTCATCCAATGAATTCGGTGAGTAGCTAGAAACACAAGTTTCCCTTCAAAGAGTCGGAGCATCGATTGCTTAATTTCAAATTCTGTTTCAATGTCTAGATGCGCTGTCGGTTCATCGAGTAAAAGTACCGGACGCTTACTTAGAAGTGCACGTGCCATCGAAATACGTTGTTCCTGGCCTCCACTGAGCGCTCTACCACCTTCACCAATTTGCTCATGTAGTCGACCAGGTAATTGTTCAATAAATGGACCAAGACCGATTTCATCTACAACACGTTCGATTTCCTCATCTGTTGCATCTGGCTCATAAAAACGAATATTTTCTTTAATCGATGTCGGAAATATATAAGGATGTTGTGGAATATAAGCAATTTGTTCCGCCCAATCCGTCGACATCAGCGAAGACATACGTTGTCCATTTACTTCAATGTAGCCGCTTGATGGTTGTAAAAAGCCTGCAATGATATCAATGAATGTAGATTTTCCCGCTCCACTTTCACCTACAATACCAATGGTCCCATTCCCTTCCCAGGAAAATTGAAGACGATTTAAAATTGGCTTCTCCAAGTCATCACCGTTTGCTGTTATTTCATGAAATGTCAATTGACTGGATGTCGTCCAAACAGGCTTTGAACCCACTATAGGTTCAATGCTTTTTTCGTGCTCTTTAATAATCTCTTCAACTTGTACCAAAGCAATTTGTCCGTCCAATGTCGCATGGTAATCGGTTCCGACTTGGCGTATTGGCAGGAAATATTCAGGCGCCAAAATGAGAATCGTTAAGGCGGGAAGGAGAAGCGACGTTCCTTCAATTAATCGAAAGCCTAAATTTACAGCAACAAATGCAATCGATAAGCTTGTAAAAAAATCGAGGGCAAACGATGAAAGAAATGCTACGCGTAATGTTTTCATCGTCGCTTTTCGGTATTGTTTACTGACGCGCGCAATTTTCCACTCGTGCTTCTCGCTTTTACCTAAATACGTTAACGTTTCCAAACCTTTTAATGTATCCATGAAATGATTCGATAACACACGATACGTATCATACTGGTTATCCGCCATTTTTTGCGCCGCCATTCCAAGCAAAATCATAAACACAATGATAATCGGAACCGTGGCAATCACAATAATGGATGACGTTGTATCCAAAGTGAAAATGTATAGTGCGAGCACAGCAGGGATAATGAACGTGCGTATCATCCGTGGTATTGCTATTTCTAAATAGGTTTTAATTTGTTCGATTCCTTCGATTGCAAGCGTAACAAGTTGTCCAGTTCCCTTCGTCTGTGCAAACCGAGGGCCTAATTTAAAGTATGCAAAGACTAATTTTTCACGCAATGCTGTCGTCGTTCGAACCGCGAATCGTTCTGCAAAAATCTGCTGAACATGGGACAGCGCATGACGAATGAGAAAGAAGAGGAGAAAGAAGCTTATGTCTTTCCCAATCGTTTGCACGGCTGCTCCTTGGAATAAAAACGTTACACTCCGTGCAAGAAAAATTGCCTGAAGAACAATGGCAATCGCCTCGAAAAGAATTAATACGGCTAATGTTATATATAGTGAACGGCTACCAGGATAGGATGGAAGTCCTTTTTTCCGTTCCATTAGTACTCCAAATCGTCCTTGCCTTTGAGACGTTCACGAAACACGTAATAGCTCCATCCTTGGTAAGCTAATACGAACGGAATAATCGTAAGTGATACATAACTCATTACTTTTAACGAATAATCTCCCGATGACGCATTGTAAACCGTCAAATCATTCGCCGCGCCAAGTGTACTGATCATGACCCTCGGGAATAAACCGATAAAGACACTGGCTACTAAGAGCAACATCGTAAGTGATGTAAAGAAGAAAGCCCATCCATCTCTATTTTTCACATTTAGAATGCTAGAAAACAACAGGGCCCCCCATGCGAATAGTGGAAGTGCAATCCATGCGGTTCCATGAGCCGTGAAAATGTCTGTTTTCAAAAGGCCAACAACAGCAAATGCAAGCAACACGATTAACGCCAATGGAGCAAATCGTCTAGACGTTTTTTTGGCACGTTCTTTCAGTTCGCCCTCTGTACGTATCGAAATAAACTGAAGTCCATGGACAATACAAAGGAGTAGGAACATGACCCCACCTAGCAATGCGAATGGATGGAGCAATTGTAAAAAGCCCCCAAGCATTTCTTTGTTTTCATCAATTGGAACGCCCGTCATGAAATTGGTCAGTGCTACACCCCAAAGTATCGGTGGTATGCTACTACCAAGGAATATCGCCCAATCCCAGACTTTTCTCCACGTAGGGTGTTCAACTTTCCCTCGAAACTCAAAGGCTACCCCTCGTATGATTAACGCGAGCAACATGAACACAAAGGCGATATAATAGCCACTAAATAAAGTTGCATACCAATGTGGGAACGCTGCAAACATCGCGGCTCCTGCAGATATCAACCACACTTCGTTGGCATCCCAAAATGGGCCAATTGTATTCAGATAGACTCTTTTTTCATAATCATTTTTGCCAAGATATTTTGCGACAGTTCCGACACCGAAATCAAATCCTTCTAGTACGAAGAATAAGGTGAACATAAAAGCAATTAGAATAAACCACAACTCACTTAATTGCATCTTCGTCATCCTCTCTATCAAATGGGTCCACTGAATCCGTAGTAGGTAGTTCATCTAGACTTGCATCTTTCTTAATCGTTCGGACAAATAAATACACGAGTACGCCGGCTAATATCGCATACATCGTTGAAAACGAAATGAGTGAAAACAGTACTTCTCCAAATGTGACGTTCGGTGATACCGCGTCTTCTGTTTTCATAACACCAAAGACAACCCACGGCTGACGCCCCATCTCTGTCATAAGCCATCCAAACGAATTTGCGATAAACGGCAGTGCAATGGCAAACACCATCAGTTTCATAAATCGCGGCTTTTCTTCAAGCCTCTTTTTCCGCGACAAGAACCATCCATATAATCCGACTAAAAGCATAATTGTGCCCGTCAACACCATAATTCGGAAACTATAAAACACGGTTTTTACAGGTGGAATATAATTACCAGGTCCGTATTTTTCTTCATAATGTTCTTGGATCTCGTGCATTCCTTCAACTTGCCCACTGAATTTATTAAAGGACAAGATGCTCAACATATAAGGTATTTGAATTTGATTTGTTGTTACTTCGTCTGTCGTGTTTATTTTTGCCACGACTGTAAAGGGAGCTGGATCTGGGCTATCTGCATACAACGCTTCAGCCGCTGCCATCTTCATCGGTTGGCTCGTCATTAAAAACAAGGCTTGCTGATGACCGATTAGAAGAACACCCATTGTTGAAATCGACGCGATGATAATCGAAATTCGAAACGACTTTTTAAACATGTCCGTCTGTTGTTTCTTACTAATCTTCCATGCACTCACTCCAGCGACGAAAAAGGCACCTGTCGCAAATGCAGAAGTTAGCACGTGCGGAAACTGTACCCAAAGTTGAGGATTTGTTAATAAGGCTAGAAAGTCATTCATCTGCGCTCTTCCATCCGCATATTCAAATCCTACAGGATGATGCATGAATGAATTCGCGGTTAAAATCCAAAACGCAGAAAGAACCGTTCCGAACAAAACAAGCCAAATTGAAAGTAGATGAATTCGTTTTGGCAATCGATTCCAACCGAAAACCCATAAGCCAATAAATGTAGACTCCATAAAGAAAGCAAGTAACCCTTCAATGGCTAATGACGGGCCAAACACATCCCCCACAAATCTGGAATAGGTGGACCAGTTCATACCAAATTGAAATTCTTGTAAAATACCTGTTACAACACCAACAGCGAAGTTAATAAGGAATAACTGCCCCCAAAACTTCGTCATTTTTTTATATTTTTCGTCTCCGGTCCGGTAATAAATCGTTTGCATTATCGCGATAATTAATGCAAGACCTATTGACATAGGTACAAATAGATAATGGAAAATAGTTGTTGAAGCAAATTGTAATCTAGATAATTCAAGAACATCCACGTCGCATACATTCCTTTCAATAAATATTTGAAATAGTATTCTAATATTGCCTGAACGAAAGTTTATTTCACTGCAACCCAAGTATAGCGTCTAACTAAGTGCTAAATATGAAGTATGTATGCCCAATTGTTGACTATCTGGAGACGACTTTATGACGGAAGTTTGGCTGAATTGTGGACAATTAAATTATTGTGACAAAATAATTATCCCGATTCTTCACAAATAAAGCGCAAGTGCGTGGCTAGGCCGAGAAGGATATAGGAAACTTTTTAATGTTTATTTTTACAACAAAAAAAGCTAGGAGTATTGCTATTCCTAGCTTGGATCAATTTGCGGTTCTTGCCCTATATCAAGAAAACATTTAAACTATTTAATATAAGTAGTTCCGTTTTTGTGTTGGTTGTGAAAGTGCACTTACTTTCCCTTTATTATTATTGCATTTTGTGGCAATGCATCTTCCTCTATCCAACTTTCAATCATTTGATTAAAGAAATCAGGGTTCATCAATGATATTCCGTGACCAACATTCGGTAGAATAATTCCTATACAATTTGAATTGTTCGAAACAATATCGAGTGCAGATTTTGTCATTATTGCTTTTTCTTTTTCACCAACGGTAACTAATATCTTAGCCTGTGCTTTATTAAAATCGTTCGGAATTTCAAATGACATATTTTCATCTAGTATTCGAATAAGGGTATCTGATTTCATTTGGGTACTTTCCTTGTAATACGTTTCAAAGTATTTCTCATTAACATAAAGTGTTTTTGATTGGAGTTTTGAAAAGTATCTATTACGAATTAACGGGAAGGTTAATTTTATAGAAGGTCCAATTATTTTTCTTACAAACGCATTGGGTCTTACTAATGCACTGTTTATGACGGCAAGATGAATCAAGGTCGTATTTAAGCTCAACATTTGAATAGCTACTTGTGCACCCAATGAGAATCCAATAATGATTATTTTTTTTCCGTTCGCTATTTTTTCTATTAACTCATTTATCTTTTCTGCACTTTCTCGTATTGAAAAGTGATTCATATGTTTACTTTTCCCTTGTTCTGGTAAATCCATTGTAACGCAATGGTAGTTAGTGAAATATTGAATTTGCTTGTCCCACATCCAACTACTTACTCCTCCGCCATGTAAAAATACCATTAGCGGGGCATTCTTATCGCCATACTCTTGATAATATAACTCCAAACTATTCACCTCCAATTCTTTTGAAATCGTTATCCAAATAAGATGGTCTGATTGAAGCGAAACGCTTGTACAATTACTGCGCTCACTAAGGTTTATTGTAAATACCTTTTTAGGTTGGATATGTTTTCCTCAAGAAATATAGCGTTTTTTTCAACTCCACGACGTTTACACCATCCAATACTGTTAAAGGCATCTGTAAATCGATAAAAAGGCAAAACAGATTCCAAATTAATTAATGGTCTTATACTGTTATAACCTTCTTTAAAGGATTCATATAAAACAAGATCGAAGGATAAAAAATCACGATATAGTTTGGTGAAATCGATTTCTGTTGAACCAAATCGCACACTTTCAAAATCAATGATGCCGATAACATTCTCCTCATCAACAATTATATTCGCTGGACGAAAATCCATATGTATAAAGCTTGGACCATCCGGAAGAGGAAGTTGCCCCTTCATTTCTTCGAATTTTTCTACGGCTTGTTTATATAAACGTTCATCCAAAACTTCTCTTACATCCACGGCAAAACTATAAAATTGACGTTCAATAAAATTAGACCAGTTTGGAAATTCATTTGTTATGCCGGTTAATTCTACTGTAGGTGACGGTTGAATTTTATGCATCGAGGCATGAAGTACTCCAACTTGAAACGCTACCCTTGGTGATGCTTTAGGTGTTAGAGGCTTTCCTTTTAATTCCGATAATAAAAAAGCACCCGTGCACTCTTTATCGCCATACCAATAATTCAGCATTTTCGGGATAGAAACACGTTCCTTTATAATTTCATAGGCTTCCAACTCTCGTTGAAACTTTAATTTTGTGTAAGGTATTTTTATAAAAACATTTTCTCTATTTTTCAATTCACATTTATATACGTTTGAACTATGAGAATCTTCAACTTCATTAATGGACAGTACATGCAATCTAAACTGTTCCAGGATACGATTTAACATCAAAATACCCCCTTTACCACTGCTGGATCTAGCGACTTAAGTTTAACGGTATGTTCATTAAAAAGTTTTAAGGCAAAGTGACTTATATCATCGTAATGTATTGTTTTCCAATTTATTATTTCTTTATCTACTTCTTTATTAAAAAAGTGATTAGAAAATTTCTTTAAAATAATAAATGCCGAATGATTATGTGGATTCGTATTATTTATTGCTTGAACAATTATTTTTTCGAAAAATTCAAAATTAGAATAATAGATAAGCTCTACAAGTTTTGCTCGATACTCTAAATCTGTTCCTTTTAAATTTGGAAATTGCTTATAATCACTAATGTGCTGCGCCTCGTGTTTAAGGAAGGATACACGAAAAACATCAGTATCTAATTTGTCACGGTAATTAGATAGAACACAATATATAACATCTTTTTTAGCCCAACCACCAGCATATAACTCCCCAAATGTAGCGAAGTGTAACCAACTTAACATTAGAAAATCATCCAAAAAACAGACTTGAACTTCTCCGGTAGAATCAGGGGTTTCCACGGCATACATCTCTTTATTCGATTTTTTCCAAATAAAAGGACCGTAGTGTGGTGCAACTCTCCCACCTATAAATTCAAATCCTTTTTTCTTGAAAATCTCTTTGATGTTTTCTTCTGTGGAAAACATGTCTGTTCCTTTAGCATCAAAAGGTAAGTGGCAGTTCAATTCTTCAAATAAAGTGGATTCTGCAACAGAACGATCTATCTTATTTGTTAATACATCAACAAAATAAGAACGATATGTATTTATGATATCTTCTATCCACGAATCTTCATTTGTAGTCTTATAGTCTGGATTTTCTTTGAAAAACCGATTATAATATTGTTTCTCTAACTTTACTTGCACCTCTGTTTTATGACTCAAACCTGTAAATTTTTTATAAATATCATTCACATCACCTTGCACACAAAGATGAAATAAATTTTTCATGAAGTGTTCCTCCCAATTATTAACTTCCTGTGAACCTCTTGGCAATGAATTGCAGAGCATCTACACAAGTAAAGCCCTTTATAAAGGGCTCTACTAAAGCTGATACACAATACATATGTTTCCCGTTTCATTGAGCCAGCCATTGCCCCACTATTCACGAGGCACGTATTATTTACTATTTCGTTTATTTTTCGTAAACAACAAAATCAAGCCGAATGTAAAAATTAGAGATAGAGTTGAGATAAATTTTAAATCAAAAGCTGGTTTGAACTTCACTGTCTTAGAATTTATCTCATAAACGCCTAATGGTCTAACAGAGATGTAACCTGCGCCACCTTCACCCTGGCCCACTGAAGTAATGGCTGTTTCTCCGGAATACCCTCCTCCACCCCCAACTATATATTTCACTTTAGCAACGGGGAGCACTTTTTTGTTTTCGAACTCAATTGGGTCCCCATATACCAAAGTGATATCTGTATGACGTGAAAATTTTTCGAAAATCCTTCCAATGGGTGATTGATATACCGGTTTTTTTTCAATCTCCATAATTAATTCACTCCCTAATTCATTTTGCACCTAACTCTCAATATTGAAATTGCACTTTTACTGTTGCAGTGATTTCGATTTGTCCCGGTTCAATTGGAGTAGATGCCGCCATTTCTTTCGCCATAAATGGTCGTGGTCCTTCAGGCTCTTCTCCACGAACCTCAATAATAGTAGTGGGGGTTGGGTCTAGTTGTAGTTGCATTGTATTCGCAATTGCTTGTGCTTTGGATACAGCATTTTCGAGTGCCAAGATTAATGCTTTTTCATAATGTAGTTCTTCATTATTTACTGTGAACTGAATATTTGACACACTATTTGCACCGTTTTGTACAGCTACATCAATGACTTTTCCAACTTGCTCGATACTTGGTACTTTGACAGAAATCGCATTTGTAACTTCGAAACCCCTAAACACTTGTTTCCCCTCGACATAATCATACTGCGGAAAAATAGTATAGGAGACTGTTTTAATATTCTCGCTACTAATTCCAAGATCCAAAAGTGACTCAATCACTTGATTCATCACATACGCATTTTCCTGTTGCGCCTGAGTGAGCTCCATACTTTCGGTACGTACCTCCAACTGGATATTAGCGGTGTCCGGTGCAATTGATTGGTTCCCAATTCCTGTAACCGTCATAACCCGACGGTCTTGTTTAGGTATTTGTTGAACATATGGATAATACATTTTCTTCCGCCTTTCGTGATATGGTACGTGCACTAGATTCTATGCCGGCAGTCAGAAGAAAATAATTTCCCCCTGACTTAACGTAGATACATCCATTTTTCTAGAATTTCAAACACATCATTGTTTACTTTTCTACCAATTTTTTTGGATTTAAGAATGATATTAACTGATTTTAAAAAGTTCTTTACATTTCTTTGAATATGAAAGAACACTATCGACCCTTTATTTTCATCTAATAACCTTTCCACTAAAGTCGTTAAATTTTCCAACCACAACTGAATTTCTAGCTCTACATTTTGATGCCCTATTAAAGACGCAATTACGGATGCTAGTCGTTCTTCCTCTTCATCCAAGTAATCTACTTGCCTTAACAAAGATTTTTCTAAGACATGAAGAATTTGATTGATGTCCTCAATTTTAAGCTGCGGGTGTTTTGCTAGGGCATCTAACGCGTCAGCTCCATGTGCAATTGCATGGGCCCAACCCTTTTCATCAATAAAACCCCGTGTATCTTGTTCTTCCATCATGTATTGAATTACACTATTCACAGTTGATAGCACAATATCCGAATCCAGAACCTGTTTCTCTACATCGTACTCAATGATAGCAGCAACCACAAGTGCAGAAAAAGAACGAGTGAACACCGAATCCGTTCCTAGTTCACCAATCCGATATAATAGATAATCAGTTTTCACAACCTCTTCAAGTACCCCTTGAATTTCAACTTTGTTCAATTGATTGGAATAAATCATCTTCATAAAGCTTCCATAAATTAACTTGTCACGTAAATAACTTTCCGGATTCCCTATTTGCACTAACATCTCATGTCTGATTTCCGGAGATAGTTCCAATAGTACATCATCTAGATAACTCTCCAAAGTAGTTTTCAACATTAACAAAACCCCTTTCTCTTAGCTTTTACATCAATCAGCGTAAATCGTTCACAAACCAGAAGCATGTCCTCTGAAAACTCAAGACCGAATTTAAGCAACTCGCTTTTAAAATATCTCTCATGAATCGATTTCCAGTTTTCATAGGAGCCATCCCCTTCAGCAATTGCAAACTCTTCCGTTACTTCATTCATCGGTACAAGCAATACTTCAACCGTTTTAATGATTGCAACAGGATGTTCCTGCTCGTCTAAAATAATGCTGTATTCGTTTGTCGTGGGCAGTGACTCATTTTCCATTTCATAAAATACATGTCCTGAACATGTCGCTGTCTTTTTCCCTTCACTAACAAGCTGTGCAAGTTCATCAGGTGTATCACCAAACGCCCATGCACTTACAGCAGTAGGTTTTTCAGCATCTCCCCAATATTTATCCCAATACAATTGTGCAACTTCATTCACTTGAAACTACCTCCTTTAGTCAGATTTAACTCCAATTACCTCCACCATGTTCCAAATCGCTTGCCAGTTCTTTTTCATTACTCTTTTCTCGTATATTAACTTCCTTACCTCTGTTGTCTGGAAAAAAGGGGTAGGCTTTACTTGTAAGTTTACTAAATCATTTATTCCATGAGGTGCAACCAAGACCAAATTGTAGTCATCATCCAACTTCACTCCTAAAGCGGTTGCCGTTTCAGGGAACTTCGAGATTGCATCAACAGACGAAGTATAAGGTGAAATATTATTTACAATATGCATTCTCGCCTGATTTTTGACGGACCAAGGAGTATTAGGAAATAGTTTATTCAATGACTCCTCATGCCTTCTCTCTTCATCTTCAGAAGTATTAGATGTATCATAATAAATTACGTCTATATCCGGAAGTACAGTCCTGTCTTCGAAGTCATGTAAAACGTCCCAAACCTTCGAGCGTACAAAACCCGCACAGATCCACCAATCAGGTAGATTTAATTTTTGTACGCTTTTCAACAAATTCATCATCCATTTATCTTCAGAAATTAATTGAATGATATCTTCTTCATTATTAATTAACATGTAATTTCCCAATCCCTTTGCCTTGGTATTCTTTTAAAAGATAAATATACATTATTTACAATAGTACCTTGCTTCCACATTTTTTCCTTCTCTTCATAGGAGAGACTTTCCAAATAGACATCTGGAACAATTCAATAATCCCTATTATCAGTTAAAAACTTATTTGAACAAAAGTGCTCTGAACCTTATGCTAATTAAAACAGATTAAATTGATATTTTCTTTGGTTTGGAATATCATCATTGTAATGACCAAACACTTTATGTTGACGTAGATCATTAAATATATTTTCTATAAGGTTTTCCTAATGCAAACATACTATTTCTTTAAGAATTGTGGGGATGATGATGAAAAGATCAAGATTTTTCGAATGGAAAATATCTCCACCGGTCATTATTTCAGGAAACTTTCTCCTTTTAATCATTATCGGCACGTTTTTATTGAAGTTACCAATTGCAACAGAACACTCAATCTCGTGGGCGGATGCTTTCTTTACGGCTACATCTGCTTCCACAGTGACAGGACTTGCGGTTTTTGATGTCGGCTCTACATTAACAACTTTTGGTGAAATCGTATTATTAACCTTGATTCAACTTGGTGGACTGGGAATAATGACATTTGCCGTAGCAATTCTAATGCTTTTTGGTAAGAAGATTGGAATGCAAAACCGTATTTATATTCGTGATTCCTATAACCAACAAACGCTTGGTGGAATGGTGAAATATGTCCGACTCATCTTACTATTTGTACTTAGCATTGAGACATTGGCAATTACTCTCCTATCCATTCATTGGATACCTACTTTTGGCTTTCGTGATGGAATTTATTACAGCACTTTCCATGTTATATCTGCTTTTAATAATGCGGGATTTTCAATATTCCCTGTGAATCTCAGTCCATTTGTTGGTGATCCAATTGTTAACATTATTTTATCCTCTTTATTAATTATCGGCGGGCTCGGTTTCTTTGTTGTAATGGATGTATGGAATAAAAAATCTTTTCATCACTGGACACTTCATACGAAAATGATGATTACCGGAACAGTGTTGTTAAATGTAATCGCTACTGTAACTCTGTTCTTGCTTGAATACAATAATGTAAATACTATTGGGGATTTTTCAGTTGGAAATAAAATACTTGCCTCTTATTTTCAAGCAGTGTCCCCCAGAACTGCTGGATTCAATACGATTCCAACTGGAAACATGGAAGAGCCCTCACTATTATTTACGATGCTTTTAATGTTTATAGGTGGAGGAACTGCTTCGACTGCTTCGGGCATTAAACTAACAAACTTTATGGTCATTGTATACGCAACGGTTGCATATTTCAGGGGAATTTCCGAACCACATTTATTTGGTAGAACTATTAAAACGGAAATACTTCTTAGATCTTTGGCAATCACCACCGTTAGTCTCAGTACTATCATTTGCGCGTTATTTTTACTCACAATTACTGAGTCAATTCCTTTTTTCCCGCTGGCATTTGAAGTTTTTTCTGCTTTCGGTACTGTAGGTTTATCGATGGGAATAACTGGGGAGCTAAGTGGTATCGGAAAGTTAATAGTGTGCTTAGTTATGTTCATGGGACGAATCGGTCCATTGACTTTGTTCTATTTACTGTTGAAACCTAGAAAAGAAACCTACAAATTCCCTTACGATCAAGTTCATACAGGTTAAATGACAGCTTCATTTAGTTCACCAGAAGTATCCAACTAATCTTTCCTTGGTTGGATACTTTTTGATGAAACCCATTTTCAGAAGACCTCCACTATTAAATCGTAATTAAATGACCAAATAACGAAATCAGTGTAAGGCTCACGATTCCCACAGATATGGCTGCAATAAATCCGATATAAAACGGCTTAAGTCCTAAACCTTTAAACATTTTAAAATTAGTCGATAATCCTACCCCTGCCATAGCCAATCCAAGCATGTAAGTAGATCCAAAAGAACTCCAAGAGTCATAAAAACTTTTCCACGTAGAAGGTGCTAGAAAACCAAAAGCAGAACCCGAATTCGCAGCAGTCATATCCCCAATTGTTCTCATAAGAGCTAGCAGTAAGAAGCCAATAACAAAAAGTGGAATAAGTTTATACCATTTTGGAAGGACATTCGCTATTTCTCCCTCTTTCTTGCCCTCAGTTTTAAAGAAGAGATAAGATACAAATGGAATAACTGCAATAATAAAGAGGTTTCTAGTTAGCTTCGTGACCGTCGCGACATCAATTACTTTTTCCATATCATACATCTGATTATAAATTAGAGCTGCACCAGTCACTTGTGCTGTATCGTGGATAGCGGTTCCTAAAAAAAGACCTGCCTTTACTGGATCACTCGCGAAAAAAGTGTGCGCCAAATAAGGATAAAACAGCATACCTACTAAACCGAAAATCGTGATATTTGCAACCGCGTAGGATATTTCGTTATCTTTTGCTTTCACTACAGGAGCCGTAGCCATTATGGCCGTTACTCCACAAATCCCAGTCCCACAAGCAATTAATGTTCCAAGACGATTCGATTGGTTTAATTTTTTCGTGAAATAAAGCGTTACGACTAATCCACAAGAAATACAAGCAATAATTAAAGGCAGTCCCCATGCCCCTAGTTTTAAAGCCTCCGTTAGACTTAGACGTAAACCAAGTAAAATAATACCTGCCCGGAGTGCATATTTTACGGAAAATGCTACCCCTTTCAAAAACATTTTATGTAAACCCACTGAATTTCGTATAAGTATTCCAATGAGTATCGCTACAAAAATACCTGAAACTGGACTTGAACTACCCTCTGGTAAAACATTCAACATCACTAATAGGACTCCAATGAGTTCAGCTGCATAAATACCAAAAAAAATAACGATTAAACAGATCATAATCCCTGGAAATAATTCAAGTAAATAGTTTCTTTTATTCACAACTTTATCTATTTCTTTCAATCTCCACAAAACCTTCCTATTCTATTTGCCAATGCAAATAAGACTTATTCTGTTATTCTTTGCTAAGACTACAAGCCCGCAATTCTTACTTTCGTTTGAATTATTATTTGTTAATAATAAAAGGCCCCATCACTACGGCATCCATGCCTACAAGTGGTGGAACCAGAAAATGGTATTAACAAAAATATACGAATTACTTATCCCACATACTACCGTCAAACACATTGTCATGTAAACATAACATTAAATGTGCTTATTTTTGGTTAAACTCTTCATGATATTTATTCTGTTGGATTCAACTTTTTCACATGAGTCGTTTCAGATACGGAGTCATCAAATTTAAATCCATTTGAAAGATAAAAGGCATCTGCTTTTGAAGATTCCGTCCTAACAGTTAATTCATCGAATGTACCTTTTGAATGTTCCGTAATTTCATCGAGTAAAAGCGATCCTACACCTTGACGCCGTGCTTCATCTAATACATAAAACCTTTGCAACCGGGCACTTTTCACATCATCTGAAAAAGGGGATTGGTTAACGCCGCCAATTGCTACAACCTCGTCATTGGCTTTGTTTCGAATACAGAAGAGGGCTTCCCCATCCTCACTGAAAGTATTCGTTCCATCTTTGTAATCATTAACTAAACGGGTTAAAAATCGATATCCTTCTGTCTCGCTCTCTTTTACCAAATGAGAAACATCGATTGATTGTAAATCATTTACTTGCTCAATTTTAAATTCCATCTCTTCTCCTCCTGATAGTTATGTATTTGTATGTTCAGTATAATTCGACAAATATTATTTAAAACCCTTTATTATTCTTTAAATGGGCAGAATATTGAATTGACTATAAGGTATACAATCACTACTATTGTAATCAAAGTTACTCATTACTATTCCATTTATAATGGAATACAGCTTTTCTTTCTTATAGTTAATATTCATTCCGAACTTAATATTTCATTCCCGTGCGCTATAATATCTCTTTATTAACATTTCGGATACTACAAATTCCCAATTATCAGGTTTCCACTTAAGTCTGTGGGGCCGTTTATAATCGACCCATTACTTGCTACTGTTTTTGGTGAAACTTATACCGGGTGTAGGTGTTGGACTAGTCATCCGTCACGGCGGAGCTTTAGATGGCACAGAAATTCTAGGTATTTTACTTACAAAAAAATCCCCTTTTTAGTAGGAGAATTTGTAATGTTTTTCAATATATTTTTTCACTTGGGCTGGTTTTGTTTTGACGTGGGAAAAAGTGATGTCTTCCATCATTACTTACTATGTCGCTTCAAAAGCAATCGATACGGTTATCCAAGGTTTAAATGAAACGAAGGCAGTAATTATTGTTTCGGATGAATATGAGGAATTATCTGTTGCAATTATTAAACGTTTGGGAAGAGGCTTAACGAAACGCCATGGTAAAGGCAGGGGGGTGTCAGCTGCAAAAACTGGCATCCCCTTTGTCATGAAATCCCTATTGGTATAATATACATACCCGTATCATCATCTGTTTTCACTGCTACATCTACACCATATATCTCCTTAATGGATTGAACCGTTATCACTTCACTCGGTTTTCCTTTCACAATTGCTTCTCCATTTTTCATTGCAATAATTGTGTCACTGTAGCGAATTGCCTGATTGATATCATGTAGCACCATGACAATCGACATCCCATATGTCTGATTCAAGTCTTTAATTAGCTCCAATAGCTCGTATTGGTAATAAATATCTAAATAAGTAGTAGGTTCATCTAAGAATAAAAAAGGTGTTTTCTGTGCCAACGCCATCGCAATCCAAACGCGTTGTTTTTGTCCGCCTGATAATTCAGCAATTGGAACAGCTTTCTTGTCTGTTAAATTCGTACATTCAAGCGCCCACTCTATTGCCTCTTCATCTTCTTTGGATGTGGGTTGAAACAAATTTTTATATGGGATTCTACCGTAACTTGTTAATCTTTCAACGGTCATATCAATAGGTGCAGTATTCTGCTGATGAACAACAGCAAGTTTTTTAGCTAACTCTTTCGGTTTAAAATTCACTAAAGGTTTCCCTTCCAGCAAAACCTCTCCACCCTGTGGACTGTGATTATTTGCCATCACACCAAGGAGCGTCGACTTTCCACACCCATTTGGTCCAATAATGGTTGTAATTTTTCCAATCTCAATTAAACCATTAATTGATTTCAATGTATTTACTTTTTTATCGTAAGAAAAAGTGATGTCTTTAATTTCCATAAATACGGCCACCCTTTCTTAGAAGGAATATGAGGAAAGGTCCTCCGATGACAGCCATTATAATTGAAGCAGGAATTTCTTGAGGTGCAATTATCGTTCTCCCCAAAGTGTCTGCAGTTAAAATCAGCAGTGCTCCTGCAAGAGCTGAAAATGGAATCAGCACTTTATGATCTGTCCCGACTAAAGACCTTCCAATATGCGGTATCAGTAGTCCTACAAATGCAAAAAGTCCTGCGATTGATGTAGCTACAGAAGCAAGCAAAACCGCAATTAAAGAAATAACTAACCTCGCTAAGTTCACATTTATACCTAAGTTTTTGGCGGTTTTATCTTCTAGGGCTAAATAATTACACCATGAGTAAACAAGATATGCCAGGATAAGTCCGATTGTCGCGTAGATAACAATAACCTCTACATCCGCCCATTTCTTCATGGATAATGTTGATGTCGTCACTTGACTCATAGATTGTACAATTCCATTTCCTGTGAATCCGAGTACTTGACTCAATCCAGTGAACACAGCATTCACTGCAATTCCAACTAAAATCATATGTAGTGGATTTAAACCGGATTTCCAGGAAAGCGAATAGACAAGAAAAAACGCAATGGCTCCGCCTAGAAATGCAAATAAAGGTACATAAAAAAACAGTGTAGGAAAAAATGCTACGACTAAAAGAGACATAAACCCTGCCCCAGAGGAAACACCGATGATTCCGGGATCCGCTAATGGATTTCGCATTACAGCTTGTAAGAGCACACCTGCTACTGATAATGCCGCACCCGCAAAAAGCGCAATAATGATTCGTGGCAATCGTAAATCTTTAATAATCATGACCTGATCATTCGTCCCTGTAAGTAGTCCTTGAATCAATTCAAAAGGAGTTATTTGTATACTACCTGAGACGGCTGATTGTATAACAACTATGACGAGCAAAAAAAGTACACTTATAAAACTAATTATTCTTGTGTTTTTTTTCAAGGTTTCTTGACCTACCTTCATTCAGGGTATAACATTTTTTGCAATTCGCTTAGTGCTTCAGCTGCTGCTAAATTGCCAGTAGTTCCAAAAAGCAGTTCATCTAAATCATATACTCGGTTATTTTTAACCGCTTCAAAATGCTTCCAAATAGTACTTGAGTTGAATTCTTCATCAAACATTTGAATGACTTGTTCGGGCATTCCATGTGCTGCTCGTAAAATAATATCCGGTTGTGCTTGCTGCAAGTATTCCGTATTGGATGATAAGAACTCTACATCTTCCCCAGTTATTACATTTTTACCACCACTGCGTCTTACAAGATCACCAATATAGGAGTGTTCTGTTGCAACTAAATAGCTCCCTGGTATTCCAAGCAAAATTAAAACCGATGGCTGTTCTTTTCCTTTAATTGCTTCTTGAATATCAGCAACTTGATCATCAAATTGTTGAATGATTGCCTCTGCTTGTTCTTTTCGGTCGTATTTTTCACCGATTTTTAGGAGTTCATCAAACATACCATCTACACTTTCCAAGTTTAAATAGGTCATTTCGACACCACGTTCGTCGAACATCTTTTGCAAATCATATTTCAAAGAGGATACTGAATAGATTTCCGTTGGCTTTAGCGAGAGCAATGACTCCATGTCTGGATTCATCGGGTTACCAACTTCTACGGCATCTTCATAACGCTCAGGAAGATCCTTATAACTTGAAGGTACACCTACTAAGTCAATATCAAGTGCATCCATCATTTCTGTAATCGAAACAGTTGTTGCTACAATACGATTTTCTCCAGTGTTTATTACTTCTCCATTGGCGGAGCCTTTACTACTTGAGGAACATCCAGCTAGTAGTGTTAGTACTAATAGTAAACTAACATTCAGAAATACTTTTCTCATTAATGTTAACAACTCCTTATGTAAAGAGAGCCTTGACTGCTAAAGTCAAAACTCTACATTTGGTTCACATTTATTGTTTATTTTGCACTTTTTTACGATTCATTATGAAAATTAGTCCACCAATTACTACTAAAAGAAGAATACCAATCGTCCAGATTGTGGTCGTTTTCGAATTATCTTCTGTTGTAGATGCAGTTTCTTCAACTAGCTGTTCTGTAGATGCTTCGGATACTTCATCTTCTTCCTTGGAAGTTTCATCAAGTTCTGTTGATTCCGTTTCTTTTGCATCTGTTTCATTTACTTCAATTTCTTCATCTATTTGCTCTGCCTCAATGTCATTTGAGTTTCCATCTGCTGAATCTTCACTGCTACTAACGTCTTTCTCTACAGTTTCATTCTCAGATTTTTTCAAATTCGACGCGGTGCCATCTTTCTTCTCTTCTTTTACCTCAACCGGTTTTTGTGTTGCTGGCGCAGTAGTTTTAGGAGGTAAAGAGGGTTGTGTTGCAGGTTTTGAAACTGGTTTTGTTACTGGCGGTGTTGCTGCTTTTTCAACAGCAGGTGCTGCCGGTATACCCGAACTCGAAAACTTAAATCGAATATCATATTTATTATCGTACGTAAAACCAGGAATTCCAGTTACAACGACATGTATTTTTGCATTGACCAATTGCTCGACGTCTGTAACAGAAAACTTTACAATACGTTTGTCATTCGCGGAGTCTTCACTTAATACTTGAACGTCGGCGAAACCGCCACCTGATTGCACTTTAAAATACTGCCACCATGAGCTGTTATTCAACGTCATAATGATATGTGGTTTACCATTTTGTACAACCAGTTTTGCAGGGCTTACGACATATTCCGCTGTCGCAGATAATTCATTACCTGTATCTTTTAGTACGGAGAATGGAATTGAATACTCGCCATCAGCATAAGTTGAAGCCGCAGCCGCTTTTTGGGGTGTAATTGTAGGTAGTACCGTAAATAAAAAGAACAGAGTTGAAAAAATACTGATTGTATACTTCTTCATTTACAAATCTCCCTTGCTAGTTACATACTTAAAAAGCCATCACAACGCCGGCTATTACTAGATGTCTAGTTATAGCCGGCATTGTCTGACATTATTCTATTACTTAAGTTTTTCCAGTAGATAATAAACTACTTTAGACGCCTGCCCACGTGTTGCGTTGGCTCTTGGGTCAAATACTTTATTACCGTTCACTTCTTTACCACTAACAATCCCAAAGCCAGCTGCCAAGTCAACGGATTTTTTTGCATATGAATCAATGTTTTTCGCATCTGCGAATGTAATATTGTTTGAGATGCCTTTCAATACGCTAGCATCTTTATATTCAATCGCACGGATGATCATCGTCGCCATTTGTTCGCGTGTAACTTTTTCATTTGGTCGGAATTTCCCATTGCTTCCTGTAGTGATTCCCACATGAGCCGCCGCTTCAATTTCAGAAACAGCCCAGTCTAAACTCTTCGATACATCAGAAAACGTTCCTTTGTACTCCGTCTTTGGAAGATCTAGTGCACGTGACAACAAGACTGCAAACTGTGCTCTCGTAAGTTGATCATTCGGAGCAAACGTAGTTGGTGTTTTCCCTTTAATGATTCCTTTTGTAGCAAGTGATTCGATATACGATTTAAAATCCGATTTTTGGATATCCCCAAATGTTACTACTTCTTGATCAACTACCGCTTTAATACTTGCTGGATCAAATGCAAGTCGAACAGTATGGTTCATTGTACGGTTCATCGCTGCCACATGTACTGTAACTTTGGCATTGATGACTTTTGTTAAATCAGCAACTTTAAATTCAACGTCTCTTGTGTTCGCTTTTTCATCTGTATTTACTACAGTCGCATCAACGAACTTTCCATCTTGCTCTACTTGAAATACCGTGATTTGTTCATTGTCTGTAAGTTTCATTGTAACAAAGTTTTTACCAGCTCTTACTGTTAGGGCTACTGGTGTTTCCACATAGTCACCCATTGAAGATGCTTTGTCCTCTGTTGCATGTAATACGTTTGTGTCAATTGTATACGCACCATCTTTAATTACTTCAGGAGTCGTCGGAACTTTACTATCATCAAACTTCAAACGAAGATCATAACTGTGATCATACTCTCCAATTCCTGGTACACCCGTAACGATAATATGGGCTTTCACATTCAACACTTTCGTTACATCTTGAATTTCAAATTTAACAACACGAGTATTCTCTTTTTTATCACTGCTAATTACTTCTGCTGTGACGAAATTATCTTCTTTAAATGTGCCCGGTTGTGTAGATTGAACTTTTAGCGACTGCCAAAATTCACTTTGCAATAGTGTAGCATAGACAAATGTTTTACCATTTTCCACAACAACTTTTGCTGGAGTTTCAACAAAGTCCCCTGCAGTAGATACTTCATCTTTGTCAGCTTTCCAAACAACAAATGGAATTTCGGATGTTTGCACATCTTCCGTTTTCGTTTCAGCTGCCTGAGATGAAAGAACAGGTAGGAATGTATATACGATAAGTAGTGCTGATAAAAATGACATAGTTAGTTTCTTCATTTAATAGTCTCCTTTTAGTTACAGTTTATTTTTTTGTAAATTTGACCTTTCGAATGAAAAATAGGATAGCGATGAAAGCTACTCCAACGAATACAAACAGTAAACTTTTATTTTTCGTTGAATTGCCTTGCACTTCTTTATCATCTGTTCCAGATTTCAGCACTGAAGTATCGAAAACATGCGATGGGACTTCTGCTACTTCCATAGAATCTACATCAAAAGCCAAACGAACTGAATACTTGTGATCATAAACAGGGCTCATTTCTTCTATTTGAACATGCATTTGTAAAGCAAGGGGTTCTGACAAATCGCTTCCTACTTTAATAGCTATTACTCGCTTGTCATTCGTTGCATCTTCACTTACTAAATGAACATCTACAAATGAATCATCATGCTCGGCCATAAGAGCTTTGACCCACTTACTGTGATTGACAGTTATTTGTAAATAGTGCTCTCCATTTTCTACTGTTAGTGTAGCTGGCTTTTCAAAATAATCATTTGCAATAGACACAGAGTCATTTTCGACCTGCAGTATATTGTAGTCGATCAAATATGTACCATCCGAAAACTCTTCTGCAAGAACACTAGACATATTCAAATTCGTACTCATAAATAAAATCATAAAGAATGAAAATAGAAGTGCAAAATGTCTTTTCATTAAACGATACCTCCAAACTTCCATGCTTACAGGAATAGACTCCTAATCTTCACCATTCTCTAGTTATTGATTTACACTCCCAATAAATGAGAATGATTATCACTCCTATTAATAATAATCTATACGCTGACATATTCATAGTCAAATCTAAACAGTTCACAAATTGTATACATCTTCGTTACCGATTTGTGTCTTCTAGTAGAATAAGATCCATTTCCGAGTTTATTCATTACAAATTAAAAAGGTGTCAAAATGAATATTGTCGCCTTCTTAAGATGAATAGTTACCTTTTATATGTTAAAATTTTCTTATGAGAAAAATAATAGTGCTTTTACTACTACTAAGTATTTTGTTTATATCTTCAGGTCAAACGTATGAACAACAATCAATCATTCCTACACTTCAAAAATGGTTTCCAAACAAACCGTTTGAATCCTTGCTCATGAAATTTGAATTTCCATACTGGGGAATAAAGGTTTCTATAGAAGAAAGAGGATATTATTATTTCGTTGAATTCTTAATTCGAAAGAGTGCCCATTTTTTCATCTTCGCCTTTATCGCGGTAGCAGTTTATTCCACATTGCCAAAACTTAAATTCCGTTTACAAATTGCTGCATTCATTACCTTAATCTTAGCCTTTCTAGATGAATTTCATCAATACTTAACTGGTGGCCGGACACCGTCTTTACAAGATGTTGTACTCGATATGTTTGGAGCGTTAACAGCACTTCTAGTCATTTATATTCTAAAATTAATAACAGCCAAAACAAGCTCATCTAGGAACAAATAATGTTTTCTTATGGAGCCTCTTCACAACCATTAATATACTAAATATCCCTATTGCAACAATAGTATTTTTATTGATTTCAATTATGATAAACTTAAATTGAATCGATATTCAAATACATCATTAATAACTGGAGGGAATTCAATTGGCTTTTAAAGAAACAGTGACAAAAGAGAAAGCAGCTGAAACTATTCTATTTGCCAAAAGTCAAAAAGGGCTAACATTTGAAGACATCGCAATCGCTGTAGGACGTCATCCGGTATGGGTTGCTTCAGCAATTATGGGACAATCGACGATGAATTCCGAAGAAGCGATAAAGCTAATTGATTTACTGGAACTAGACGGATCCATTGCGGAGTCGTTGCAGGTAATTCCATTAAAAGGTTCATTAGATCATACTGTTCCTGTCGATCCACTCATTTATCGTTTCCATGAAATTATGCAAGTCTATGGAACAACAATCAAAGCTGTAATTCATGACAAGTTTGGTGATGGAATTATGAGTGCGATTGATTTCACTATGGATATCGAAAAGAAAGAGGATCCAAATGGTGACCGTGTAATAGTTACGTTAGACGGTAAGTTTTTACCTTATAAGAAGTGGTGAATTAAGTCACAGAATTGTTGCAATAAAAGGGGTATTCCTACTATAGGGATATCCCTTTTTTGCAATCATTTCTTGTTGCATCTTTGGATTTTAAGTATTATATTGAGGTAGTCTATTTTTCTTGTTTAGAAATCTTTTTGTGTAAAATAAATATAATAGGATATTAATTAGACATGTAATTAATATCCGAAATTAGAACGAGGAGGTTTCATAGTGTCAAACTTAACCAAAGAACAAATTGTAAAAAGCGTGCCACAAAAAGGATTTTTTGGACACCCAAAAGGGTTATTCACATTATTTTTCACTGAATTTTGGGAGCGCTTTTCTTACTATGGTATGAGAGCTATTCTCGTCTTCTATATGTATTATGAATTATCACAAGGCGGACTCGGGCTTGATAAAACCCTGGCCCTTTCAATCATGTCTATATATGGTTCTCTTGTATATATGTCTGGAATTATCGGTGGATGGTTAGCGGATAGAATATTTGGTACCTCTAAGGCAGTATTCATCGGTGGTATATTTATTATGTTCGGGCATATTGCTCTAGCAATTCCGGGAACCATTACGTTATTCTTTGTCTCAATGGTTTTAATTGTAATTGGAACAGGTTTATTGAAGCCGAACGTTTCCAGTGTTGTCGGTGATATATATGCTGAAGGTGACAATCGACGTGACTCCGGATTCAGTATTTTCTACATGGGTATTAATATGGGTGGATTTATTTCACCACTTATCGTCGGTGAATTGATGAAGACAAGCTTCCATCTTGGATTCGGTGTTGCCGCGCTTGGTATGTTCTTTGGTTTATTAGTATTTGTATTTACTAAGAAGAAAAATCTTGGACTTGCGGGCACACAAATTGCAAACCCACTTTCACCTGCAGAAAAAAAGAAAACATTTTCAATCTTTACCGTGACTGCTTTAGTGCTTGCCGGTTTCATTGCGTATGCTGTTCCAAAAGGTTGGCTCACATTTGAGTCGTTCATTGCAGCTGTTGGGGTTCTTGGTTTCCTAATTCCAACTACCTATTTTATTGTAATGTACAGAAGTCCAAAAACAACTCCGGTAGAACAATCTCGAATTATTGCCTATATTCCATTATTTATTGCATCCATTATGTTTTGGGCAATTGCGGAACAAGGGTCAACAATTCTTGCACTTTATGCGGATACAAGAACTAATCTTAATATAATGGGTATGCAGATATCCCCTGCTTGGTTCCAGTCTGTAAATCCATTGTTTATTATTGTTCTTGCTCCAATGTTTGCATGGATGTGGGTGAAGCTAGGAGATCGTCAGCCATCCATTCCTAGGAAGTTTTCTTTAGGATTACTCTTTGCCGGCCTATCCTTTATTGTTATATTGATACCTGGATATTTCGGAGATGCAAATACACTAGTAAGTCCATTTTGGCTTATACTAAGTATATTTGTAGTTGTTCTCGGTGAGCTCCTCTTGTCACCTGTTGGTCTTTCTGCGACAACAAAACTTGCACCTGCTGCTTTTTCGGCACAGACAATGAGCCTTTGGTTCTTATCTAATGCCGCAGCACAAGGTTTAAATGCACAAATCGTAAAACTATATTCTGAAGAAACTGAACTGCTGTACTTCGGGATTATTGGTGGAACTGCAATTGTTCTTAGTATCATTTTGTTCCTCATCTCTCCTATAATTTCAAGATTTATGAAGGGTGTACATTAATCTTTCGTAAGTCAATAACCTTTCACAGGGATTTTCATTAATCCCTGTGAAAGGTTATTTTTTTAATACATCTCTGTCAAATCTTCAGCAAGAGTGAAATAATGTCGAAATTTTACTAGATCCTGTTATTCAAGTAAATTCAATAGATATAGCAATAGGTAGTGTAGTATCATTTGGTTAAATCCCTGGAATTATCAATGGAGGCGCATAAATCTTATGAACAAACACATATCTAATTCTAATAGACATGAAACGATCGCAAAAATGCAAACAGAAGAATTTGACGTATTAATCATTGGTGGCGGAGTAACCGGAGCCGGTATTGCAATGGATGCGGCAAGTCGAGGATTGAAAACTGCTCTCGTAGAAATGCAAGATTTTGCTGGTGGTACATCTAGTCGGTCAACAAAATTGATTCATGGCGGTTTGCGCTACTTAAAAAGCTTCGAAATAAAAATCGTTTCGCAGGTTGGTAGAGAACGAGCTATCGTTTACGAAAATGGACCGCATGTAACCACACCGCAATGGCTAATCTTACCTATTTATAAAGACGGTACATTTGGCAAATTCAGTTCATCAATCGGTTTAAGAGTTTATGACATGCTCGCACGTGTTAAGAAAGATGAAAGAAAAAGCATGCTTACTAGGAAGGAAACACTGCAAGCTGAACCAAAATTCAAGCGAGACGGCTTATTAGGTGCGGGACGTTTCGTTGAATACCGTTCAGATGATGCCAGGTTAACAATAGAAGTGATGAAAGAGGCACAAGCACAAGGAGCAACGGTACTCAACTACACTAAAGTAGAAGAATTTATGTATAAAGATGAGAAAGTTGTTGGAATACAAGTCGTAGATCAGTTAAACGGTGAGTCCTATGAAATACATGGTAAAAAAATTATAAACGCCGCCGGTCCATGGGTTAATACCGTAAGAGAAAAAGACCACACTTTGGATAATAAAAAATTACATCTTACAAAAGGTGTTCATCTCGTTTTCGATCAAAGTACATTTCCATTAGAACAAACCATTTACTTTGACACACCAGATGGCCGTATGGTTTTGGCGATTCCAAGAGATGGTAAAACATATATCGGAACAACAGACACGGATTATGCCGGCGATTTAAAAAACCCAAAAATCACTGAACAAGATCAAAATTACTTACTAGATGCCATTCATTTTATTTTCCCTGATTTAGTGATTTCGGCATCTGATATTGAATCCAGATGGGCGGGCCTAAGACCTTTAATTCAAGAAGAGGGAAAAAATGCTTCCAAAATTTCAAGGAAAGATGAAATCTGGAAATCGAAAACCGGACTCATAACAATAGCAGGCGGAAAACTAACAGGTTACCGGAAAATGGCGGAAACGATTGTAGACTTAATAACATCCGAATACAAAAAAGAAGACGATAAAATATTTTCTCCATGCAATACAAAATACATGCCCATTTCAGGCGGCCACGTAGGTGGTTCTAAGCGTTTTGAAGCTTTCAAGTATTCCAAAGTCCGCGTTGGTATGGATCTAGGTCTTTCTAAAGAAGTCGCATATTCTCTCGTACAAAATTACGGTTCCAACATCGATCGTATTTTCGAGTTAATCGAGAACTACAAAATCGATGCAGAAGAGTTTGGAATGCCTGTAGATATCTATGCTCAGGTGCTCTACTCGATTAGAGATGAATTTGCTTGTACGCCTGTCGATTTCTTTTGGAGACGTACCGGTGCTCTACTGTTTGATATCGCTTGGGTAAATAAGTGGAAAGAACTTGTAATCGATTTAATGTCTGAAAAACTTGAATGGAGTCTTGAACAAAAAAAGAATTTTACTGCTGATTTAGATGAACGTCTGGAAAATGCTACTGTCGTTTCCAAAGAAGAGTAACCTATTGCTACTCCCCTAAATATATATAGAAGTGAAAGGGGTAGATTATATGGTTTCATTGACAACTATTTCTATTGAGGGCTATTCATTTAATGCCGTAACGGTCCATTTACCAAAAACTACATTACTAACTGTTTCAAATGAGAATGGTTATATAATGTGTGGTGCATTAGATGTAGGCCTATTAAATACGCATTTAAGTGATCGCAAAATTGTAGCGGGCAGAGCGGTTGGCGTTAAAACAATAGACCAATTGCTTAATGCCCCCCTTGAAATGGTAACAACAGAAGCAGAAAGTCTTGGCATTCATTCAGGTATGATCGGTAAAGATGCCTTATTGAAAATGGTGTAAGTTTATAAAGATAACAGGGTTGTCACACTACAACCCTGTTACCTTTATTCGTGTATTACAAGCCCTTATATAAACAAGAGTACTACCACTTTTTCAGAAATTGAGTTGTGCGAATACGTCCTTTTTCCAAAAGATCATTTTTTGTTGCTTCATCGATATCAAATTGTGTAGAACTTGTATCATCTACTGGAATGAATATGATGTTCTTTTCGTGTGTTCGCGAAATGTATTTTTCATCATGAGCATTTTTCATAGTAGAAAAAAGTGCTTCAAATAAATGCAGTGCATTATCAATTTTACGACCAGGTATTTCCTCCTCTTGACGGCTTAGCTTCACACCTAGAATTGGACGTACCTTCTTACCGTTCTTATCCTCAAATAACCACATTGGAAAATTGCTTAATACACCACCATCGACAACGATTGTCTCACCTGAACCCGTCTTCAGTCTTACAGGTTCAAAGAAAAATGGAATTCCACAACTCATACGTAATGCTCGAGATATAGGAAATGTGCCTGGTGATATACCGTATCGCTCCAAATCATCTGGCAGAACAATTATTCTCCCGTTTGTTAAGTCTGAAGCAATGAACTTTAAGGTTCCATGTGGCAAATCCGAAAATGTATAAATTCCTTTGTGAGCAAGTTTTTCCATAAACCAATTCTCCAAAGCTATTCCTTGGTATAATCCGAGTTGCCAATATAGACGCAGCCATTTCATGAATGGTATTGGTATAATTGTTTTTCGAGGATCCAGCAGTTCTTCGAAGTTTTGTTCACTTAACATTTCTTCAATCTCCTTACCCGTATATCCAGCAGCAATAAAACATGCCAAAATTGCACCCGCACTCGTACCTACAATTCGTTTAAACCGAAAACCCTTTTCTTCCAATACTTGCAATGCCCCTACCAACGCAAATCCTTTCAAACCCCCTCCTGAAAAAACACCATCAATCACCATACTATTTACTCTCCTTTTTCTTATTAGTCGTTTACTCTAGGTGCAAAGCAGATGGTTTAGAACTAACTCTACTCAAAAAAACCGATGGCAAACACAATAATAAATTGTGATGGCCATCGGTTTTTATTTAACTAGGAATCACAAAACAGTTTTAACAACTTGAATAATTCGTTTTACTTCCACATCTGTTAAAGAAGGATAAATAGGTAAAGAAACAGTATTTTCTGTCCAAAATAATGCATTCGGAAATTGAATATTAGAACTTAGTAACTCATCAGTTTGAATCGGAATAGTTGCTGAAATATTTTTCAGACTTAAAGCTTTTATTAATTCCAATTGTTTTTCTGTTCGTAAAATTGCGCGGAATCGAACAGGTTGAACTCCTTCCTTGGAGTCAAGAATTTGAAATCCAGCCTTTTTATATTGATTATAAACTTCTGCACGCCTTTCTAAAAACATCGGAAGTTTTTTAAGTTGGGCCCTTCCAATTGCCGCTTGAATATCCGTCATTTGAAAATTGAATCGATTTTTTTCGTCCTTTCTTGCATCGAACATTCGATAGTCTCTTACAAATTCAATGATTGGGGACTTTCTTGAGACAACCATTCCACCCTGTCCACCAGTTGTCATTATTTTTGTAGCATAAAAAGAAAATATACCAACGTCACCTTGTAATCCAATAGGGACCATATTGTTTAAGGCCCCCAATGCCTGTGCACAGTCTTCAATTACACTTGGCGTGGATCCGCTATTTTGGATGTTTTGTGGCATGCCGAACATATGTGGAACAATTGCTATTTTCGCCAAATGTTCCATCTTCGCAAGATCAATATTAGGAGATTCAAGCATACTATCCACAAAAACTGGGTTACCTCCGGCTAAGCAAATTGCATTCTTTAATGCAGAACAGGAATACGTTGGAAGGGAAACATTTTCCCCTTTTGCGTTTAATGACAATAATGCCAAATAAAGTGCAGCACTCCCACTTGATACAGCAACAGCGGAGCCTCTCGGGATCTTTAGATAATCACAAAACTCATCTTCAAAGTTTTCCACTTCACTACCTTGTGCAAGCCAACCCGATTTCAAAACTTTTAATGCCATCATCTCTTCATCATGACCAATTGTTGGTCGATTATGTGGAATATGTTTTAGATTGAATGACATTTCATTATTCTCCTTCTCTGACATTCACCTTTTCTTTTACCTCATTATCCATAGATAATCACAAAATTTGTGAACGTAATATATAGTACTTTTCTGCATAGGCCACTCCAATTTCCATCCCACGCATCTCTGCCCACTTTTTCACATTCTCAGGGGAAATTAAATGACTTGGTGGCCGCATCTGAGATTTGTGCATCTGAAATGCTTGAATTTTCTTCTGAACTGTATCCGAAATATCGACATACAGCTCACCTGTATTCCAAAACTTTTGATATTGCCAAGAGATAAGGGGATATTCATACATCGCTATTAATTTTATAAGTTGGTTTGGTTTTGGTCTAAGAGCCGCGAAGCACGATTCAAATAGAATGATATGGTCTTGATGATAACTTGGTAGAGGTATAAATATCATAGTAGGAAGATATTTTGTAATAATCGCATCTAACCTTGTAATAATTTCGAATCTGGGAATGGTATCCAAGATTGAATCTTTATCATTGTAAACTATATCAAAATCAGTGCATCCTAGAAATTCCATTGCATCTTTCAATTCTTTTTTCCGGGTTTCTCCGGTTACTGTCTCCGTATTATGGGGATGTTTTATGTCTCCGACCGTCATTACAACTACTTTTACTTGATTATTATATCTACACGCCTTTTCAATTAATCCGCCACAACCAAGAACTTCATCATCCGCATGAGGAGCAATGATTAATATCCGCTCCATTCCAGAAGTTATCATCGTCTCCCCTCCTTTTTGGTTTATTTATGGTACTACTCATTTCTATTAGAATTTCTTTGCTTTCGAATTATTTTCATCGTTTCCGGTCCGCAGTTAAAGAGCATGTCAATAATTGAAAGATTTTGATGGAATACACCAAAACGTTGTTCGTATTTAGGATGTTTGAAATCCTGGTAGATGAGCTTAATGTTGTTTTCTATAAACTCAGTTTCATTATTGTAATTTCGAGCACCAACACCAGAAACGTAAATAGTACCATCTAAATAGTTTACGATGTTCATATTCCGAGTGTTACCACTTCCAAAATCCTGTTTAAAATCTGACGCTATTAAAAGTTTAGTCTTTATGTTCAGCAAACTCTTAATGTGCATAATTAACGCAAGATTTAATAGTGAAATATTGTTCCATTTATCGTTATATATTTGTTCAAATCCCTCCGAATAAGATGCCCAGAACGAACTTTTTCGATAATTACTTTCAATAGCTTTCCAGTGTTTGCTTTGCCAATTAAGATCATTTGCTATTTGCAATTCATTTATCGGCATTTCCTTATTTTTTAAAGGCACAGTCAACCACAATTCTCCTTGGGGTGTTTTTATTTTATTCCGGTTAATAAATCCACTTTTAGAATGAATTGCGGTATCTAATAATACAAACATGTCTACTTGGTCCAATTTATCAAAAAAACCAATCCACGGTAAATAATTCGGTTGATGAATTGCGATTTTCATAAAGTATTTATTCTACACCTCACTTTTTAAACAATACAACGGTTACTGTTTAGATTCGACGATCTTTACAATATATGAAACATTTAATTGCTTGTCTAGGTGAACAATCCAAATACCAATAATTTTCCGTTTGTATTCAACAAAACTTTACAATGGAAAATTGTTGTTTCCAGAACGATCCGACTCAACCCAACCTACACTTTTCCCTTTCAATACCTCAATAAAACTTTTCCAAGTAACGTAAGCAATTAAATAACGATAGGCAATTCTTTGAACAATTACCCATCTAAGCGGTTTCAAATTTTCTCGCCCAAGTTTAAATGCATAATAAGAACTTAAAAAATCCATTAGGTAAAAAAACAACACATATAAATAAATGGACTTCACTCCCAATAGAAATGCAATTATAAATAACACATCTATTATTGGTGATGTTAAATAAAGCAAATAAGAAAAAAGCATGCTTGGAATCGCAAAGTATTTCATGTTTTTATTTTCTGAATTTATTATTTCCCGCCTGTTTTTCCAAAGACTTTGTACTATTCCATAGGACCAACGAAATCGTTGTTTAAGAAACTCTTTAGCTGTTTCTGGACATTCTTCATACGAAATGGCCTCCGCATCAAAAATGATTTTATATCCTGCATTTAATATTCTTAAAGTGAGGTCCGTATCTTCGGCTAATGTATCATTATGAAAAAAACCAGCCTCTTCAACAACTTTTTTTCTCCAAGCACTATTTGAACCGGGCACAACTGTTATACAACCTAGTTCATGTAGGGCGCGCTTTTCCAAGTTATTTGCAGTGACATATTCGATGTGTTGCCATAAGGTCAATTGGTTCTTGATATTACCAATCTTACAATTCCCTGACACAGCGGCAATTTCCGGATTATTAAAATGACGCACAAGTTGAGATATTGTATTTTCCCCAAATACTGTATCTGCATCAATAGTAATAACGATATCCCCGATTGCCTTTTGAAAACCAACGTTCAACGCAGAAGCTTTCCCCCCATTCCTTTTACGAATCAACTTAACTTTGGGCTCATCAGAAAAATTCTTCTTAACCCTTGCTGCTGTAAAATCTTTTGATCCATCGTCAATCACAAGAATTTCTTCAATAGGGTAATTACTACGCAAAATGGCTTCCACTGTTTTTTTAATGACAACCGCTTCATTATAAGCAGGAATAACAACGGTTACACTTAGTCCTTGTTGGTCAATACCAAGCTTTTTTTCCCTCTTGTTTTTTCGCCAATGTTTAAAACTAAAATAAAATAAAATTAGTAATCGTAAAATCCCAATTATTAAAGCAAAGATTAAATAATAGATAAACATTCTTTTTATAACGACGAATAAACTTGAATTCAAATTACTTACCATTTGAACATCTATTATTTGATAACGATTAAGAACATCCAATGATAGAATCGACCCTATCATTAATAATGAAGAGAAGAATAATATCTTGATCATTCTCCAACGCTTACCTGTTTGATCTTGGAAAATCTGTTTTCCCATAAAGCTCACCACTTTCTCTTTGTGGTATGTATATGAAATTTTTTTCCATAGGATTAGACATTCAGATCAATCAAAATAATATCTCCAGTACTATAGAGATGGTTTCTATGTAAGTCAATTATATTTATTACCTAGGTAAGTATCTGACAAAAAAATGACTAAGGTGGTTATTGCTCCACCCTAGTCAATTCTTTTAAGGATATATCTCGTTCGTTTCTTACTTCTTCAGAAGATAAATCATACTTTTTCAACAAGTGAAAGAGTTCATTTAATACTTCCTGCTTCGGTTTCTCTGTTAGCAATTGACTACTACTCGTGTACAAAGCCTCTGGAAGGAACGGTTTTTGTTCATTTAACTTCAAGTCTACATCTACTAAAGAATGATCAATTTTACAGTTGCTCATAAAATAACCTCCTTTTTTATGTCTGTTCTCATCTTAATCATAACAAACAATAACTTTTTTATCTTATTCATGAACTGGATATGCGGTGCGAAAATACGCTCAATTTATAAATAACCAATGTTTTTTGCTTTTTTCAAACGATATCTGTGTCCTATCCAACCTACAATTATCACTCCCGAAATTGCAACAATCCCACCAATGATTGATAACGTGCTTGGAAACTCTTTTAACCATATCCACGCAATGAATATAGCAACGACTGGCTCAAAGTATAACATACTTGCGATGGACCCTGCCGCTCCCAAGGAGAGTGCTGTAGCCCAAGTAACATAGGCAACTGCCGCCGGAAATATACCCATATACACTGTAGATAAATTCGCCTCCAAAGAAGCATCTTGAATTCCTTCAAGTAGACCTGGAAAGTAGATGAAAAATGGTAATGTACCTGCCCATGTAAAATACGCGGTTAATTCAATTGGGGTATACTTTACAAGAAGTGGCTTTTGAAAAACAAAGAATAGGGAAGTCGCTACAGATGCCATTAAAACCAACAATGCCCCTTTAGAAATCGTGAAAAGTGCTCCTTCGGATCCAATTGTAATTAGAAGAATCCCTATAATTCCAATTAGCATGCCGAACCATTCGATTGTACTTAGACGTTCTTTTAATACAATAACTGCAATTAGTGCTGTGAAAATAGGTGAAGACCCAATTAACATACCCGCTGTTCCTGCTGAAATTGTCTCTTCCCCAAAAGTAACTCCAAAATGATAAACACTGATTCCTACCCAGCCAAGCAGAAGAATTTTCACCAAATCTTTTTTTCTTGGTAGTGAAAACTTCGTGCCTGGCCAAAGTGCATAAATAACAAACACACTTGATGCAATTAGAAATCTAGTAAGAACTAAATGTCCAGGAGTATATCCTCCCATGAGACTAGCCCGTATCGCTGCAAATCCAGACCCCCAAATAATTACTGTAAACAATGCTAGAAAAAAGGCTTTACGATTCATATAAAGTTCCTCCAAGGTAAGCGCTGTGTCTTTAATTTGCACTTATCACTTTTCATTCCACAAATAACTCTAATTATTCCCATATATTCATATTATCACAAAAAACCGAACGAACTATCCATTATCAATTAATATAAAAATGATTATTGTTATTAAAGACGGGTATAATAAAATAAAGAAAAGAGGCGATATTTTGAAATACAATAAAGCGGACAGCAGAAACGACCAGCCAGACGGTAAACAATGGGGGGCTCTTTTTGCAACTCTAGTTCTAATAGGAGCTGTCATCGTAGTGGGATTAATTTCTTAAAAAATAAACCGGAACCCTTTTATTCAAAGGATTCACGGTTTATTTTTGTACCTAATTACCACAAAAATGCCGAAGCTAAAACAATTCCAACAATTGTACCTATCGCAATTCCAATACCAAAACTTCTTCTTCTACGATATCCCCAATATCCAAAGCCATATCCTCCTAAATCGCTAGAAGGTCGAATCCAAACCATATCCCGTTCCACTCTAGTAATTTCTCCTGTATAAACCTTTCCATCATGGCATGTAATCCTGACATTTCTTCCATGATATCTATTACATAAGTTAAACATATTTGTTTGAGACATTATAATCCTCCTATCCTAAAAGCATGTACTCTTAGCATATGATGTTAAATGCTCATGACATCAGCTAAGCGTCTAAGCCTATTCACATTATGTGATCACTTGCCACAAAACGTAAGCTTAAATCCTAGGAAAGGTTGGAATACATGACGGTTATAGATACTCATTTATGGCTCTCAAAGTTTTCAGTTGCATATATCGAACAATCTAGTAATAGTGCCTATACCCTTCAGTGCACTATATTATGTGCACCAATCGTAGAATCTTTTCCTGATTATAGCCCTGAAGAATTACAATATGAATTTTTAAACTATGGTTTATTTAACCCATCTGAATCTGCAACTTTAGAATACCGAGTAGCGAAAATGAAAAAACAAAAATTTTGGGAACATGTTGATTTGGAATATCAGCTTTTAAGAAACTTATGGCAAGGCCCAGAAGTATCCATTTACATCTTTCCCATCACTAAAGTAGATTGTGTTGAGGCAGCACCTACTAAGAACGGTGTTGCATATAAAAATGCTTTGTTTTTATTTTTGTCAGAAGAACTTACTTCAGAAGAAATTAGAGCATTATTTGCACATGAATACAATCATATATGTCGATTAAATTTCCTATCTTTGGAATCTAATGATATACCTTTGATGGATTCACTTATTATTGAAGGGCTAGCGGAATATGCAGTGAGGGATTTTCACGGTGAAAGATGGCTTGGGCCATGGAAGAATCTTTATTCTTTTGAAATGGCTTTGAACATATGGCTTACTACTTATATTCATTCACTAAATTTAAAAGGTTTGAAAAATCATAGAAATTATTTATATGGCAAAAAGGGAAGCCCGCTGCCTGAATGGATTGGTTACTCAATAGGTTATCAAATCATCGATTCCTACCAAAAAAATTGTGGTCCCTTTACTATTCTAGAATTACTTCAATTGTCATCTAAGGAACTGATTAACGGATCCAACTTTCCTACTAAAGGACAACTCTATTAACGAAAAAGATCTTGCTTCTAATTGGTTCCATAGAAGAAAGATCTTTTCGTATCATCATAGAGTACAACGGAACACCCGATAGCCTAGAGATTCAAAGTTTTCGGTTATGAAACGATTATGCTCATCCCATAATTCAAAGTTATCCAAAGTAATTGTATCGGATGGATTGATATCCTTAATTTCGGTTTGTGTAAGTTCATACGGTGTATCAATTATTTCTATTTGCGTAAAACCAGCTTGCCCCAACTTCAATTTCCATTCAGCTTCATCTAGAATTTCATTAATTCCATATAATCTACAAGCTTTTTCATACAAATCTACGGTTAAAGATTGTTCGGCTACCATTTCAATTAATATCACTCGACCACCAGTTTTCAGCACCCCAGCGAGTTTATTTAGGGTACTGGAAATAGTAGTGAATGAAATAACAGACTCCGCTAGTATTAAATCATAGGATTTTTCCCGTAAAGATAATTGTTGAATATCTCCTTCTATTACAATAACTGAAGAGTCACTTTTTAAAAATCGAGTCTTTGCTTTTTCCAACATTATAGGATGATTATCAACTGCTGTAACAGTACATCCGTAATGTTTGGCCAAATACTCCGCTGTCTGTCCGGTCCCACAACCTATATCTAAAACAGATTCAAATTGTTGAATTTGTTCCTTTTTCAATATAGACTGCGTAAGGAGAAATCCACCTGGATGTGCACCACCAATTCCAAAATTCGCCAGTAAGTCCAGATAGTTATTGGTCACTAGTAGCAGCCGCCACCATAACCATGGCCATATCCCTCATCATAGCCGTTCCCAGCAAAAGCTGCTCCAACAATGATAAGCAGGATAAATAATACAACAATTAACGTAAAACCAACTCCGTTACCAACGTTCTTCTCTTCACATTTTCCTGAAGACATCTTATCCCCCCCCTTTCCAATTGCTCTTTATAGAATATGAGACAAATTAAAAAGTTTCAGGGCTTATAGATAATTAAAAAAATTCCTTGTGCAAAAAAGATTGTGAAACATGTATTTCTTTAATGCTACTTGCGAATTATTCTTAAAAAATCGCTTTCGCCTAAAATCTCTATGGAATATCCTTTATTAACGAGTTCTTCAACTTTTTGCATTTTTGAACTGTTAAATACTTCCGAATAGCTTGTTAAGTCATAATCACCAATAACTAAGAAGTGTGTGCTTATCGTTATGTGATTTGCACAATTCCCGCCAGAATCCATCACTTTTTCTGATGCTTCCGCTCGGGTCATAGATTGCAATTTACCTGTAAATACAACCGTTTTATTATAAAAGCGATGAGATTTATTAATTTGCACTGTCTCTTTTTTTGAAGCTGACACTCCAGCAGATTTCTTACGCTTCTTTACGCCAGCGGGTGTATAGCCATCGCATTTTTGAACACCTAATTGTAAGTTGTGCATTTCCGATAAGTCATCAAGTGATTGAACTTCACTGGCTTTTAATGCAGCCAATGTCACAAACGCTGAAACTCTAGCATCTTCCAAAGCATCATGATGTTTAAAACGTATGCCTAGATGGTTCGCCATTGTAGAAAGCTTATGATTGTATAGTGAAGGCCAAACTTTTTTGGAGAACACATATGAGCAACCGTATGTAAAGACAGCATAAGGTTCATTGAATTTATTTAAGGCATAACGAAGTGCACTCATATCAAAACTTGCATTATGTGCCATTAAAACTTCATTTTCAATCAACCCTTTAAACGTAGGCCAATACTCTTCAAATGTTGGCGCCCCTATTACCATTTCTTCAGTAATTCCGTGTATTTCTGTGTTGCGATAAGTAAATTCATCCTGTGGGTCAATATACGTATGTATTTCTTCAATTATTAAACCATTTACTACTTTTACAAGTCCGATTGAGCAAATGCTTGCTCTTGAATCATTTGCCGTTTCAAAATCAATTGCTATAAAGTTCAATTTTCCTTCTCCTCCAAACAGTAAAAATTCTCCAGATTGATAATTAAGCTTAACAATTTTTTTAAGAGCGTCGAATATTCAATACCAATGGTTTTGAGACTCAAAAAAAGGCGGACATTATCTCACATAAAAGAGGTAACGACCGCCTATTCTATTAAAATGAGTTATACGAAAAGAACGTTTATTAACTGTTTATCATTTTCCTTGGAAAGTTCTTCAATTCTACAATTCTTTCCGAGCATCTGTTTTAGTGCAGTATATGTCGTCATGTCAATTGATAACTGAGAGACGCCGTGCTCCACTAGTTCATAATCACGGTCTTTAATTATATCGAATTTCATTTTTAGTAAATTTTGTAGACCATTCATTGTTATAAATTTCACTGTATAACCGTCCTCTAAAATCTCCTTAAATGTTTGAGGACTTTGTTCGTAAAGTGAAATTAACCCACTAAAATCCATATCGGGTTCTACACGGTCTCCAAAATCTACCTCTTTACTATCAAGTTGGACGATTATCTCGTCGTTCGATATGCCTTTACTACGAAGTGCTTCAATTCTATATGCTTCCATCATTGTTATTTTATTTGTTTCCATGACTATTCCTCCTAATTGTATTTCCGATGTTTCTGCAATTACAGTTCCGAAAATTAGTTATTCATTTTACTGCGCAATATATCCACCATCTATTATAAGTTGCTTTACCAGCAAATTCGACTACTACGTTTATAGAAGCCATATTAATAATTCTACCAAATTGTTGCTCTTTCATCAAAGGCATCACATATTTGATTGCCATAAAGGTTGCTACAAGCATAATTTTAGTCATCAGTTCAAATCTCTCTGTAGGAAAATCTTCAATTAATGCGATATGCTGCATGCCCGCATTATTCACAAGTACGTCAAGTCTGTCGTATCGCTCAACCGTTTGATCAATCGCTTGTTGAATATCGGTCTCGTTTGTTACGTCACATCTAATTCCTATGCAATCATAGCCTTCAGCAACAAGCTTTTCTATAACTTCATTGAGTTATTCTTCATTAATATCTTAAAACGCAACTAAGGACAAACAAATACTACTGTCCAATTTAATAAATTTGGACAGTAGTATTAGTTGGTTATTTATTAAACTAAATTATGTTTTTGAATAAATTCTTTTAAAATAGTACTTAAATTGGGTGTGCCCACTTCTTCTAAATCGTAATGCACACGCGTACATGGTTTGTTAATCGAAATGATGCGAGTTAAATCCATTGGCGTTCCAATTATCACGGAATCACAATCCGCATTATTAATTGTTTCTTCTAAGTCTCTTAATTGTTGCTCACCGTACCCCATCGCTGGAAGAACATTTTTAATATGATCGTATTTTTCAAACGTATCTACTAATGTACCCACAGCAAATGGACGTGCATCAATGATTTCCTTCGCGCCTAGACGTTCAGCTGCAACTGACCCCGCACCAATTTTCATCTCTCCATGTGTCAACGTAGGGCCATCTTCCACGACCAGCACACGCTTTCCAGTAATAAGTTCAGGATGATCGACGGTAATCTTTGATTCAGCTTTAACCAGAGTGCTGTTTGGACTTACAAGTTTAATATTATTCTCTACAATTTGAATGGCTTCTGCTGTTGCACTATCAATTTTGTTAATGATTGCTACATCAGCTGTTCTTAAACAAACTTCTCCAGGATAGTATTTCAGCTCATGACCTGGTCGATGTGGATCTAAAACAGTAACGGCTAAATCCGGCTCAAAGAAGGAGAAGTCATTATTTCCACCGTCCCATAAAATAACGTCGCAACCTTCTGGATCATTTTCAGCTGCCTCTAAAATATCTGCATAATCCACCCCAGCATAAACGATATTTCCACGTTGAACATGTGGTTCGTACTCTTCCATTTCTTCAATCGTACAGTTATGACTCTTTAAATCTTCCACAGTAGCAAAACGTTGAACACGCTGTGCATTTAAATCGCCATACGGCATCGGATGTCTAACAGCAATAACTTTTAAACCATGCTGAATTAACGTTTCAACAATTTTTCGTGACGTTTGACTTTTACCTGTTCCAGTTCGTACAGCACAAACAGAAATAACGGGTTTATTACTTTTCAACATCGTACTTTTATGTCCTAGTAATGTGAAGTTAGCACCTGCCGCATTCACAATTGCACCCACACCCATCACATCTTCATAACTTATATCACTATATGAAAATACACATTCATCTACATCCAACTCTTTAATTAAATTCGGTAATTCATCTTGTGGATAAATCTGAATTCCTTCAGGATACAACTCACCAGCTAATTCACTTGGATATTTACGACCATCTATATCAGGTATTTGCGTTGCAGTAAATGCAACGACATTATACTCTTTATTATCTCGATAAACCGTATTAAAATTGTGAAAATCTCTTCCTGCAGCACCTATAATAATAACGTTTTTTCTCTTCATATACATTTCCTCCTACAATTACAATAATACTCATAATTATAACACCGCATGTATTTTAATACAATAGAAACTTTTATTAGTGCCAGTCAACGAAACAACTGATTAATTGTGGGAATAGTTTCCAAGTTCGGTGAGTGCACTAGCGTTGCATAAAACCCACTATAAACAATATATTACTTTTTATTCCATTCGAGTGTGGTCCTGAAAATAAAAAAAGGGAACAGGTTTTTTATGACCAATCAGTTCCCTTTTTTTTACATGTCATTATCGTTGTTCTAACTTCATCATTTTCTCTGTTTCTTTTAGTTTCTTCTCTTTCTCTTTATCGATGAAGTGCTTTCTCGTAATCTAGCTAACAATTGCAAAATCTTCACCATAGTATATGTTTTTGTTTGTTGGTAGGGGTACTTTTTACCGGCCCTTGCTCCTTCTAAATTTCCGTTTGAAGTGTTTCAAGAGAACATTTATCGATAAAAATAGAGATTGTTTTACTGCACTTAAGAATGTCCAGTTTTTTTTTGTTTGGATGTTGAATTAGTCGCATAATTTCAGCAAAAGCAAAGGTAATCAAAGCGATATACATTTTATTCCATATACCGGCTGAAGAATGACTGAATAAATGACTGACCTTTACGTGCTGTTTGAGCCATTTAAAGAAAAATTCGAGATACCAACGGTTTTGATAAGTGTCAAAAATCTCTTCTTCAGTTAAATCTAACCGATTTTTAATCAAGTGAAAAGGGATCTCTTCCTCATCCTTGAATTCGATATACCGAACAGGTTCTTCGCGCGTAAGTATTGATACCAACTCGTTATTCGTAACTTTTGGATGTGTTGGGTTATAAGACTTCAGCGTTTCCATCTTGAAGGTTTTTCGAACCCGGACAAGAAATTGGACATCTCTTTCTATCTAGCCACCCATTTTTGTTTTATGGGCATAACCACGATTCATTACATACAAAGCACCATCGGTGTCAATGATGTGATTAATAGCGTCAGAATCAGCTACATTTCCTGTTGATGGAATCATCTTTTCAGGAAACACACTATCAAGAGATGCAGCTACGATACGGAAATGCAACTTGATTCCTGCGGAATCCTTAGCGACTGCAGTCCAATTTAATGCATTCTTCGGCAATTTAATATAAGTCCCTTCAATGATTCGAAGTGGACTGACATTAGCATTCAGCTCTTTAGCATTAATATTCAGTTTCCAATAACATTGGGTTAGTCGACTAAGTAAATCTGATAAATCAGCAGAATATAAATTAATTAAACCTCGACTAATTTGCCAATGACTAATCGAATTTACTCCAATTTTTTTCTGAGATTCTTTTATGTCGAATACTGGTTTCAACCACTCTAAGGCTGTCCCATTTGCAAGGCTTCCATTAATAAATATTTTCACAATTGAAAAGCCGATTAGCTTCTTCGCATCGTAATTCATAAGTGGGCAAGATAAAACTATTGGTTGGAAAATTAGATAAGTATTGAAGAAAGACTTAATTTTAGCTTACATTGGTCATGGTTAAGCTCCTTTTATAGTGTAGGGAACTGATTTAGTTGTCGTTTCCTAACCTACATTCGTAGCTTTTTTATATTTCTGCAAGTAATAAAACTATTACATTTAATTCCTTATTAAGGATATTTCACATGTTTTCACTTCTATACAAAGCTAGTGACTTCCCGTTACAGGTCCCATCCTCTTTAAGTAATAGAAATGAAAAATTAATAAATTATCTTTGGCAAAAACCGAAAACATTTGTATTTGCCACCTTTTTTTGAATAATGAGGGGCTGGTGCCGGCCACTTTAAGGGTCACTTCCTCCCCCCTTGCAAAACACAATATATAATTGCATAAATTAATTAATACAAATGTTACTTATAATAAACAACTACTCATGGTTTTACATACATTGTTCTTGTCTCAGAATAAAATTGGACTCCAGCCTTTCCTTGCTCACGTGGTCCAGTTGTAGTACATTTCATTCCCCCAAAAGGAAAATGAGGTTCACTGTAAATACTGGGCATATTTACATGAGATACACCTGATTCAATTCCATCTAAAAATCCAAAAGCTTTCTTTAAATCATTAGTATATATGGAAGATGAAAGTCCGTAAGCTACATCATTAGAAACCTTTAATGCTTCGTCAAAAGACTCGACTTCAATAATACATACTACAGGACCAAAAATTTCTTCTTGCGCAATTCTCATTTCAGAAGTTACGTTAGTAAAAATTGCCGGTGTTACAAAGTAACCATTCTTAAGGTCACCTTCTTCCAAGCGACTCCCACCAAAAACTAACTTAGCCCCTTCCTCCCTCCCAATCTGAATATACTTTTCATAATTCTCCACTTGTATATGATCTATTAACGCCCCCATGTTTACATGATTATTTGCTGGATTTCCAATTACAATTTTTTTCGTAGCATTCAGAAGCTTGGAAGTTAACTTTTCGACAACTTGCTTATGGACAATAACTCGACTTGTAGCAGTACAGCGCTGACCGCATTCTCCAAACCCCCCCAGAATAATATGCTCAACAGCTAAATCTAAATCCGCATCTGGAAGGACAACAAATGGATTTTTGCCCCCCATTTCAGCCTGCATACGGGCATTACGATTATTAACAGTTTTACCGAGTTTTGTACCCACTTTTGTTGAACCAGTGAATGAAACAGCACTGACTTTGTCATTATTACCGAAAACCTTACCTACAGGTCCACCTGGTCCAGTTATCATATTTAATACTCCCGCAGGTAAACCACATTCCATAAGTAATTGTACATACATCGTACTGATTAGCGGTGTATTACTTGCTGGCTTAAATACAACGGTATTACCTGCAATTAATGCAGGTGTTGTTTTTGAAGCCGCCAAACCTAAAGGGAAATTCCATGGAGTAATAATTCCAACTACTCCATGTGGCTCTCTCTTCGTGTAAGCAATTACTCCGTGTTGTTGAGAAGGCAAAGTTTCACCTGCAAGTCGAGTCGCCTCGCCGGCCATAAACCGAACAACATTAATTGTTCTTATCACTTCTCCCAATGCCTCGTCTTGTGTTTTCCCAGTCTCCCTGACAAGAACATCAACAAACTCTTTTCTTCTATCCTCAATTTTGTTTACGACTTTAAAGAATACTTCTGCTCGTTGTGGAGCAGGAGTGTTTCTCCATCCTTTAAAAGCATCATTTGCAGCCTCAACCGCTGCTTCAACATCTTCTTCAGCCGACTTGGCAAAGGAAGCTATAATATCTTTATTGTTTGCAGGATTTATACTCATAAAAGTTTCACCAGACATGGCATTCTCCCATTTCCCCGCTATTAAATTTTTGTAGGTATTCATATTATTTTACCTCCTTCAGTTTGCTTAACTTCCATACCTATAAACTCTTCAAAAAACTGAATTAGTGCAGTATGATCTAATTTCCCATAGCCTTTTTGAATCCCCATGGTAATAAATTGGCTTGCCGCTTGCGAAAGTACTACAGGCACATTTTGCTCTTTCGCTAAAGAAAGTGCAATATCCATATCTTTATTTAATAGATCAGTTGAAAATCCCGGTTTGAAGTTACGAGACATCACATTTCCAGGGAATTTCACATCAATTGCAAAGTTACGCCCAGCACTCGCGCTTATAACACTTAGTAGCTTCTCTGCTTTTATTCCTGATTTAACACCTAACGCCATTGCTTCACATGAAGCTACAAAAATTGTTCCATAAAGTAAGTTGTTAATAGCTTTTATAGAATGACCAGAACTCACTTCCCCCACATGACTCACTTTGGTTCCTAATAAACTTAACAACGGTTTATACGTTAAATAATCCGCCTCTGAACTGCCCACCATAATACTTAAAGTTCCCTCAGCTGCCGCTTCCGGACCTCCACTTACAGGTGCGTCAATGATAGTTACTCCCTTCTCTAAAAGGATATCGGAAATTTTTCTAGTACTAGATGGATCCGCACTGCTCATATCAATAATAACTTCTCCGTTTTTGAAACCTTCAAGGACACCATCAACTCCTATAATTACTGATTCAATAATTGGTGAATTCGGAAGTGAGATGAAAATAATACTACTTTTTTCTGCAACCTCTTTGGCATTCACGCATGCTTTGGCCCCTAACTTAACCATGCAATTTACTGCTTCAACATTCTTATCAAATACTGATAATTTCTGACCACCTTTTAATAAATTCATAGCCATAGGCAGACCCATATTTCCTAATCCAATAAAACCAATTCTTTTTTCCTTCATTTTACATTCACCCTCTCTTACCCTATGATTAAATCTCTAATTTTTTCAGAATCATCAATAATGTTTGCTACGATATTAAAAGAATCTAAAACAGCTTCTATTACTTTATTAACTCCTCCAAAGCTTTCAATTGTCTCTTTATTTGTTTTTAATCTAAGTGATACCCTTGCTCCAGGCATGCCACACGTATTAGTAGTTATAATCCCATACTTTCTCAAGAGAATAAAACCTATAGCAGCGGTTGCTTCTGCTGGCACAATTGAACACTTTTCTATGGAAAGGGATCTTCTATCTAACAAATATTTCAACGTATTTTCACCTGAAATCTCGGGGCCTAATAATGTTTTCCTCACTTTTTCTTCACCTAATTTTTGTGATAACCCCTCATACAAAAGATTTCCAACATGTTGTTCCTCAATTAAATCATTCGAATTGAACTTTTCCAGTGATCGTAAGACTCCCAATGCAATTGGTGCACGAGCTTCCATTCCGTATTCACTTGCTTTAGCAGAAATTTTTACAACTAGTTCTTTTTTGCCGGCCAATATTCCTGCCCTTGGACCATGAAGTCCCGCTTTATCGTTATTTGTAATTACTATATCTGCGCCTATTTCTAAAGCAGATGCCTGGTTAAGTAAAATAGTCCGAATTCGGGCACCATAAGCATCATCAATGATTACTGTAAACCCCCTACTTTTAGCTATTTGAATAGCCTTTACAAAATCCTCGGTATTAAGTAAAAGTAATTCACTTGTTACCCCTGTAATCACGCATATAGAGTCATCGGAAAATTGCGTATCTTTCAACTCTTCAATACTACCTACCTCCGTAAATCTTGCATTGGCTAATTTAGCTCCACGGACTACAGAAGGATGCGCTTTTTTATTTGGAGCGTATGAAATTACATCTTGCCCCGGGTTTACTAAAGCCAAAATCGAGCTTACAATCGCTGCGCTCGTTCTATTAAATATTGCAACATCATCATTTTTATCCTTTGAAGAAAAATGTAATAATGCCTTCTCTTTTAAAGCCGGAAAAAAAAGTGATGGGCCGACCCATTCTTCTGAAAGAATGCCCAAATCCTCTTTTTTTAATTGATTATTTCTAACGTTTCCTGTGAAAATAAAAAGACTTTCTTCTCCTATATTTTTAACACGTTCTTCAATCATAGCAACTGCATTCTGTTGTTTCATTTTTTCAGAGAATGAATTTTTCAATATTTCCCCTCTCGCATAACCAACTTCTATATCAATTTCCTGCCCAAAAATATTTTTCATCATTTCTCACTCCTTAAAAATTCTTCTAATTAGTGCTTTAAGTAAGTTCCCTAGCAACGATTGAATTTATCATTTCAATCATCGCAATATTGGTTTCTAAGGAAAATCCATCTACTGTAGTTTCAGCTTTCCCTGTTGCACCATCAACATGTCCGGATAACACGGCAGCCTCTAACATACGTTTCTCATCTGCACCTTGAGCAAGTAGGTTTTTCTTCCCTGTTTTCAAGGCAAGAGCAGCACATATTGCGTAACAACCCCAATTGGAAACTGATGCAGTTACTAGCAAATCCACCTTTGTTATAGAAGCAATGACATCTCCGTGAGGAACATGTTCTTTAACCGCGTCTATTATATTACCCATGCCAATCTCATTTCCACCATCACCTATAGCAATAGTAGGGATACCATTCTCCATCGCATGTTCTACTAAATAGTCCACCCTTGCTCTACCTTGTGAATAATCATATCCCCGCATATTATGATATGTACCTTTCTCACTTTTCCCTGCCTTTTCTATGCATATAACAGCAGCTGGATTATACTTTTCAACTAATTTCTTCGAGGCTATTTTTGCTTCTTCATCTTCACATGGAAACGGAAGGATACATGCGACAGATGTGTAGCCCCTTCCACTCAGTTTCTGTGCCATCAAAGCCTGTTCAGGTGTGACCACGGCAAGTCCCGCTGCTCTCAAAACTGGAATAGTTGTTTTGACCAATGACTCTTCTGTTAAGATAATGGGAATTGCAGAACAACATTCTCGTATTCTTTTAGCTAAAATTGCTGTACCTAATGGCCCATCCGTTTCTCCGATAGTGGGAGTTACCCAAGACCTTGTCACAGATCCTGTTGCAAAAAAGACAAACCTATCTTTTGGAATGGCTTCTATCATTTCGGCGGCCCTTAGTGTGAGCGAAGTACCGTTACTTTTACGCGCCGCTTTATATAAGTCATAAATATTTCTTTTATTGTAGTCAATATTCACTAGTTGATCCAACTGTTCAAACAATTTATACCACTCTCCTTATACACTAATTTTATTCTTATCCTATTTGATAAATCTTCATAATAAAAAACTTTTTTTACTATACAGTTGTTGTTTGTTGTTCATCAATAAGACCCTTTCTATAGTGTTGAAACATCCCGACTGCCACCAAACCTGCAAGACCAATTAGCGAATACAGGACTGACGCTTCGATAAGTAACAATCCAAACCCGAAAAGTAGAATTCGCTCAAACCAGAGCGTTCTTTTTACAAAGTAGCCCATCACACTTGCACTAAGTCCAACTATTCCAATAATCGCCGTTGGAATCGCAATCAACAAACCTATCACGGTTGCATCTTGCAGTAAGAGAATGGGATTAAAAATAAACATATAAGGTACGATAAATGCAGCTACACTAAGCTTAACGGCATTGATCCCTGTCTTCATTGGATTGGAGCCTGCAATTCCACTTGCTGCATAAGCAGCAAGGCAGACCGGGGGTGTAATATCTGCAACGATTCCGAAGTAAAACACAAACATATGCGCGGAAATTACTGGTACTCCAAATTGAATAAGGGCTGGTGCCGCCATTATTGCAGTGACAACATAGTTGGCCGTTGTTGGTAAACCCATTCCAAGTAATAAACAAGCTATCATAGTGAAAAATAAAACCAAGATAAAGACACCACCCGCTAAGCCTATGATGCTACCAGCAAGCTTTAATCCAAGACCAGTTTTCGTGACTGTTCCAACGACAATTCCAGCCGTAGCACAAGCACAGATGACTGGAAGCGCCGTTCTTGCCCCTATTTCAAGTGACTGAATAAGCTTAGTAAATGAAAGTCTTGTATCTTTCCTAGAAAGACTAACCAAGTAGGTCACAAGAATTGCAAGCAAGGCCGCAAAAGTAGGGGTATATCCCATCAATAATATTCCTATCAAGAAGACAATTGGGATTAGCAGATCAAGTCTTTTTATTAAATTCCCTACTTTCGGTAATTCCTCTTTCGGGATACCTAGAATCCCCATTTTTTTAGCTTCAAAATGTGTCCCCATGAAGACACCAACAAAGTATAAAATCGCCGGTATTAAAGCATACATAATCACCTGGTTGTAAGGAATCCCGACATAGCTAGCCATAATAAAAGCTGCGGCACCCATGATTGGCGGCATAATTTGCCCACCAGTTGAAGCCGAAGCCTCCACGGCGCCGGCAAACGTTGGATGAAATCCAGATCTTTTCATCATTGGAATTGTAAATGAGCCAGACCCTACCGTATTAGCGATTGTGCTTCCATTAACCATTCCCTGCAATCCGCTAGCGATGACTGCTGTTTTTGCGCTACCACCGGTAAAACGTCCCGTCATTCGAAAAGCCAAGTCGTTAAAAAATGCACCTATATTTGTTTGTACAAGCATGACACTAAAGAATAAAAACAAGTATATATATGTTGAGGACACCTGGGTAGGGACACCAAAAATTGCCTCAGAACTAAAAAACAACTCTGTTGAAACTGTTTTCCAGTTGGCCCCGGATGTACCAAACAAAGGAACCAGGTTTCCCCATAAATAATACCCAATAGCCGCCAAAGCGATAATTACAATTGGCAAACCAACTACCCTTCGGGTTGCTTCCAAAAGCAAAATAATACCAAGAGTTGCCACAATCATATCTAACGTAGTAAAACCGAATATTATTGCGTGGGTAATTATACGTTCATATTCGACAACGATATAATAATAAACTGACATCCCAAGCAAAGATAAAATAGCGTCGTACCATACAACACCTTTTTTTCGTGACATAGAGGGTTTTAAGGGATAATACAAAAATGCAAGAGAAAGTCCCGTTCCAACATGGATTGCTCCCTGAATAAACGATGGGTAGGAGCCTCTATACCCGGTATACATATGAAAAAGAGTAAGAAGGACACCAATTGAGAGAGTAACCCATCCCCATCCCCCTAAATTTTTTCTATAAGTAGATTCTTTATCATATTTCTCAAGTAATTCTTCCTGATTAAGTGTAGACATGTGGAACCCCTCCCTATTGTAATCTACTTTTATAAAAAATCGAGTCAGTGACCCGATTTTAGTTTATTTTTACTCTAGCATGCCCATTTCTTCATAGTATTTTTTAGCACCCGGGTGAAGTGGCATGCCTTTCATACCCATAAATGCGGAGTCTTTAGAAATCAACTTCGCCTGGGCAATGGCCATGCTCCCTGAATACTCAAACAAGTTCCTAGTTATTTCATAACCCAAATCCTCACTTACTTGATCCGTTGATGCAAAAAGCATTGCCATACCTGCAACGGTTCTCACAGGTTCCTCTTGCCAACTATAGGTACCTGCTTCTATCACATACTCTTCATATTGAATTTTTTCTTCCAACAACTGAATAGCTTGGTCATTCAAATCAAGAAATTTCACCTTCTTGGATGTAGCCTGCAATTCATCCAAGGCAGCGGAAGGAATACCTACAACGAAAATAATTGCATCAATCGTACCATTCTGCAATTTACCTTGGGCGTCACCGAAACCTTCCTCAAAAGGAGTATAATCACCTTTTCCAAAACCATAGGCTTCCATTAAAATCTGTGATGCGTTGTATGTCCCACCCCCCGGTGGTCCAACAGCCACTTTTTTTCCTTTTAAATCTTCAATAGAATTTATGCCCGTAGATTCTAGAGTAACCACCTGCAATGTCTCTGGAAAAAGCGCGGTGATAAGACCTATATTAGATGCCTTTGCCCCTTCAAACTGTCCTGTCCCATTAATCGCATCAATGAGTATAACATTTTCAGAAAGGCCTAATTGAAACTGTCCGCTAATAGTTTTTGCAACATTTTCAACTCCACCTCCTGGAACAGCGCTAACGTCAAACCCATCCACATCAATTTTATCATTCCAAACGTTCGCCAGTTCGCCACCAAATGGATAGTACACTCCACCAGTACTGCCAGTACCAAGCGTCAAATTAGTTTTATAGTCACTACCGCTATTTTCAACTTTAGTACCGTCACCACAAGCGGATAACAACAATCCGCAAATTGTCAATAAAAGAATAAGTATTGAAGTTTTCTTCATTTTTACTCCCCCTCATTAGAATATAAATTACTAGTAGCCTCTTAATTACATTAGTACCTTTGACTTTTAAAATACTCCCCTAGAGATATGAGTAACTTTTACCACCCCCTTAAAACAATTGCCCTCAACATTTCAATTATCGCGATATTTGTTTCAAGAGAAAATCCATCTACTGTCGTATTTGTTTTTCCCGTGGCTCCATCTATAAGACCGGATAAAACAGCAACCTCCAACATTCGTTTTTCATCAGAAACTTGTGGAAGAAAGTTTACATTTCCCGTTTTCAGAGCAATAGCGGCGCAAACTGCATAACAGCCCCAGTTAGAGACAGATGCAGTTACCAATAGATCCACCTTTGTTACGGAAGCGATGATTTCTCCATGGGGGACATGTTTTCTAACCACGTTTACTACGTTCCCCATGCCAATTTCATTTCCACCATCACCAATAGCGATTGTTGGAATATTATTTTCCATCGCTTTTTCTACAAGATAATCCACTCTAGCTCTTCCTTTTGAATAATCAAGACCTTGCATACTATGGTAAGTACCCTTTATGTTTTTTCCCGTTTTTTCTATACATATAACCGCGGCCGGGTTGTAATCTTCAATTAACTTTATCGAAACTATTTTTGCTTCTTCATCTTCACAAGGAAATGGAAGGATGCAAGCAACGGATGTATATCCTTTTCCGTCCAGTTTCTGTGCTACTAAAGCCTGTTCAGGTGTTACTACGGCAAGTCCAGCGGCTTTCAGAATAGAAATCGTTGCTTCTACTAATGTTTTTTCCGTCAGGATAAGTGGAATTACCGAGCGATATTCTCTTACCTTTTTTGCTAGGATTGCTGTACCTAAAGGTCCATCTGTTTCTCCAATTGAGGACGATACCCCTTCTCTCATGACTGAACCTGTTACAAAAAAGACAAATCTACCTTTTGGGAAATCCTCTATAATTTCAACTGCCTTTAATGTTAGGGAGGTATCAGTATTTTTACGTGCTTCCCTATATAATTCATGAATTTTTCTTTTGTTGTAATCGATATTCACAAGTTGATCCAACTGTTCAAACACCTTAGTCATTCTCCTTACTTAGTCATCAATTTTTTGCTGGTTTCGATTAGAATATTTTACAGGTTTTTCGCCCTTTGAAGTCTAACCATAAAACTATAAGCATCATGTCTATAATAAAATTTACTAACCATCAACACTCTATTCGAAAGATCGAAAGAGGTCCTTTCATTTACCAGTAATGGGAAGCCCTTTTCTACTTGAAGTATATCCGTAATGGGTGCTTTTGCCGATTCAGCACATATGTTCTGCAAAGCTTCTTCAACCAGGATATTTTTATTTTCTAAAACTTCATAAATCGATGACTTATTTACATCAGCACTTACTATCCCAGCCGCAATATCTTGGGGTAAATATATATTTACATATGCAATAGGAGTATTTCTTTGGATATGAAGTCTTCCTATCATTAAAACTTTTTTTTCTTCAGGAAACTGGTCTTTAATTGAACTAGGTGTATTAATATACTCGAAAAATAGAATTTGTTCCGTGACCTCATCAGCCTCTAAATTATTTATCTGTTTAAAACTCCTAAGCGTCGATAATTGCTCATTATAGTATTGGGGACGTACGTACGAGCCTTTACCTTGTTTAGAAATAATTAAGCCCTTTTCAACTAAATCCTCTAACGCATTCACAACGGTAACTCGTCCGATTCCATAGCGTATCATTAACTCATTTACGGAGCCTATTTTGCTTCCATTTTTTAATTCCCCACTTGTTATTTGGTCATTGATAATCTTCGATAATTGCTTATACATTGGTACGGGACTATCGCGAACTATCATAATTCCAGCCACCTCACTAATATTTTCAATTAAATCTAATTAAAGACTGTACCTAACCTGTCCTAACTGTTATGCACTGTTCTTACCTAACTTTCAGTCTACACCAAATTTTCAATTAAGTCAATAACGAGTTTTTCCCTATAAAAAACAAGCACATAGCCAAATTTATTCAAATAAAACACACTTTAAAAGATCACAGATAACTCCCTAAAAGTTTTTTATTCACGCTCCATTTTAATTTTGATAGATCTGGTCATCTGTTATATATTAGAAGTTCAGTTGGAAGTGGATTTATTGATAAATATCCCTATGTTATATTTGGGGTTATTCTCTAATAGGTTAATCGAAGAATTTCGGTCGTTAGTTGAGCCGATAATGAGATAAATGAAATCGTTGACCAACTAGGATGGCGAATTGCGAAACAGATCAGGGTTAAATATGATCAAGTAAAGTAACTTTTGCTTTGACTAACGAAACAGCTGTGTTTTGCAAGATAACAGTGCAAAAGATTACAATGAAAACTACACAAGCTTGCCAGCCTTCAACTCAGCATTTATTTTTGTAGTGATATAGCGTTTGTCACTCTAAAACTATTACCTGTAAAATTCAAAATATGAACATGATGTATCACTCGATCTACCAAACCAGCAGTTAATCTAGAATTGCTAAATTCCAAAATTGAAGTGATAATTAAACTTTTCTGTTCGTACCAATCAGAAATGAGTTGAAAGAGGAGCTCTGCTCCCTCCTTATTGAAATGAACGTAAATCATTTCATCCAATATAATTAAATCCACATTTTTAAAGCGGTTTCTAAACTTAGGTAACTTACCATCTTGTCACGCTCTTTCTAACGCTTCTTCCAAGTCCGCGACTCTATTAAAGCGAACCTCTAGACTTTCCTATAGGCCTCATAGCCAATACCGGTTGCCAAATAAGCTTTCCATAATATAAAGCTTCATAATGATAATTATCGAAAGCTTTTGTTTATGGAAAGAAATAAGCGTATGTCCCCAATTCAAGTGAAATATGCGTTTATTACTTGTCATAACACCTCATAATAATTGGTATAAAAACATTGAGGTGTCCTATAGAAACAAAGATTCCTATTGAAGAATTAGTTAAAAATATTTCATCAGAACTCAACAGACTTAATTATTCTAAGATCACAATTTTCGAATTCGTGCTTTTTACAAAAGATTTATTGCATTTACCAACGATAGATAAACGCTTTATTTTTAAGAGTAATTAGAAAAGGAATTCTTAAATGAGAACTATAACAGTACAGTAAACTATTATCAGGAAGCCATGCCAATACGACTCAAGAGTCCATAAGAAAGTTAGGGTCCTAGTTTATTTCCAACTCCATCGTGTGATAATCCGAAGAATGGTTAAAAAACCGGGATATGTTAAACCAAATAGTTCGAAAAAGAAATTGTTGCTTATGAAAAGGAATGTGCGGATAACGAGTATTCCCAGAGCGGACTACGTATCCGGGTGCAACGTTTGACTTTTTTTTATAGAGGCTAGTTGTACAATCAAGTTAGCCACTTAAATTCAAAAAAAGTATCCATTATAAAATTTCGTGTATCAATGAAGTTGCGAGACTAACAATAAGCACTAGCGTTGCATAGAAGTAAAAATCTGTAAGATGACCTTAAAATAGGATTAGTCTTAATAGATTAATAACTTGCAAAAATACAAAAAAGCTCCTAATGTAGGTAAGGAAACGACGACTAAATCAGTTCCCTACACTATCAAAAAGGAGCTCAACCATGACCATTGTAAATCAGAATTTAGTCTTTCGTCAATACTTATCTAATTTACCAAACAATGTTTTATCTGACCGCTTATGAATTACGATGCGAAGAAGCTAACCGACTTTTCAATCGTGAAAATCTTTATTATGGCAAGCCTTTGCAAATGGGACAGGCTTAGAGTGATTGGAACCGGCATCCGTTCAAAAAAAGAATTTCTGAAGGAAATCGGAGTAAATTCAATCAGTCATTCGCAAATTAGCCGACGTTTAATTAACTTAAATACTGCTGATTTGTCAGATTTACTGAGCCGTCTAACCCAATGTTATTGGAAGCTGAATAAGAATGCTAAGGGGCTGAATGCCGATGTCGGTCCACTTCGGATCATTGATGGGACTAATATTAAATTGCCAAAGAATGCATTAAATTGAACTGCAATATCTAAAGATTCCGTAGGAATCAAGTTGCATGTCCGTATCGTAGCTGCCTCACCAGATAGTGTGTTTCCTGAAAAGATGATTCCATCAACAGGAAATGTAGCTGATTCTGACGCTGTTAATCACATCATTGACGCCGATGGTGCTTTGTATGTAATGGATTGTGGTTATGCCCATAAAACAAAAATGGGTGGCTGGATAGAAGGAGATGTCCAATTTCTAGTCCGTGTTCGAAAAACCTTCAGGATGGAAACGCTGAAGTCTTATAACCCAACACATCCAAAAGTTACGAAGAACGAGTTGGTATCAATACTTTCGCGCGAAGAACCTGTTCGGTATATCGAATTCAAGGATGAGGAAGGGACCCCTTTTCACTTGATTACAAATCGGCTAGATCTAACTGAAGAAGAAATTTTAGACACTTATCAGAACCGTTGGTATGTCGAATTTTTCTTTAAATGGCTCAAACAGCACGTAAAAGTCAGTCTTTTAATCAGTCATTCACCAGTCGGTATATGGAATCAAATGTATATCGAATTGATTACCTGTGCTCTTGATGAATTATGCGACTAATTCATAATCCAACCAAAAAAAGCTGGACATTCTTAAGTGCAGTACAACAATTTCTTTTTTTATCGATAAATGTTCTCTTGAAGCACTTCAAACGGAGGTTAGGAAGGAACGAGGGCCGGCAAAATATACCCATACCAACAAACAAAAACATACACTATGGTGAACATTTTGCAATTGTTAGCCCGATTACGAGAAAGCATTTCATCGATAAAGAGAAAGAGAAGAAACGAAAAGAAACAGAGAAAATGATGAAGTTAGAACAACAATAATGACATGTAAAAAAAAGGGAACTGATTGGTTTTAAAAGACCTGTTCCCTTTTTTTATTTTCAGAACCACACTCGAATGGTATAAAAAGTAATATATTGTTTATTGTGGGTTTTATGCAACGCTAGTGAACAATGAGAGGTAATTTAATAATGGCACACACTGGGAATACCATACAAAACCGTAAAAACAAACACCTATCCCCCTTTGAACACGGTCAAATTGCTGCTTTCAAACAAGCGGGTCACTCCAATCGAGATATTGCAAGACGCCTAGGCCGTGCTCACCAAACGATTGCCAATGAACTAAAGCGTGGAACAACGACACAACTTAAGACGGGGCGCCCAACACGGCTTATTTCGCTGAAACGGAACAGGCTGTATGCGAACATAACAGAATCAATTGTGGTGCTAAAAGTAAGTTGCTTATCGCAATCGAATTTATTGATTTTGCTTGCAATCAAATCCTCAATCATGGTTGGTCACCTGATGCGGTAATTGGGTTTACCAAACGACAAGTCGACTGGAAAAATAAGCAGATGGTATCGACTAAAACGCTTTATAACTATATCGATTTAGACTTATTAACCGTTAGAAAAATTGATTTACCGATGAAAACAAAACCGAATACAAAGAAGAAACGCATCCGAAAAAAACCGTAAGGTTTTAGGTACAAGTAATGCTGAACGTCCACCTCAAATTGAAGATAGAGTGGAATCCGGTCATTGGTAAATTGACACCGTAGAAGGAAAATAGCCTGATGATAATGCATTACTGACTCTCGTTGAACGTAAAAAGAGAACCTATTATGCCATCATAATTGACGATCAAGATCACGATTCAGTTGACTATGTTATTAGTAAGTTACAATAATATTCTGGAGGAAACTTCCCCAAAATATTCAAGCCATCACCTCTGACAATGGAGTTTTTCAAGCATACTTTAATAAATCTTCTGTTCTAATTCAAGTTTAGATGCTGCATGCACGCCTAGTAGACGTAACACCAAAACTGGGATGTATAGGTAATACATTTAGATTATTTAAAAGACTATTGGAAAAGTCCAAAATAGTTCCATGCAAAGATCCCAAACATGGGCCTTAGTCTAAGTCTTTTCATTAATTATCCATAGCCTATACTGTACCCTAAGAAAGGAGTTTAAAAGTGGTAAATCCAATACGTTTTAATGAAGGACGCCAAAGGTTTCCCGACTTTGAAAACCAATTTTTTCCCGATTTTAGACACCAAAGGTCTCCCGGCTTTGAAAACCAATTTTTTCCCGATTTTAGACACCAAAGGTTTCCTGGCTTTAAACACCAATTTTTTCCTAATTTTAGACACCAAAGGTTTCCTGGCTTTGAACACCAATTTTCCCCTGTATTTAGACACCCGTTTTTCCCTGTTTTTAGACACCCATTTTTTCCTTTTTGAAAACAAAATGTTTTCCTAGATAAATAGGAATAACAAAAAAAAGTTAACTAGTAAGAACTAGCTAACTTTATAATACGAACACACTCAATAGTCCATTGATGAACAATAAGTGACATACTTCAGATGACGAAAAATCGCCTCAAAGTTTTTAAAATAATAAGTCATCCCAAAAAGAGTTCCTTCTCTTGTGTCGTTGGTTTCGGGAAGTTCGACGTATTCTGCTCGTGCAACGTTGGTTTCGCGAAGTTCGACGTACCCTGCTCGTACGTCGTTGGTTTTGCGAAGTTTGACGTACCCTGCTCGTGCGCCGTTGGTTTTGCGAAGTTCGACGTACCCTGTTCGTACAGCATTGGTTTCGCGAAGTTCGACGTACCCTGTTCGTACAGCATTGGTTTCGCGAAGTTCGACGTACTCTGCTCGTGCATCGTTGGTTACTAAAAGGATCCTGGTGCATGAAGTGACCTAACCCAGTATTGTTAGCCCGATTTACTGCATTCTGAATAAGTGACATGTTCAAACCTCCTTTCAATTTCATTAGAGAAAGAAGTAGGTGATTATTCTTTTTCCAAAAAACCAACCTCTGCACTGCACTTTTCTTTCCCTTCTCGCAATATATGAGGTTGTACAAAAAATGTTAAAGACAATCGCATAGTTTTCAAAAGTAAAAAATAATTCTGTACCTTTTAGTGGCATCTTACATTTTTGTTTCATACGAATAATGAAAAATAAATGGAGGGAATTCGTATGGATAAAGGCATAAAAATACCTGAATATCATCTTTTTATTCATCCTTTAGATTTAAGTGAACTTCGGAAAGATATATGGTGTGACGATCCTATCTCTGCCAAGCTAACGATTAACAAAAGAAAGTATGATATTGATATCGCCTATCGCGGCTCACATATCCGAGATTTTCGAAAGAAGTCGTATCACATTTCGTTTTATAAGCCAAGTACGTATAGAAATGCCAAAGAAATTCATATCAACGCAGAATATAAAGATCCTTCACTATTAAGAAATAAATTATCGCTCGATTTCTTCAATGAAATAGGGTGCTTATCGCCAAAGTCCCAATTTGTATTTATGAAATTGAATGGAAAAAATGAGGGACTTTATTTGGAATTAGAATCAGTCGATGAGCATTTCCTTACGAATCGACAACTACCGCAGGGACCTATATTCTATGCGATTGATGGCGATGCTAACTTTTCGTTAATGAGTGATCTTGATAAAGATGTAAAGAAATCACTTAAGGTTGGCTATGAACTAAAATATGGGACAGAATCAGATGAATTTCATTTACAAAAAATGATTATTGAAATTAATACCATTTCAAAAGCTGAATTTGAAAATGAAATTGTGAAATACCTCAATGTTGATCAGTATCTTTGTTGGTTGGCTGGCGTTGTTTTCACCCAAAATTTTGATGGCTTTGTTCATAATTACGCGCTATATCAGAATAGCGAAACGAGGCTATTCGAAATCATCCCGTGGGATTACGATGCAACATGGGGAAGGGATGTAAATGGGATAGTCATGGAAGAAGACTATTTACGAATCGAAGGATTTAATACGCTAACCGCCAGGCTTCTCGACGTGAAAACATTTCGACTTCAATACAAAAATTTGCTAGAAGTTATTTTAAACAACCAATTTAATATTGACTTTTTGAAACCGAAAATACAAATTATGCATGATTTTATGAGGCCTTATATTCAAAAAGATCCATATAAAAAAGACGATATCCACTTATTTGATATGGAACCTAAGTATATATTGGATTTTATTGAAGCACGGTCAAAATATATAAGAGGCAAATTAGATACATTAGATTAAGTTGTTGCATCATTTTACGAACCCCTATTTCCATTTGGCCAGGGTTGTTGATGTCGCTTTATTTACAGCACGCGCCTATCTGTGCTGTAAATAAAGTAAAATCGTTTGAGTGGTCTTTTTCTTTTGGGTAAATACTTTCAATGAATTTTAACAATGCCTAATTAAAAGCCAATTCGTTCTATGTTGAACGAATTGGCTTTATTCTTCTATCTACCCTAACTCTATGTCCTCCGTTAAGGGAATGATGCATTGAGGTTCACCGCAAATATTATTTAGCCCTGTATTTGAACAATATATAGATCTGCAAATGTATTTAGATCATACCCGTGTCTATCTTCCAACCCACTATTATTCAATTCAATTTGGGTAATTAATGTTTCGCTTCTAGAGGTAGCACACTCCGTTGATTGTAGCGGAAGGTGGCTACTTCAGCGGGAATAAGCGGGACAGTTGAGACCCCGCAGTGAAAGCCTTCACGCAGAACGACTTTTGTGAGCAAAAGCGTAGCGTTGTGAACATGGCTGCCTAAATTACTGCAAAATGGCATAAATACGTCAAATCGAACTCTTCGTTGTTCGATTGGCTCAACCCCGGCCCAAAGAAGAATGGGTTTTATTCTTCGTTAGTGGAAAGCGCCCACCTGCAGCGAAAATCAACAGATTCTAAAAGACTTTTTGTGTTGCCTTAAAAATTTACTTATGTCCTAATTTAAATCTTATCAACCATTTTTAGTGTTTTTTTCAATTGTTTTAAATGGCGTTTTTCATGAAGTCCGACAAATGGAAACCACTGAACTAATGGAATGTTTCCGAATATAGGGTGTTTAAACGACTTGTTTCGAAATAGTTCATCTGAACCCGATTCATATATATCTAGAAGAAATATGCGTGAGTCATAAAGTTCTTTTTTCATGTCCATTTTTGTCCTGTACTCGTCAGTTGGCAAAGTATATCCAGGTGCGTCTACTTTAATTATACGATTTGTTGAAATAATAATCGGTTTTTTTAATGCTTTCGGGCTGTCTGGATTTTTCAATTCTTTAGCAATATTTGTCGCAATGACAACTTCCATTCGTGCAAGATGTTCAAATATTTGTTTTGGGGACCAACCACCGTTTTGTGGAATTTCATTGAACTCTTCATCTGTTATTCCGTCGATTGTGCGAAACAACTCTTTACGAATTTTATTGTTTTCTGCTAGGATCATTAATTTCACTCCTCTACTTAACCTGATTACGAAGATTTATCTGATTTCTAAATTTAAAGGTATGTAAATTCATTAAAACTAAGCTCAAAATGATCAATGGTAAACCGATTGCAATTCCGATTTGCAAAGGCTCATCTAGAAAAAGAAAGCCTAATGTAATAGAGACGAAAGGTACAATGAATGTCACCATCGTTGCAAGAATCGGTCCACTTGTGGAGATTATTAAATAGAAGATTACATAACCAAGTCCAGAACTTAAACAACCTAGAACGAGAAGAGGTAATAATACATCCTTAGTTCCAATTTGAATTAAAGCTTTCGGCTCAATAATTAAACTAATTGGGCCGTTTAACAGGACCCCCACTGCCAAAGTCCAGAAACCTAGATGAAGAGGAGGAATATCAGAAAAGTATTTATTTACTAAAATCGAATTGAGTGCATACCCTGAAGTGGCTCCAAACATCAAAAGTGCATGGATTGCAGAAAACTGACTTCCTGGTGCTTGTCCTGAAAATATAAATAGTGTTAGTACTGCTATAAATCCAACAACCAAACTTGCAATTTGATTTCTCAGTGGTTTTATCTTTATAAGAATAATAGTGTAAACTACTGCAAATAAAGGTGTTGTGGCGTTTAAAATTCCACTTAGGCCTGAGTCAATTCCTTTTAATGCGAACCCCATAAAGTTCCAAGGTATTGCTCCCGCTAAAGCGACAACAAGTAAAAAGAAAGGACTTACTTTGAATGACAAACGATTTTTAGACAACAGGAGAAACGGAACTAATGTAAGAACACCAAACAGACTTCGTAAAAAAACAATCGTTGTCGGTGAAAAATGATCCAGAAGCTCTTTTGTCCATAAAAATGAAGAACCCCATAGTAAACTTAGAAATAATAAATATAAAATCGGCTTCATAAATGATTACAGAACCTTTCATAAGCACAGTTAGACACGCTTTTTTATTCGGATATTCAACCTACTTTAACACATGAAGCTAGAAGTATGAAAGAGTTCAATTGATAAACCGAATAATAACTTATTGATTTATGGAATTTCATTTCATTTGAATGCTTTATAGTAAAATGAATCAGATTCTAGGCTTTGTTTTACTTGATTGCATTGGTAATCTCTTTCAAACCTGTAGGTTCACAGAATAACTCCAAATTTAAAGAAAAAACACATAAGCGAAATGAATCGCAAATGTGTTTAAGCATACTTATGACATTATCTCTTTTTTTTCACAATAGCCATAGTGCATCTGGAAATGCATATAAGGTTCTCTTCTTCATCGACAATCTTGATATCCCATACCATCGTTGTACGGCCTTTATGAAGTGGGGTCGCAATGGCGGTTACAATGCCGTCTTTCTTCCCACGTATATGATTGGCATTAATTTCAAGTCCAACCGCTAGTTCGTTCTCTTGGTCAACTAAATTCCAGGTCGCCACACTAGCAATTGTTTCAGCAAGCGCGACAGAAGCCCCCCCATGCAACAATCCAAAAGGTTGATGAGTTGCCGCATGAACCGGCATTGTAGCAACCGCCCGTTCCGCGGATAATTCTATTACTTTTATTCCCAATGCGCCCATCATCGTATCTTCCATTCGTTTTAATTCCATTTATACCAACCTCCCTTAATATCAAATAAAAATCAATTCTTTTTCACGTTCAATAATATGAAGTTTTTTTGGAATTCGTAATCCTACACTATCACCTTTTGATAATAACCTGCCATCAAACCCATTATGATCATCCAAAATTAATTCTTGTTTACCAACCTGTATCTGATACCTTATATAACTTCCATGATAAACGGCATTTACAATTTCCCCTAAAAGGTTACTTTCTGGATCTATTTTGATCATTTCTGGGCGAATCAATAACTGTAATTCCTCACTACTGTTGGCCAACGAAGAATCTATTGGAAATTGGAAATCATCTGTACTAAAAAAAGACTCATTTTTTTCAGTATGTGTTCGGCCTGTTAATAAATTTGCATGACCAACAAAATTTGCAACAAATTCATTTGCGGGATTTTGATAAATAACACTTGGTACGTTTAATTGCTGCAAAGAACCATCGTTTATCACAAGAACACGATCCGAAATACTTAACGCTTCCTCTTGATCATGCGTAACGAAAATGATTGTTAGATTAAGTTCCTCTTTTAAACGACGAATCTCATCTCGCATTATTGTTCTTAAATTTGCATCTAAATTAGATAGTGGTTCATCTAACAATAACACTTTCGGTTTGAGAACCAAACACCTTGCAATTGCGACCCTTTGCTGCTGACCACCACTTAATTCATTTGGTTTTCGATTTTCAAACCCAGACAACCGAACTTGTGCGAGTACCTCTTTTACTAAATCATCTTTTTCATTTTTCGACTTCTTTTGAAAGTTTAATCCGTAAGCAACATTTTCATATATCGTCATATGTGGAAAAAGAGCATAATTTTGAAAAACCATTCCTGTTGCGCGTTTCTCCGTTGGGAGGTGATCAATTGATTGTCCTTCCAATAGTACTTCTCCCGAATCTTGGGGATGAAACCCGCCAATAATTCGGAGCAAAGTTGTTTTTCCACAACCACTAGGACCAATAAATGTAATTAATTCCCCCTGGTTAATGGTTAATGAAATATCTTTTATTACAGAGACTTCCCCAAAGGATTTACTAATATTTTTTAACTGAAGAAGTGGTTTTTTCTCTTCCAGCATACACATCATCCTCATTCCGATTTCCATTGTTTAGATTCCTATATTACTCCGCTTCTCTATCCATTTTGTGAGCGCCATACAAGCTACAACAATTAAGATGAGTACGAAGGACATTGATGATGCTCGACCAATCGCAGCTTGGTTTGCTAAATTTAAAATATACACAGCTGCCAAATTCGTTCCGGGAGAAATGAGAAAGATAACCGAACTCACTGAAATCATTGCCGTCATAAATGTGTAAACAAAACCGACCATAAATGCCGGACTCAGTAGTGGTAATACAATTTTTCTAAACGTGTAAAAACGGCTTGCACCTAGGTCGGATGATGCTTCCTCCATTGTGACATCCATCTGACCGAGTTTGCTAATCCCCGCTTCAAGCCCGACTCCTATTTTACGGAAGGTCATATTCATAACGAGTAACAGCACTGTTCCAGTTAAAAAGAACGGCGGACCGTTAAATATTAAAATATAGCCTATTCCAATAACTGTTCCAGGAACAGCGAGTCCAAAGAGTGCGATGAATTCTAGAAATTTCATGGCAGGAATATTTTTTCTTGCTGTCAAATAACCTTGCAACATACCTAATCCCGCAGCTAATATTGCTGCAAAGAAGGAAACAATCACACTGTTATACATATACTTCCATCCTGAACGATCTGTGAAATGCTCCAAAGTAAATGTATTATTCACACCAATATTTTTCACAAATGCACCTGCTATTACCATGAAAAACATTGTTACTATAAAAAACACCATTAGTGAACTAATACCAAATGTAATTGATTTTATTTTATTATTTAACGGCAAGTTTTCACTGCCAGAAGTACTATCAATTGAAGTTGTATCAATATCCGACATAAAATAAGTTTGATAAAGGAATACTAGTAGACTAGGGATTATTAAGAAAATTCCCAAGACCGCAGCCATCTCCAAGTTTTGCCTTCCCGTTACTAAAGCGAATGCTTCCGAAGCCAAAAATGGATCGCTTCCACCAATCACAAGAGGATTCGAAAAATCAGCCAAAGCCATAACAAATACGAGCAATGCTGCTTTTAGAATACCTGCGCTTGCCAATGGGAAAGTAATTTTCTGTATCGTTCTTCCTTGCCCAGCCCCTAAATCATGGGATGCATCCTCTAAATTAGTATTGATTGAGCGAAGCGCGCTTTCAATCATCATATAGGCAATTGGAAAGTAACCTAAAACCTGGGCTACGACGACACCCCAAAATCCATAAATGCTAAATTCTATTCCAAATGTATCGTTCAAAAAACTAGATACAATCCCTCTTCTACCAAATAAAATGATTAGTGCTAAAGAAAAGATAAATGGAGGAGCAACAAGAGGTAAAAGCGCAATGCCTCGATATGCTTTCGAAACAACGCTTTTGGATCGTGTTACATACAATGCGAAAGGCAAACTAATAAGTATAATAATTAGTGTAGAAATCAACCCAACCGAAACACTGTTTTTAAGTGCTCGAAAGTAGTTCGGTGTCTGAAAAAAACGTTCATAATATTGAAGTGTAAATCCCCCCGAGCCAATACCAAAACTTTTTAAAAACACCGCTAAAACTGGTGCTAATATAAACAAGATAAGTAGAACTGCTATGATTATTGCTGCAATTGCAAATACCGGTTCAGACCAAAATTGCTTCCATCTATTTTTAAATCGTCCAAATAAAACGTTATCGTTTTTCTCCGAGATCACGTGATCACCCTTTACTTATCAAATGTTTCACTCCATTTGTCCATAATTCGATCTCTATTTTCTGCAGCCCAAACCGCGTCATAGTCGATTAAATTTGGTTCAAAATCAATTGCGCCTTCTACTCCAGGTTTCGTTACCATGGAACGGTGCTTTCCAGCGGCTTGCATTCCTTTTTCTGACCCAATGAAATCAATCACTTTTTTAGCTTGTTCCATATTCTTTGCATCTTTGTAAATCCAAGCAACATCTAAATCGAACCCAACGCCTTCTTCAGGTACTATCGCTTCAATTGGATACCCTTCTTTAGTTCGGTCAAATGCAGCTTGGTCCCAAGTAATACTAATTGCAAATTCACCTTGTGCAGCCATTTGTGCAGGTTGAGTTCCAGATTGCGTGTAAAGGGCAACGTTCTTATCCAATTCCGTTAAATAAGCCCATGCTTCTTCCTCACCCCATAGTTGAATTAATGTAGATACAATTAAAAACCCTGTTCCAGAGTTACCAGGGTTAGGCATGACAATTTCTCCTTTATACTGAGGATCAATTAAATCTGCCCATGAAGTAGGCTTATCGAGTCCTAACTCTTCCAATAAATCGGTGTTTACAGCTAGAATATTAAACCAAAATGACCAACCATACCATTTACCATCTGGATCTTTAAATTGTTCAGGAACATCTTCCCATTCTGGCGAGTCATATGGTTCCAACAGATCATCTCTATCCGCTAGAAATGCTAAGCTATGTAACATTCCCCATTGTGCACTTGCGCCCACATTCGGTTGCTCTGCCTTAATCCGGCTCCAAATTTCTTCACTCGACATCGTTAAAAATTCCGCCTCAATACCTGTATCCGCTTTCAATGCATCCACAAATGATTGCATCTCTTCTTGAGTGTTATGTGAATATAATGTAACTTTTTCATCGTTATTACTACACGCACTTAGAACGACACTTAGGACTATAACGAATGTGATGTATATATAATTACGCACAAAAAAAACTCCTTCTTTTCTTTTTTATAAAACAACTGTAATCCGTTTACTCATTCTACAAAACATTTTACTGTATAATATTACGATAATTTCCAGACGGGATGGGGACTTCTATCATATCATAAGATTGTATTTGTTGTAGAGTTAACTTTCACACAATATTGAATTGCGCGAAGGTTCGGAAATGGTATATGTAATAATAAAAATGCCTACATTTAAAATAAATCATTTTAAATGTAGGCATTTTTTAATTGTTGAAATTAATATTCTTGGTTATGTTGAATTGCACCGGATACTGGATATAGCTTTAAATCAATTTCAACTTGTAGTCCTAATGCAAGTTTCGCTAGTTGTTCACCTAAAAATGGACCAACCGTTAATCCCGATGCACCAAGCCCGTTCGCAAGGAGCAACCCTTTAACATTTGGAACCACACCAATAATCGGAAGAAAGTTTGGAGTGATTGGACGAAAACCAACACGTGTTTCAACAAATTCACCATCCGCTAACCCAGGTGCAACAGCAAGTGCTTTATCTAGAACTTCATGTAATCCACCGGCCGTAACTCTTTCATCAAACTCCATTCCATCTTCATGCGTTGCCCCAACGATTACTTTTCCATCATCGAAGGCCAAAATATATTGATCATTCGGTGGGATTACGACAGGCCATTCCTCTGTCATTTTATTACTTAATTGGAGGTGAACAATCTGTGCTTTCTGACCACTAACTTTCAGATTTATACCGAGTGGTTCCATTAATTCGGAAGCCCAAGCACCTGCAGTTACTAAAACACAATCCGCTGGATAAAATTGATTTCCAAGACGCACACCAGTTACGATACTATCCTCATACTCCAATTCAGCAGAACCCTTTACAAAGAGTGCGCCATGCTTTTCAGCTGCATTTACTAAAGCCTGCCGCAATGCACGTCCATTCACCCGAGCTGCTCCGCTAATATAAACAGATTCGAATTCAATTGATATTGGTGGAAATAATGCAGATGTTTCTGTTGAAGATAACTGTTCAATAACGCCTATTTCGGGTGCATCTAAGCGTCTTGTTATCGCTCGCTCTTTCATCTTCTCAAGTTTGCCTGTATCCTTTTGCACACTTATCGCACCTACTTGCCGATACCCGGTTTCGATTTCTCCGTCCTCTTTTAGCTGTTCGATTAGTGAAGTATAATAAGCAGCTCCGCTTTTAGCAAGTGCATACCAAGCTTTGTTTCTTCGCTGTGACAACCATGGACATATTATTCCTGCTGCAGCATCCGTTGCCCTGCCCGGTTCTTCTCTATCAATAACTGTGACACTTGCCCCGGACTTTGCCAATTGATACGCTGCAGATGTTCCTAATATTCCAGCACCAATAATAATGTATCGTTTCATTGTGAACACCTATTTCTATGAGAATTTCCACTGCAAAAAGACACCCCAATAAGTGGTGTATTTAAGTTTGTTTGTACTGCCAATTATTAATCAAAAAAAGTTCTTTTTCAAGCTAATGAATCCGACACAGCAAAAAATCAACCCTAGAAATGGATAAGGTTGATTTCAGTTTTAATTATTTTAATTTATCTTTTCTTAATTTATCTTCATAAAAAACACTAAAGTCAGGGTCGACTGTTCCAATATTCATGTATCGTGCTTTGTAATCGCGAAGTAATTCAAAAAACTTTTTGCTTAAGATTATTAATACAACCAAGTTTACGAATGTCGGAATGGCTGTCGTGATGTCCGCAAAATACCAAACCGCTTTTCCAGGAAGATCATAGTACACTGCATAAACTACCATCAGTGAGCCTGGTATCGGATAAAGCCATTTAAATAATGTGAGGATCTTATATTTCAAAGTGATTTTCTTTTCATTGTCAAACATATGCCTTAACAGGATTTCATAGTACGTATACCATCCGGTGGAGGTTGTAAGTCCAAACAAGAAGATGGATATTGTAATAATATATCTTCCATATTGACCAATTCCTATTTCAAATGCGGATAAAGTTAATGTTGCACCATCAAGACCAGAAGACCAAGCACCCGTAATAATAATTGTCAGGGCAGTAATCGAACAAACGATCATCGTATCCACAAATACCTCGACCGTACCCCACATACCTTGTTTAATGGGGTGTGTTGTTTGAGCTGTTGAGTGAATCATTGGTGAAGTTCCCCAACCCGCTTCGTTACTATAAACTGCACGTGCGACACCCATTCGAATTACTTGTGCAATAACCGCCCCAGTAAATCCTCCAACAGCCGCCATTCCTCCAAATGCACTATTAAAAATCAATGCGAAAGAAGGAATGATTTCAGTGTAGTTTTTGAAGATAATAAATAATCCTGCGAGCACATAAAATATGCACATAAATGGTACAAGTCTAGAAGCAATCTCTCCAATTCTCTTAATTCCACCATAAATTATAATATATATTATTGTTAAAAAGATGAATGAAGCTGGAATCATACCAATATTAAATGTGGAACTTATGGATTCGGAAATTGTATAGTTTTGCAATGTTATAAAAAAAGTTGTAAAGATACCAAATCCAAAAAGAGTCGCTGGTACTTTCCAAAACTTAAAATTCTTTTCCTCTCCAAGTCCTTTTTCCATATAGTATGTTGGGCCTCCGTAAGGATCGCCTTTTTCATCAGTATTTCGATAATAGACGGATAACGTCACTTCTACTGTCTTCGTCATCATACTGAGTAGTGCGGTAATCCACATCCAAAAAACAGCACCTGGTCCTCCAATTGCAATAGCCGTTGCAACACCGCCAATATTACCAACCCCAACACTTCCACCAATTGCAGTACTTACTGCTTGAAAGGGTGTTAAGATACCTTTCGTATTTGCATTTTTATCTTTTTTCGCAAAAACTTTTCCAAAGGTCTCTTTAAAAATATGCGGTAAAAAGCCGAATTGAAATAACTTACTGCCGATTGTAAAATATAAACCAACAAACAGTACCGTGAAAATCAGCGGCAACCCCCATAACCACCCAACAATCGTTTCGAGCATTTGGTCCACATTCATACCCCTCTCATTTTATATTATTTCCAAACAGGGCTGTCCATTCCAAGAATAAAATCCTGTTAAAAAGTCATATAATATAAATATGTGAGTAGCAAGTTTAATAGAACAAGCTCTAATGTTTTTAATATGAGTACATTTTAGCGATGAAATAAGATAACCCCTGCTATTATTTATGACCTTGTAATTGCTCCAATACAATTAACTAGTATTTCTTTACACACAAAAAACAGGTTTGCACTTCTATTTAAGAAGTGCAAACCTGTTTATTTACAGTTTGATTTTATTATTGATTAGCAAAGTTTACTAACATTTTTGCTGCTTGACCGCGTGTTGTTGCTTGATTTGGCATATACTTTCCATTGGACCCATTTGCAATTTTATACTCATAAACAAATGTTATGGCATTTTTTGTTTCTGCATCATATTGATCAATGTCAGTAAATGGGGAGACCCCTACCGGAATATAAGTTTTGTTATTGACTAATTCATACGTTCGTTTCATCATCAATGCAAGTTGTGCACGTGTTACACTTTGACTTGGATTGAATTTATCATTTGGTTTTACAATTCCAAATTCTACCGCAGCCGCGATTTCAGCTTGAGTTTCTTTTTCGTAATTTGAAATATCAGTAAAGTTAGCTTGTTTATCCGTTTCAAGTTTAAGTGAACGAACTATGATTGACACCGCTTGAACACGTGTCAGTTTTGCATTCGGTTTAAACGTTCCATCTTTGTATCCGTTCACTAATCCCAATTGTGCAGACTTCAAAATGAAATCCTTAAATTCACTCGACTCAATGTCAGTGAATAGTACAGGACTTACTTCTGGAATCCATGGATAATTTTTTAAAACCGATTGAACAAATAATTCTCCGACTACTTTATATCCAGCTTCACTTAAATGAATATTTTGGGGGTTCGGTAGGTTGACTGTGAAATCTGCTGCAATCGCATCCGCAGTTGGTATAAAAAATGTATTTTCCCCAAAAATCCCTTTTTGGATTGCTCCATTTAATCCTTTTAATAACTCAGCAATTTTCAGCTGATCATTTGCTGCTAGATGCGGGAACGAATTGTAGTATCCCATTACGTATATTTGTGCAGTAGGGTTGTTTTTTTTGATTTCAGAAATTATTGTATAATAATCTTTTCCAACTTGCTCAATCGAAGCCATAAGGTTTACAAGGTCAACTTCAAGCGCTTGTGTTTCCGTATTGATTTTAAGATGTTTTAATACATCATTTGCACCCGCTGTAATTGTAATAATTTCCGCAGATTCAATGGATGCGTGAAGTTCGACATTCTCTTCTTCATATCCTTCGCCTATGACCGGCTTTACTGCATTGTCTTGTATATCTTTTAATACTTCTGCAACTGTATAACCCGGAAATGTGAATCCTTTGTTAAATGACAATAATGCATTTTCCGATTTCAATGACTCTGCTAAATAATCCGCATAGCTCTTCCCAGGTTTGTTATCTGAGGTAATGCCGTAAGCAAGTGAATCTCCAAGTGCCAAATAATCAACTTGAATTGGTTTCGATACAGTCTCATCTGCTAGCGAATATAATGGAACAGTAATAAGTTGGAGCATGAGTGCAATTAGAAAAAACAGTCGAAATTTCCCCTTTGATTTGAACATCATTTCCCTCCTAGTATTTGATGATTTCAGGTAATCTTCTTTGCTTTCGAGCTAAACATCCAAAAGACTTACAATTCAGAATACCGTGCCTTTAATTTTACTCATGTTAGTATTAAAATACAAGTAATTTTTATAGATTCATAGTAAATATTTAATGTTAGGGGGATAAAAATGCATTACAAATTACTTAATTATTTATACATACTGGTAGGACTCTTATTTTTAGCCGGGTGTGGAACCGGAAACATTGAATCTACTATAGAAGGTGATGCATCCTCAAAAGATGAGGTATCCACTAATTTAGAGTCTCCAGAAATCATAGAAGAGACTTCTAATGAGGATTACGAGAAAGTAGAAGTACTTACTTTAGATCCACTACTTTCAAAAATGACAGTACATTACATTGACGTTGGACAAGGGGATGCCACATTACTTGAATTTAATGATGGAAATGAAGAATATAAAATACTTATAGACACAGGAAATTGGAACTCCTCTGACGTCGTTTCTTATCTTCACGCACACGACATTAAAGATATTGATATTATTGCAATCACTCATCCTCATGCGGATCATATTGGGCAATTAGATCAAGTCATCAATGAATTTAATGTGGAAGAAGTATGGATGAATGGAGAAATAGCAAATTCACAAATTTTCTCCGCATCAATCACTGCGATTGAAACCAATGACGTGGATTACTACGAGCCTCAGGTAGACGATGTCTTTGACATTGGACCAGTTGAAGTTTCAGTCCTTCATCCAAACACTTTATTACGCAGTACAAATGACAACTCTCTTGTTCTCAGAATACAGTACGGTGAAATCATATTTTTATTCACAGGAGATGCCGAACGACAAGCTGAAAATGAAATGGTTAGTATAGGCGTAAACTTAAAGGCACATGTTTTACAAGTAGGTCATCATGGATCTAGTACTTCTTCAACGGAAAGATTTCTGCAAGCTGTTGAACCCGAAGTAGCTATTTATTCAGCTGGTGCTGGAAACTCATATGGACACCCAAATCTGGAAGCAATCGATCGTATCGAAGCAAGTGGTGCACACTTATATGGGACGGATGTTCATGGTACAATATTAGTAGAAACAGACGGTAAAACTTATACTGTACTTACGAGTAAACAGGGCACAATTCCACGCGAATCTTCAGCCGAGTCTAACGAAGTTAATGAGATAGGGGAAGAAGTTTCGAAAACAGAAACAAAACCTACAAGTTCTTGCGTCGATATTAACACAGCTTCTGGTGAAGACATTCAGCGTATTATCCATATTGGACCTACCCGTCATTTGGATTTAATAAATTTACGTCCTTTTAGTTCGGTTGATGACCTTTCTAGAATCAAAGGAATTGGCCCAGCTCGAATTAAAGACATTATAGCGCAAGGCATTGCGTGCACAGGAGGCTAAAAGATGCATTCTGTATATTTGGATCGGTTCACCGATAACAATATGGCACTTCTACTTATTGAAGAATTCAAAAAAGAAATTTTAATCGATAAATCACAACTTCCAGAGGGAAGCATTGTTGGTACATGGTTTTTAGTGGAAATACAGAATGACTTAATAACTAAAATCACAATCGACTCGAGTAAAACTAAATTAATGGAACAAGAAATTGGTAACCGTATGGAACGATTGAAATCGACTAAAAAAAGTCGGTTTAAACGAAATTGACTGCTAGAGAGACTGAGCCTATGTACTTGCTGCAATCTCTCTTTTTTTTATATACTGAATAAACAATAGATTGGAGATGGTTAGTATGAAAAAAAACAAAGTAACGTTATTTTTATTTACTTTAATCTCCGTCGTATTCCTCGTTGCTTGTGGAAATTCCAATTCCTCGGTCACAAACAAAGGTGAACAAGCACCTATGTTTGAACTTGAAGATTTAGCCGGTAACCAAATCGCCCTATCTGATCTTGCAGGCGAAAAAGTATATATTAAATATTGGGCTTCATGGTGTTCGATTTGTTTGGCTGGTCTTGATGAACTCAACACCTTAGCTGCTCAGGAGAACGATTTTAAAATACTCACGATTGTGAGCCCTGATTTCAAAGGTGAGAAGTCAGCATCTAAATTTAGTAAATGGTATCCGAAATTATCAGCTGACAATCTTACAGTGTTGCTTGACGTGGATGGTAAATGGGCTAAACAGTTTGGTATTCTTGCCTACCCAACTTCATACTTTATCGGTTCTGATGGAATTCTCGCTAAGACAACAATAGGCCATGTGCCTAATGAAACAATCCTTAAAGATTTTGAAACTATTAATTAAGGGAGGAATATCATCAATGAAGAAGTTATATTTCCTTGGAATGACTGTATCCCTTTTACTGATTCTATCTGCCTGTTCATCTTCAAACTCGTCTACAAATGCTGCTAGTTCAAATGAAAAAAGTAAAGACGCAATCGAAAATCCAAATGAAATCGTAGATTATTCAACTAGCGATTTAGAGAAAATCTATTTTGCTGGTGGTTGTTTTTGGGGTGTTGAAGCTTATATGGAACGCATTTACGGAGTCGCAGACGCCACTTCCGGATATGCGAATGGGGAGGGAGAAAACCCTACCTATAACGAGGTTATTCGAGGAGACCTTGGATTTGCAGAAACAGTAGAAGTTTCTTATGATCCAGAACGCGTTTCACTCTCAAAACTTTTGACAAGCTTCTTTAAAGTAATCGATCCAACAATACTAAATCAACAAGGAAATGACAAAGGCGTTCAGTATCGTACTGGAATTTATTATATTAACGATGCTGACTCTTCAATAATCGAAGACGCTGTCAAGCTTGAACAAGATTATTACGATGATGCAATTGTTACTGAAGTTCTGCCACTAGAAAATTATTTTCTTGCCGAAGAAGAACATCAAGATTATTTAAAGAAAAACCCAAATGGTTACTGTCATATCGATTTAAGCATATTGGATGATGAGGTAAGTATCGATCCATCGATGTATAAAAGACCGAGCGACAAAGAAATCAAAAGTAAATTAACAGATGACCAATATAAAGTTGCAGTACTCAATGATACGGAGCATGCTTACTCCAATGAGTATTGGGACACTTATGATTCAGGAATTTATGTCGACATTGTAACAGGCGAACCATTATTCACAAATCGAGACAAATACGATTCTCAATGCGGTTGGCCAAGTTTCACACAAGCAATTATTCCCGAGGTTGTTACGTACCATGAAGATTCGAGTTTTTCAATGATACGGACAGAAGTCCGGAGTCGTGCAGGAGATATCCATTTAGGTCATGTGTTTGACGATGGACCAAAAGACCGTGGCGGAAAAAGATATTGCATTAACAGTGCATCTATTCTTTTCATCCCTTTAGAAGATATGGAACAAAAAGGATATGGATCTTTAATTCATGTCGCTGAATAAAAGTCAAAAAAACCAGTAACCTTAATCGGCTACTGGTTTTTCATTTTATTTTTCAGTACATGCTTCTATGAATCTTTCGAATAAACGTAGGGATACAGCATCGCCGGAATCCGATAGAATTTCTGGGTGCCATTGCACACCTATTACAAAACGGTGTTCAGTACTTTCTACTGACTCAATAATTCCATCACTTGCCTTACCATTAATGATCAGTGGCTTCGGTACATCCTTTAATGATTGATGGTGATAGGAATTCACTGTGATTTTATCGGTTTCAGCAATTTTTTCAAACAAACTCCCTTTAGCAATTTCTACATAATGAGACTTGTAATCGTTTGGTGCATTTTGAATATGTTGAAGCAATGTACCTTCATTTTGTGCGTATAAGTCTTGATAGATATTCCCGCCAACCGCGACATTCAATACTTGCATTCCCCTACAAATACCAAATATCGGTTTATCTAGTTTCAGTATTTCACGTACAAGATCAATTTCAATCGCATCACGCCATGGTGAAACTTCCCCTAGTTTGTGGTGGGGTTCTTCATCGAAGAGCAATGGACTAATATCGTTACCCCCAGTTGCAAGCAGACCGTCAATCATCGCTGCGATTTGTGGAATATCTTCTTCAATTCCAACCGGTATAATAAGCGGTAAACCACCTGCACGTTTAATTGCTTTGATATATTCATAATTAAGAACGTGATTGTAATTCTTTTCAGTATCTGTTGTTATTCCAATAATTGGTTTCACTAAAAAAATCCCTCTTCTCATTCTAATACTTTATGTATTTAGCACTCCTCTATATATAATACACGAAATTGCTAGACTATTGTACACTTTACTACAAAGTTGGTAAATATTGTTTTTAAAGAAAGACCCGATTGGTTTCTAAATCGAGTCTGTCCATCCTTATTTCTTCACTTTATTAAGTAATCCTTTATTTCCTTTAGTGATACTGTTTTCATAATCAATATACGGATAAATATCTTCATCAATCTGATCACTAAACTTCGCAAACTCATCAATTGTTAGGTCTTCAATTGCTTTATTCTCTTTTTCACAATAAATGATAAGCTGTCCAACGATTCCATGTGCATCTCGGAAAGCCGTTCCTTTACTAACCAAATAGTCGGCTACTTCAGTTGCATTCAAGAACCCAGCCTTAATCGCAGCTTTCATATTATCTTCATTTACATGAAGTGTTTCAATCATTTTTGCCATAATCTCAAGACAGTCCATTACTGTGTCGAGTGCATCAAAGAATTGCTCTTTATCCTCCTGCATGTCTTTGTTATAAGCAAGTGGCAATCCTTTCATCGTCGTTAACAGTGAAAATAATGAACCGTACACACGCCCAGTTTTTCCCCGAATCAATTCAGCAGCATCTGGATTTTTCTTTTGTGGCATAATGCTACTACCTGTCGAATAAGCGTCTGCCATTTTAATGAAATTAAACTCTTGGCTGCTCCAAATTATAAGTTCTTCACTTAATCTGCTTAGGTGCATCATTGTAATTGAGAAATTCGACATTAATTCTAATAAGTAATCACGGTCACTTACACCGTCCAAAAAGTTATCTACAGGCTTAGAAAATGCAAGAAGTTCTGTAGTTACGTTTCTGTCGATATCATGTGTAGTACCGGCTAAAGCGCCACAACCAAGTGGGTTTTCATCCAACAGTTCAATTGCATTTTCAACACGTTTTTTATCACGTGTAAACATCTGCACATAAGCACCAAGATGATGACTAAATGTAACAACTTGTGCACGCTGTAAATGTGTATAACCTGGCATAATCACATTGTTTTCCGAAGCTTTTTTATTGAGAGAATCGATAAGTAATTGAAGAGAATCACATACTTCACTCGCTTTGTTTTTCGCATATAATCTCATATCCAGTGCGACTTGGTCATTTCGACTTCTTGCAGTATGTAGCTTTTTACCCGTTTCACCTACTCTTTCCGTTAAATTCATTTCAACGAAAGAATGAATATCTTCATATTCACCTTCTACTTTTAAGTCTCCACTTTCAATATCGATTAAAATGGACTGTAAACCATTTACAAGTAGTTCACCCTCTTCAGGTGTTAGTAAATCACAATGTACAAGCATCGTTACGTGCGCCAAACTACCAACGATATCCTCATGATAAAGTCTATGATCCACAGGTAATGATGTGTTAAACTTCTTCATTATTTCGTCTTCACGGTTTGTAAATCTTCCGCCCCAAAGTTTCATTTACACTTCATCTCCTTTTCCTCATTCTTTATAAACAGAAAGCATTAAATATTCCGTTCTAAAGAATCACTTCTATACATACTAACAAATGTACATTCAATGTAGCAATAAAACATATATTCACTAATTTCCAGGTCGAAAATGAAAGCCATAATCAACACAATACGCTATACTACTTATAGTGAAGGAGTGACTTATCATGTTAAAAAAGAAATTTGAAAACTATATAGCAAACAATGTAGTTGATCATACAATCGAATTGCCAGAGGTTGCCAAACTTTATGCGGAAAAACATCATTTACTTCCGGATGATATCGCTGTTGAAGTGAACGATATTCGATATGAAGTTATCGAATTATGCAACAAAGAAACAGAAGAAGTGATTCGTACAGAAACTGCTGAATTCTTAAATGAATCGATGACTTATTTAAAGAAAAATCGTGATGAATTTATTTTCTTGGAATCGAATTCCTTTGAATTGGCACGCATTGATGCTGTTGCACTAGAACTCGATGATGTATTCGAAACGTATACTGCTTTATTTGGCTTAAAAGTACAAAAGAAATTCGGACCTGATTTCAAACAATATCTGGATGAACACCTACACGGAGATGGTGTAAAATACAGTGTAAGTTTTTCTGATGCGGATGGTTTATGGGATGTAAACTTCGCTTTGGATTATTTGGAAGGTTTCGATGAGGATCTATCTTTGAATAAAATTGTGGAATTGATTTATAGCTTTGTTTATAACATGATTGAAGCTTTAGAGGATGCACAGTGAAGGATGGGAAATGAGTGAGCAACACCGAATTTATATACACATATGTTCAACACAGTGATGAACATGAGTTATGCCAATTAGAAATGCGTTCTTTCTTTGGTAAGGATTCTTTTACGAATGTGTTGAAAAGTACGATAGAAATTGACCCAAGTCGCAGCCCATTTATGAAAGAACGTCTGGAAGTTTTATATGAATCCGATAGTTGGACAGGTCTTTTAGATGAAGTGAAGAATTTCATTGTGGATGAATTCACTTTTAAAGTTGTTTGTTTAAACACAATGGCGATTCATTCAACAGTAAAGATTGATCATCCCGAACGTAGAAAACTTGAACGTGAAATCGGATTATGCATTACTGGAAATCCTGAATTAATTGACCCCGAAATTGTATTTGGTTTTCTAACTTATGATAATAAGTGGCATTTTGGAAAGTATGTTGAAAGCGAATCGATTTGGTTCCAACATCAAAATAAACCCCACAGCTATTCAACCTCTTTAAACACTCGTGTTGCGAGAGCTGTTGCGAATATTGCAGCCCCTAATCCCACTGGTGTTAAAGTGATTGACCCTTGTTGTGGAATTGGTACTGTTCTTGTTGAGGCTCTTTCAATGGGCATTGATATTGTCGGTCGTGATATTAATCCCCTCATCATTGAGCCTGTGAAAGAAAACTTTGCGTATTTCAATTTGGTTGGAGATGTTCAGGCTGGACCGATTGCAGAGATTGAAGGGTATTATGATGTAGCAATTATTGATATGCCTTATAATATTTTTTCAAAAACAACACCTGAAGCCCAATATGAAATATTAATACATGGACGGCGAATTGCGAAGAAAGTAATTATCGTTTCAATTGAAACCATTGACCAAGTTATCGAGGAGATTGGTTTTAAAATCATAGATAGATGTGTTGCTAAAAAAGGATTATTTGTAAGACAAGTACTTGTTTGCGAATGAACTGGAGTAATAAATAGTAGATAAAAAAAGTGCTTAGCTTTTACGCTAAGCACTTTTGTTTATTTTGAAATATGAGTTGTATAATCAGCCAAAAGTCTAGCCCCGTATCCAGTTGCTGATTTCGCGTAGTAGCCAGAATCCTTGCTCTTATCCATTACTCCCGCCATGTCCACATGCAGCCACTTGCTGCCTTTTGGTACGAAACGACGTAAGAATAAACCGGCGGTAATCGAACCTGCAACACTTAGTGAACTGATGTTATTCATGTCCGCATAATCACTATCCAATGAACTGTCATAAGCATCGACTAAAGGCATTGGCCAGTTGAAATCACCATTTATATCGCCAATCTTTTTCATAATAGCCGATAATTCTTCATCTCCGAATACGCCACCAAGTTCTGTTCCAAGAGCGTTTACAACCGCCCCTGTAAGTGTTGCGATATTAACAATGTACTCAGCATTCCATTCACCAGCACGAATAAGTGCATCAGCCAAAATTAGTCGACCTTCTGCATCGGTATTTCCAACTTGAACTGTTAACCCATTTTTGTAATGAATGACTTCACCAGGAAGAACTGAAGTGTTATCAGCCGCATTTTCTACAATCGGAATAAGAACTACAACATTTACTTTTGCTTTCATTTTAGCAAGCAATGTTAGTGCCCCTGAAACTGCTGCTGCCCCGCCCATGTCCATTCTCATATCACTAAGGTCTTTCCCACTCTTCAAGCTGATACCGCCCGTATCGAATGTCACGCCTTTACCAACTAGGGCAACAAGTGGTTTAGACTCGTCTCCTTTGTAAACAAGCTCAACGAATGTAGGTGGATACATACTTCCGCGACCAACAGTTAGAACACCGTTCATTTCCATTTCTTCAAGCTTCTTTTTATCAAACACGTTCACTTCAACATTAAGGTCTTTAAAGTTTTCTTTTAGTACTTCTGGAAAAGTTGTTGGATTCAGTACATTGGATACTTCATTCATCAAGTCACGTGAGAATTCAGTTGCTTCTGCACGAATCTTTCCTTCATTTATAAAAGCATCTATACTTGTGCCCGTTACTTCCAATTCAGTACGAAATGGAGTCACACTTGGTTTGTACTTTGCAAACTGATAAGCTCCGAGATCCCATCCTTCAGCAAATGCAGTTAGAACGCTTCCCTTGTCTAAGTCTTTGTAGGCTGCTGTTAGAACATCGTCTGAGATGCTCGCTCCATTAACTTTACGTTTACCTAAATCACGTGATATATTTCCTGCAGTTGCACGTACTTTTTCTAATGTTAGCGGTGTCTTTTTACTATCTTTAATCACTATGTAATGCACATCTCCCACAACGATTGAACAATGTCCACCGGTGCTGTTCTTAACAAATTCTTTTACAGTATCATTTTGTGTAATAACCACGTTGTTTTCAAGAATGATTTCTACTTTATTAGCCATTTTATTATTCCCCCAATTATTTAGTTGACAAATTCTTATCTAAAAATTGTCTATACTCAGTGTATCATGAGTTGCGTTTCTTAACTTAAATAGGTCTTTAAAAATGGATTACAGAGATTTTTAATACAATAAAACAGTACCTTGCATTGTATACTACTGGATGATATAGTGAATATAGAAACTACAACACATACTTCAGTACTGTTTAATGAACACTAGTGAAGGAGAGGAATTCATTTGAATATACAATTTAAAAAAGGCGTATTAAATCTTTGTGTTCTCGTTCTTTTAGATAAAAAAGATCGGTACGGTTATGAACTCGTCCAAAAAATTTCCGAACAAATCTCCATATCCGAAGGTTCTGTTTATCCTTTACTTAGAAGAATGACGAAAGAAGGATATTTCACAACCTATCTACAGGAATCAACTGAAGGTCCGCCTCGTAAATATTATACATTAACAGATGCAGGGCGAATCTATTTACATGAACAATTGAACGAATGGAAGAACTTTTCAGACGGCGTTAACACACTAATTGAGGAGGGTGTTCAAAAATGAATGAAAACCAATTTATCATTGAGCTGGAAAATGCTCTAAAGAGATTAACTGAGGATGAAAGAAATGACATTACACAAGACATTCGGGAGTATTTCATCGAAGGTAGAAAAGATGGCAAGACAGATGTAGAATTAACTAATTCACTTGGTTCTGCACAGAGCATAGCCGATGATTTACTGACATCCTATTCATTTATTGAAGAGAAAGCACTTGAATTACAAACTAGTGAACTGATTACAATACAGGATAGTTATGAGAATATTGATATGGTCGTACAACAAGGATCGCTCGTTATTAAGCCATCTGATAGTCAAACTACAATAGTGGAGCTCGAAAATACTAATGACAAATTAAAGCTTACTGCAGAAGTGATAGATGGCGTTTTATTTATTCGATTGAAGAGCTTGCGCCACTGGTTATTCTCATTCAATTTTAATATGAAGGCAGTGGTTCTTAATGTGTATATACCAAAAAAAATATACCAGTCTATTGTTGCAAAAACAGATAACGGCCGTATTTCTGCAGAGAAACTTCTTGCGAAAAAGATCGGCATGGAATCGGATAATGGACGAATTCAATTAAGTGAAATTGCAACAACCACACTGATTGCCCAGACAGATAATGGTCGGATTGAAATTACAAAAGTCCAAGCAGATACTGTCAAAGTAAAAACGGATAATGGACGCATTGAAATGCAGTCTGTAGATTGTGAAAGCATGACTGTTGAGTCTGATAACGGACGAATTGAACTTGATAATATAGATGGAGATTTGGTTGGTTACACTAATAATGGACGAATATCCTTAACAACTTCCCATCTAAACCGAAATATAGACTGTAAAACAGACAACGGAAGCATTTCGATACTATCTGATTCCCAGCCTACAAATGTTACAATTCACGCCAAAACAAATCATGGGAAAGTAGACGTCTTTGGTGAAAGTAATTCGAAAACAGTAATTGGTTCTGGTGAAAATACGATACGGTTAAAATCTGATAATGGCAGGATTACGGTAAACTAAAAAACAAGCAGTTCATATAAGTTGCACAACTTCCCATATGAACTGCTATTTATATATACTACTTGTATTGCTAGCTGTTTATTGAATTCATTGCGCCGCCCTCTTCAGAGTTTTTATAATTCTGTTCACCAACACGTCTCTTAATTTCTTCCTCCGTGAGCGGATTTGGAATTTGATTCGGCGGAGTGACCATTTCACTTTCTTCAACTTCAACGTTTTCGAATTTCGCGCTTCTCGCATTGATTTCGCGACCATATCTTTCAGCCTCGTCTTTTGTTATACGTGCATTTTCTGGTTTTTCAAACATAGTATCCTTCTCCTTTTCAATAATCTTCTAATTTCAGCTATACCCTTTTTCCTTCCCAATAAAACGAATCACCCTTTACCTTTCTTCGGTTATTCAAAATCAATAACATTGAAGTTCGAGGTTTGCTATACTTTGAATATATATGGAAGGGAGGCCACTTTGTGACGACAATTCTAATTGATGCGGATGCGTGTCCTGTTGTAACTGAAACCATTCTAATTTCAAAGCAATTCAATTTTGACTGCATTCTAATATGCGACACAGCACACGAAATGCATCGCGAAGGTGCCGAAACTATAATTGTTTCTAAAGGTGCGGATGCAGTCGATTTTGTACTTGTAAATAAAGTCAATAAAGGCGATATCGTTGTCACTCAGGATTATGGATTAGCTGCAATGGTACTTGCAAAACAAGGACATCCCATTGATCAAAATGGACGATTGTATACCAACGATAATATCGACCAATTGCTTTATGCACGCCATAAAGCACAAAAAGTTCGAATGGCAGGCGGAAGGTTACGCGGCCCTAAAAAACGTTCGAAGGAAAATAATTTGACCTTTGAAATAAGTTTGAAGGAATTATGCGAGAAGATATCTGTAACTAATTAAGTAGTTCATCTACCAGAATTATTGCCGCATCTTAATCGATATTGGATTAAACACAAGCCTTACCCTAATTATTTTGGGTAAGGCTTATTTTTTTTGTCGATGTAATATATTGAGTGATTTTCATAAACGTTTTCGAAACTTCACAACGTTTTGACCGGACCTCGCAACGTTTCCGAAACCTCACAACGTTTTGACCAAACTTCGCAATGCTTTGACCAGACTTCGCAACGCTACAAGAATATCAAATGCATTGACAACTTTTTCATATTTTATTCATTGTAAACGTATTATAAATGAAGCGATGTAAGGACATGCATAAGGTAAAGTGTTTGTAAAACTCAATTCAAGGTTATATATAAATAATATGACTATGGAGGTAGCCAATGCCGAAAATTGTATCGGTAAGTATATGTAAACCGCTTCATGAAGTAAAACAGGAGCAGGCGACTGAATTGACGCGTGCCCTATTCAGAGAAAAATTCGATAACATCGAACGCCTACTAAAAGTATTTTCAAATGGGGACATTGAAACAAGAAACGTATGCATGCCCATTGAATGGTTCGAGAGAGATCACGATTTTGAAGAACGAAACAATCTCTATATTCACCACGCCGTTGATTATAGTGTAAAAGCTATTAAAAAATGTCTTGAAGACACCACGCTTCTTGATAAAACGGTACATCCGTCTGAGATAGATGCAATCTTCTTTATTTCAAGCACAGGTATTTCTACTCCTAGTATCGATGCACGAATCATGAATCTACTGCCGTTTCGTGACGATACCAAAAGAATTCCTATTTGGGGTCTTGGCTGTGCAGGTGGTGCTGCGGGAATCAGTAGAGCCTATGAATATTGTCTTGCTTTTCCAGAACAAAATGTCCTCGTCGTTTCCGTAGAATTATGTAGTTTGACGTTTCAAAAGGATGATTATTCTAAAAGTAATTTAGTTGGGGTATCGTTATTTTCAGACGGCGTTGCTTGTGCTTTAATTACTGGAGACCAATCTCATATTCAGAGCAATAAGCCCGTTCCAAAAATACTAGCGACTACTTCAAAACTGATGCCTAATTCAGAAGATGTCATGGGTTGGGATGTAAAAAATAATGGTTTATATGTTGTTTTCTCAAAAAATATTCCTACTATTATTACAAAATGGCTCGGCCCGTTTGTACATGAGTTTGTTTCCAAGCATGATCTTTCAACAGAGGATATTGAACATTTCGTAGCACATCCCGGCGGTAAAAAAGTACTGGAATCCTATGAAGAGTCACTAGGTTTTGATCGTACAAAAACGGATATATCTCGGTCCATATTAAGAGAAAACGGGAATATGTCTTCCCCTACAATCCTTTATGTTCTTCAACGATTCATGGATAGCAATCCCAAAGCCGGAGACTATGGATTGATGGCTGCACTTGGCCCGGGCTTTTGCGGTGAGCTATTGCTATTGAAATGGGAATGAGGTAGATATACATGCTTTTCACCTTCGTCATAACATTCGTTATTGTTCAACGCCTGTTTGAATTGTTAGTAGCAAAACGAAATGAGAAGTGGATGCTGAGCCACGGTGCATATGAAGTAGGAGCAATACATTATCCCGTTATGGTTGCTATGCATATCGGTTTCTTTGTCACTCTAATTTTAGAAGTACTCATTTTGGATCGCCCCTTATCCACCTTTTGGATTCCGCTTTTGTCCTTATTTATCTTCGCCCAGATCATTCGTTTTTGGTCCCTACTATCATTAGGTAAATACTGGAATACCAAAATTATTATTTTACCAGGTGCAGATGTAGTACGAAAAGGACCTTACCGCTTTTTTCGACATCCTAATTATTTAATAGTAACGATTGAATTAATGGTCTTGCCCCTCATTTTCAATGCATTTGGGACGGTATTCATTTATTTCATATTAAATATTTGGATGTTATCCATTCGTATACCCGTAGAAGAACGAGCACTTAGAGAAGCAACCAATTACAGTGAACAATTCCCTTTGAAATAAAAAAAGTAGAATCGCCAATTCAATATGGCGATTCTACTTTTTTACTATTCACATGCATATCCATTTTTATTGCCATCCATTTTTTCTAAATAAGCAGGATGTCCTTTTTTAACACCTTTTGGATACTTTTTTCGAAGTTCAGTACAGTTATTAAAATGCTCTTGCTGCTCCGTAGAAACTTCTTCTTTTGTATGCGACTCTCCATCAAAACCGCGATTCGTTACATAATCTTCAAGAGTCCAAATGCCAATCCCTTTTTTCTTAGCCCTATCTTGGGCCTTCTCAAATGGATCAAGATGGCGGGTATTTGGTGGATAAACATAGGCAACACGTGCAAGTCCTTCTTCAATAAGTTTCTCCTGAATACTTTCCCCATCTATGTATACATAAGCCAGAAGTCGGCCGTACTTATCAATTCGTTCACCAATATCAAATTCAATTTCTAGTTTCCCACTGTTCATCAATTCCTGATTGCGCTCTTTGGCTTGCTGTCCAAATGGTTGTTTCCCCAACCGCGGATGATTTGTTTCTGGAGTGTCGATAAGTAAATAACGAAGATTTTGTTCTTTCCCTTCATACCTAATCTTTATCGTGTCCCCGTCAATTGTTTTTACAAGCTCAACTGGAATTAAACCCGAACGGCTTGGTTCAATATCCTCTTCCAAAAAAAATGTGTTGTACAAATATGTTCCTACTAATAATAGTATGAAAACAACGACTGTCTGTAAAGGCCGTTTCTTCATTGCTGATGTGTTTTTCTTTGTCATTTATTTCAATCCTTTATTATTTAAGATATGATCCAATATCCTAGAGCTGTCAGTAATATTCCACCGCAATAGGTTGCAACTAAATAAAGAGTTGCATCTTTCTTTTTATTACTTTTCCACATTTCAATAAGTTCTTTATTCAAAGTAGAAAAGGTCGTAAGTGCACCAGCTAGTCCTGAAGCATAAAAGAGCATCCAAGTTCGGGATAATTCCGATCCGAATACAAATCCAATTATTAGTGCGCCTGTTAAATTGATGAGTAAAGTGCCAAATGGAATTGCCTTTTGTTTGTTTAGATTTTTTGAAAGTGTATAACGAATGATTGCTCCTAAAAAACCACCTGACCCTATTGCTAACAAGTCAAGAATGTTCATTAAACCACCATCTTTCGAGCGCAATAAAACCCATATATACCTGCAAATAATCCACCAATAATTGTAGCGATCACATATAAAAGGGCTGTTAGCATTTGTTCATTTTCTACAAGTAAAATAGTTTCAATACTAAAAGCCGAGAATGTCGTAAATGAGCCCAGAAAGCCGATGGTAATGATTTCTTCAATTTCTTTACTCACTTTATATTTACTAAATATAGTGCCTACTAAATAACATAATATAAATGTACCAATCATATTTACACTAAAAGTTGCCCACGGAAATCCTACCCCTGACTTGTCCATCATGAGTTGTCCGATTGCAGTTCGTGTAATCGCACCGGCAGCTCCAGCAAAACCAATCCACACTAGCTTTTTCATTATACAATCCGTTCAAGAATACGGTATTTCAAAATGGTTTCAAGATCCAAGGTTTTCTCCATTTTATCAAATTGAATTGTGATTTTATCTTCTTCAATTGATATTATTTCACCTTTTCCAAACACACGGTGTCTGATATTTGTTCCAACAGGCAATTCTTCAACCTCACTAATACCACTCATATTAATCGGAACTCCTAATTTGGTTGTGGTCACTTCCTTAGAATCCTTTGTTACCTTCGTTGGCTTTAAAAGCAATCCTCGTATTTCATTCAAAAACTTTGAATCTTCCTTCGATTTCCCTTCATCATTTCGGTATGAAAGCAACTCCAACTTTTGTTTTGCACGTGTCATACCAACATAAAATAATCGGCGGGCTTCTTCCAATAAGTGAACATCTGTTTCATCATCCTCTGAAGGAATGATTCCATTTTGTAAATCAATCATAAACACTCTTCTAAACTCAAGTCCCTTTGCACTGTGCAGCGTTGATAGTGTGACTGCATTTTCTGCAGGGTTATATTTCGCATTTTGAACCGCTTCTTCTAACTCTTTCAGTCTGGTTGCAAATTCTACCATGGTCCGAACTTGAGAAGCGATTTCCTCAAGTGTATCGAGAATTCCAAGCAAGTGCTCTATGCGGAACCCAAATTTCTCCGCTCTACTTCTAAGCCCAGCTTCATAACCAAGATCATTACGAATGATCCGAATTACTTGTGCAGGCCGCTGATCCGGAATAGATGCATAAATCGCCTTATACTCAGTCAGTTTTTGGACTTGATTTGTTCTAAGTTCAATCGTCGAAGCAAATGCATCAAATACATTTCCTGTTGTATTGGATGATTCAAACTCTTTTAACATAGTGCGTGAAACAAAAAGGTTCATCTTCATAATTATTTTATTGAATACATCTTTTCGTTCTGTGTTAAAGCTTAGCCGCATGAAGTTTAAAATGTCTTCTACAATCCAATGCGTAAAAAACCTATCATCCGCATCTTTCATGTAGAAAGGAATCCCACGCCGATGTAATTCACTTACATACCTTGTCGAAGATGAATTATTTCGGAAAAGGATTGCAACTTCATTTAAGTTTGTTTCGCCTAGTAATTCATATGTTACATACTCAAGTTGTCTCTTTGGATCATCCAATTGCTTTATCGTTATCGGAGCTACAGAAGCATTTTCTGTATACATTTCTTTTGGATACCGGTTTTTGTTTCGTTTAATAAATTTCGCAGTTGTATCGACAATTTCTTTAGATGAACGGTAATTTCGTTCCATCATCAAAACTTCAGCATCGGGATAAACACTTTTGAAATTCAGAAGATAGTCCGGCTCAGCACCTCTCCACGTGTAAATCGATTGATCATCATCTGCAACCACACAGACATTGCCATGTTGGCTCGCTAAATGTTCAACAATTCTATGCTGTACAAATGATGTATCCTGACTCTCATCTGTGAGCAAATAATCATATTTCATACGGAATAGATCACAAAGATCTTCGTCTAGTCTAAGTGCTTCTTCCGCAATCGTTAACATGTCATCAAAGTCTAGAAATAGATGACCAACTTGCCGGGATTTGAATTGTTCATATTTTTTTGCAATTAAACCAGCCTTATCTACTGGACCTTTTAAACTTTCCCACTTTTCAGGAAGAAGCATTTTGTTTTTAATAGAACTAATGAAAGTGGAAAGCGAAGAAAGTTCATCGTCTGTACAATCCTCTTTATGCACTTCTTTATAGATTCCTTTCAATAAAAAGGACTTATTCACACTTTGCCTGGCTTGGCCTTCTATTAATTCATAAGTGGTTCCTGTTTTCTCCAAGTATGTACGTGCAATCATAAATGCAAGACTGTGAATTGTGGAAAAGTCGACGGGTATACTATCAGGGAAAAACCGTTTAAAACGCTCCGCCATATCATTTGCAGATGCACGACTGAACGTGATTGCCTTAATGCGTTTCGGATTAACCTTTTTCTCCTCTATTAAATACCCAATTCGCATAATCATTGTTGTCGTTTTACCTGATCCAGGACATGCAAGAAGGAGTAAAGGCCCTTCCGTTTGTAATACCGCTTTCTTTTGCACATCGTTTAAATCAATGCCAAGCTCTAACTTTTTACGATTAAAAAATTCAGTCATTATTTGTAACTCCTTTAACAAAAAAAATCTCATTTATTCTTTCATCAATTCGATATCTTTAATTTACCATAAGAAGTTCAGCTTCCAAAGAAAAACCTCTACACAATTGATGTGTAGAGGCTAAGGTTTCAGTTAAAATCCACCTGTTTCCAACTTATCGTTTTTCAAATCTGCCTGGCCTTTCCCGCCGCCAGTATACTCGGTCGATGCGACCACATTTGTCATGCGTTCTTCATGCGAAAATTCTTCACTCATGTTTTTCGTTTGTTTTTTACGATCCGCCTTTTTTCTTTCCGAAGGTTCCCTTGGATCTAATGACATATCATTCACTCCTTCATGTATCTGGATTAAAGACAGTATGCCCCAAATTAAATGCAACAAGTCATTTATTATATACTGGTACATCTGGGACATACCCATGTTTAAGTATCAAAAAACCATCGCATCTGTTTTTGATAGATGCGATGGTTTTCATTCTTAAGCTTATGTTTCATTTTCTTTTTTAGAACCTATTTCGACTTATTCTTCAGCAGTAAGGTGTCATAGAACCTACCATTCTGAATAGACTAGATCTTAAATGATTGTATTTTATACTTTAAAATGACTGATTGCCGTGTGAAGATCATCACTTAAACCCGCCAACGTTTCAGCGGCATTTGCTACTTCGCGAATCGCACGAAGCTGTTCATCCGTAGATGCACTAATTTCTTCACTCGCGGCAGCTGTTTCTTCAGCCGTCGCGGACATAGTTTCGATTGTTTGCATGACGGTTTCTTTATGTTCGACGACACGATTGACTTCTTCAAAAACACTACCAATCGATTGCTCTAATTTATTCATAAGACTTGAAATTGAACGAAATGTCTTTTGCGTATCATTGACAACCAATTCCTGTTCATTGAACGTATCACCCGTTTCCCTCATTTGTCTGGAAACTTGACGTGAACCTTCTTGAAGTTCTTGAACCGTCGCTTGTACTTCTTGCGTGGCTCGTGCAGATTGCTCAGCAAGCTTGCGTACTTCATCCGCAACTACAGCGAAACCTTTACCGTGTTCACCAGCTCGTGCCGCTTCTATGCTTGCATTGAGCGCAAGCAGATTTGTCTGAGATGAAATATTCGTAATTGTCTCCAACACGACACCAATTGCCCCAACTTTCGATTCAAGTTCACCAACGACCCCTGCCATCGATTGTAAGTTTGTTTTCCAACTGTCAAAGGAATCTTTCAGCTGGTCAATTTGAAGACGGCCTTCCGTGTTGACGTCTTCCGCTTCTGTTGCAATTTCCGTCATCACGCCTGCTTTTTCTTGAATCCCAACAAGTTGCAAACCTAAGTTCTCTACAGTCCCCGTAACATCCTCCGTGTCATGAGCTGATTTTGTAGCTCCCGCTGCAATGTCATCGATTGCCCCCGCCATCTGCTCACTAACCGCAGTTGTTTCTTCTACGGATGCACTCAGTCCTTCAGCAGAAAGTCGAACTTCATTGACGGATCGGGTTACGACTGTAATGACTTCACGTACTTTAGTCGTCATTAAATTGAAGTATTCAGCAAGGTCGCCAAATTCATCTTTGGACTTTACATCTGCAGTGACATTTAAATCTCCTTCTGCCATCTTATTCATTGCCGAACGAATTTCCCCAAGTGGCCGAATAAGCCTTGAAATTAGAACCCATAACAACCCAACCAAAAGAAGTTCGGAAAGAAGAAAAATTGCCAATATCAAATTTTTAGTACCTTTCATTGAGTCAGCAATAGATTGTTCTTTAAAAGCAGCCCCGACTTTCCATCCGGAATCGGGAAGCGTTGTAAAGATTCCAATCATCTTTTCCCCATTTTCTTCATATCGATCGATACCGTTCGGCTTTCCTTCAACAAACATTGCTGTTACATATGAAAGATTGACCATTTCTTCCTCTTCGGGATTTAGAAGCGGATGGACAATTCCTCCACCCTCACTATCGAATAAAAACGGATAGCCATTAAATCCAAATTCACTGTCTGAAATACTATCCGTTAAATTTGAAAGACTAATATCTGCACCGATGACACCAATAACCGAGCCATTTTTACTGATTGCTTTTGAGCCCGTAATGACATAATCACCTGATACGACATCAATATACGGATTTGTCCATGCAACATGACCTATTTGGTCGAGGGCTGCCGCATACCAAGGACGACCTGTTGGATCAAAATCAGCCCCCACATCAACCTCGGGTACAAATTTCGTAAATTTGTTTTCAAATCCAAAATAGATTAAATCAGACGCTGGAAGAATTTCTATAAAATCCCCAAACGCCTTTTCAATCCCCTGATTAAGTACAGTGGCATTCCGATTTCCACTACCATATTGTGTATCAATATAATCGGTGACCGCTTGGTTGTTCGAAACGAGCTCCAATGCCTGTTCATACTGGATGATAAAGTTTTCAATTGCATGGCCCATTTCTATCACAGCCACTTCACTTTGATCGAAAAGTACTTCTTCCGTTTGTTTTTTCATTTGAAGCGAAACGAATCCATAAATCACACTACTAATAATGAAAAACAGTATAAATACGCTTACAATTATTTTCGTTCTAATTGATTTCAATAGTATAGCCCCCTGCTCAATTATGTTTAACTTGCCTTATTTCATGATAACAGGTGCAAGCAGGAATCCAATCACCAATAGTATCATCCATAAAACAAATCCTGTTTTCCAATTTCACTCGCTACCTCCCCTATTCTAATAAGACTTTCAATCTTCTATCGGTTTAATATTTTTAAATCCAAGGACTAACTGCATAATAAAAGCAATGCTACAAATAATAATTACTACAATCGAAACCCAATCTAGGGGATCCATTAATGACGTTTTAAAAACGATGAGTAATAATATTGCGGATAAGCTGAAATTTACAATGAATGGCTTATGTTTGAATTTCTTCAATGCAAACCAAACAAATATCCCCACTCCAATAATTAATAAAGACAAGATCGTATCCATAAAAAGCCCCCCTTAAAGATGTTTGCTACAATTATGCAATAGGCAATGATTTTTAGCCCTCACGATTAGTTCAAACACTTCCCTATTATAATTTTCTAATTACTCCTTTAATTATAAACTAAATACATATAAGATGACATGATCATTTATCAAAAATAAAAAACGCCTGTGATTGGCGTTTCTTATACTACATATCCGAGTGAGCGTAAAACAGAATGCATAAATGATTCCGTATATAAAAACACTTCATCTCGTTCTGGTTCATGAAATACGTCATGATACAACCGATTCCATTTTTTATACTGTAATTCTGATAGTTCTTGAGCAAACAGCCACTTCTTAGCGTAGCTGATATCCGTCACCTTATCACTTCCCGCTGAATGGAGAAGAATTGGTATGTCACGAATTGTTCCTTCATATTGAGTCACTGATTTCATAAGAAACTGCAACTCTTTGTACCATGAAGCGGTCACAATTGGATTGTAAAAACGATCTTCACGTGCTTCTATGTGCAAATCGTGATTTCTTGTTAACTTTTCAATTGGTAATTCATGGTTTAGCTTCATAGAAGAAGTAAGCTTTGACAGAACACTTGAATGTTTGGGAGGCAAGTGATTAAGGTGTAACCACGGAGAACTAAAAATGTAGCCAGCACATTCAATCTTTTCAGTCTGAAGAATACGCATCATTATCGTAGCACCAAGACCGTGTGCAATAACAAATAGCGGTAAACCGTCAGCTAGACCAACATCAAGCAACTTCTTTACATAATTTATATATGAATTAAAACTTTCATCATGCACGGTGCGACCTGCTGGTTCACCATGTCCTGGTAAATCGCCCGTTACGACATGAAATCCGCTACTCCGCAGCTTCTGAATAAGCCACGCATACCTACTGTGATGTTCGTACGCATTATGGATGATAGCGACAACCGCTTTTGGTTGACCTTCCGCCTCCCATTTCCACATAGACATCTACCTCCTTAATAATCCGTTCAGCACAGTATTATTCCCTTTTTATAAACAATAAAACATAAACTTTGCTACAATTAATTATACACCATTAAATAGAATTGAGGAGAAGTCATGATTTATCCATACAAAGATAAATACCCTATTATCGATCCAAGTGTTTTCATAGCAGATTTCACAACTATTACGGGAGACGTTACAATTGGTCCCGAGTCATCTATTTGGTTTAACACAGTTATACGAGGTGATTTGTCACCTACAATCATTGGCCGAAGAGTAAATATTCAAGACTTATGTTGTTTACACCAAAGTCCACAATACCCACTAATTCTTGAAGATGAAGTAACGATTGGCCATCAGGTTACATTACATAGCTGTACAGTAAGAAAAGGAGCTCTAATTGGTATGGGTTCAATTATATTAGACGGAGCTGAAATTGGGGAAGGTTCATTTATCGGAGCCGGTAGCCTGGTTCCACCAGGTAAAAAAATACCACCCGGCGTACTCGCTCTTGGTTCACCCGCAAAAGTTGTACGTCAGCTTACTGATATAGACCGAGCAGAAATGGAACGTGTTGTACTTAGTTATGCTGAAAAAGGTCAGTATTATAAAAGCTTGCAAAAATAAACTAAAAAAAGCTAGTAGATCGGTAATCCAATCTACTAGCTATTATTTTATTACAATGTTTTAGCGCGATATTTTAAAGATTAGCTTGTTCTCTTAATTGATCCGCTTTATCCGTTTCTTCCCAAGGTAGATTAATATCAGTTCTACCGAAATGACCGTAAGCCGCAGTTTGTTTATAAATAGGACGACGTAAATCCAGCATTCTTATAATCCCTGCAGGACGAAGATCGAAATTTCCTCGGACTAGGTCCACTAAGTCACCTTCTGTAACTTTTCCTGTACCAAACGTGTCGATTGAAATCGAGACCGGTTGCGCAACACCAATTGCATATGCAATTTGTACTTCGCATCGATCAGCTAATCCAGCTGCAACGATATTCTTCGCTACGTAACGAGCCGCATAAGAAGCAGAACGGTCAACCTTCGTTGCATCTTTACCTGAGAATGCACCCCCACCGTGGCGAGCGTATCCACCATATGTGTCAACGATAATTTTACGACCTGTAAGACCCGCATCTCCTTGAGGTCCACCAATAACAAATCTTCCAGTTGGGTTAATAAAATATTTCGTGTTTTCGTCAATCAATTCTGGCGGAACGACTGGTTTAATAACATGTTCTTTAATATCCTTTTGTATTTGCAGAAGCGTAACTTCAGGATGATGTTGTGCAGAAATAACAATTGTATCAATACGAACTGGGTTATTATTCTCATCGTATTCCACGGTTACCTGAGTTTTTCCATCTGGACGAAGATAAGAAATAATTTCTTCTTTTCTAACATTTGAAAGTCTACGCGCTAATTTATGAGCCATACTAATAGGGAGTGGCATTAGTTCAGGTGTTTCGTTACATGCATAGCCAAACATAAGACCTTGGTCGCCCGCTCCGATTGCTTCGATGTCTTCATCACTCATTGCCCCTTCACGAGCTTCAAGCGATACGTCAACACCAGCTGCGATGTCTGCGGACTGTTCGTCAATGGCAGTAAGAACCGCTGAAGTTTCCCAGTCAAAGCCGTATTTTGCACGAGTATAACCAATTTCTTTTACCGTATCACGTACAACTTTTGGAATGTCTACATACGTAGTCGTTGTAATCTCCCCTGCAACCAAAACAAGACCAGTCGTTATTGTTGTTTCACAAGCAACACGTGCGTTTGGATCTTCTGCTAAAATTGCATCCAAAATTGCATCTGAAATCTGATCACACATCTTATCGGGATGTCCTTCTGTTACAGATTCTGATGTAAATAGTTTTCGATTCGTCAATTTATTTCCTCCTTATATCCTACGAGATTGATACGGTACTCATACTTCCCATGTAAAGTCCGTTCTTATAAAATGAACGGTAAGCGCCATTACGAGCTCATACACGAGGATTAAGGGCTGAAACAATAGAAAAAGCCCTTCGCTCACGTATTTATTACATGAGGAAAGGCTTATTTTGAAAAAGCACCTTTCACTCTTATCGTCCAAGGACTTTCACCTTGCATCAGGTTGGGCACCATCACGATAACAAATTCGTTATTGCAGGTTGCCGGGTTTCATAGGGCCTGACCCCTCCACCAGCTCGGGATAAGAGTATCCGTTCAATTAAATATGTTACGAAACATGTCCGCATATGTCAATCTTTCTGTGAAATTAATTCGATTCAATTAGTATAGTTTATTATTCTGAATGTGTTATACTAATTGATGAATGTGATGTCATCCAATTATATATGTAAAGGACGGTACTTAATTATGATTTCAACGTCAATTAGCGAAACTCTAAAAGATCTTCTTTCCGGAGAAAATGTAAATGTTCAACTCTCAGTTCCACAACTTGTTGAAAAAGCAACAACACGTGGAGAAGCGCAGCTAACTGCAGATGGGGCGATAACAGCTTTAACAGGAAAATATACAGGGCGTTCCCCGAAGGATAAGTATATTGTCGAAGAAGATTCTTCCAAAGATAACATCGATTGGGGCAATGTAAACCGTCCAGTTTCATCCAAGATTTTCGATTCATTATATAACAAAGTAATTAAACACTTAGCAAAAAAAGACGAATTATTTGTGTTTAAAGGGTTCGCTGGAGCAGATCCTGAGTCCCGTCTTTCTATACAAGTCGTTAATGAACTTGCTTGGCAAAACCTTTTTGTTCATCAACTCTTCATTCGCCCGAGCGAGCAAGAATTAGCAGAACATCAATCACAATTTACAATTTTAGCAGCACCATCATTTAAAGCAGATCCTGCTGTTGATGGTACAGATTCCGAAACTTTTATTATTGTTTCTATGGAGAAACGAATTGTACTTATTGGTGGAACTGAATATGCCGGTGAAATGAAAAAATCAATCTTCTCAATTATGAACTACTTACTTCCTTTAAAAGGAATTTTACCAATGCATTGTTCTGCAAACGTTGGAGATAAAGGCGATGTTGCGTTGTTCTTCGGACTTTCGGGTACAGGTAAAACAACACTTTCTGCTGATGCAGATCGTAAGCTTATTGGCGATGATGAACACGGCTGGTCTGATAATGGTGTGTTTAATATCGAAGGTGGATGTTACGCGAAATGTATCAATCTTTCAGGGGAAAAAGAGCCTGAAATATTTGGTGCTATCCGTTTCGGTTCTGTTTTGGAAAACGTTGTTATCGATTCAGAAACACGTATTCCAAATTACGACGACGGTTCGTTAACTGAAAACACTCGTGCCGCTTATCCGATACAAGCAATCGACAATATTGTAGATCCATCGGTTGCCGGACATCCTAAAACGATTATTTTCTTAACTGCGGATGCGTTTGGTGTTTTACCTCCAATTTCAAAATTAACGAAAGAACAGGCTATGTATCATTTCCTTAGCGGTTTCACATCGAAACTTGCTGGAACAGAGCGTGGAATTACTTCACCTGAAGCAACATTCTCTACTTGTTTCGGTTCGCCATTCCTACCACTTCATGCAACAGTGTATGCGGAAATGTTAGGTAAGAAAATTGACGAACATGATGCACAAGTATTTCTTGTAAACACAGGTTGGACTGGTGGAGTCTACGGTGTTGGCCGTCGTATGGATTTAAAATATACGCGAACTATGGTACGTGCTGCTCTTGAAGGTAAACTTAACAATATTGAAACAGATACAAATGATGTATTCGGTTTAGAAATGCCGAAAGTAATTGACGGTGTTCCAACTGAAGTATTGAATCCACGCAATGCTTGGTCTGATAAAAAAGCATATGATGAAAAAGCAAATGAACTTGCAGAACTGTTCCGTGAAAACTTCAAGAAATTCGGATCTGTATCCGAAGAAATTATTCTTAAAGGCGGACCAACAGCATAATTAAATAGAACCCCCGATTACACAATTCATTTGTGTGATCGGGGGTTTTTTAATTTCAAGTGAAATAGTGTTTAATTCTACTGTCTCCTCATCCAATCACATAGGTTACGGACAATTTGGATGTTTTGGGCTGGGGGAATATAATGCATAAAGTTAGGGAAATATCGTGTTTCGTATACTTTTCCATTTTCAAACAAAGCACTTTCCAGTAATTTTGCTTGGTCAATCGAAACATGTTCATCTTGCATTCCGTGTATAATTAAAACAGGTGCATTCAGTTCACTGATTCGAGATAAAGCATTCCGTCTTCGATATTCATCAGGATTTGTATTCGGAGTGCCACCAATTACTCGCTTCATCATTTTCCGCATATCTTTTCGTTCTTTATATGTAAATATTACATCAGAAACACCAGACCAAGTAACTACGGATGTAATATCTTCCCGTAAGATTGCTGTCCAAAGTGCCATAATACCACCCCGTGAAAACGCAAATAAATGAATTCTTGATGAGATGCATCTTGGATTTTGTTTCAAAACATCAACAGCATTCATTGCATCTAAACGGTCGTCTCCACCGAATTCATCTTTTCCTTCCCCTCCGCGATTTCCTCGGTAATAGGGAGCAAATACGACAAAACCTTGCGAAGCGAACTGGGCAATCCTTGAGGGGCGTACCATTCCAACGTGTTGAATTCCGCCTCTTAAGTAAATAATCCCTTCATATTTCCCATCTGCTATTGGCTCGGCTAATAATCCTTTTACTCTGAATCCATCCGACCAATACGTAATTTCAAATAAACGAACATTTGGATTTGGAGATGGATACATACGCTTCTTTTCTATCCTAGCATCACAATTCAAGCGTCATCACCCGCTTTCTTATAGCCGTCATCCCTTCATCTTTCATATGAAAACTTAATTTTGGAAAAGAATCAAGTTCAATATCATTCATCCAGACTACTCCCTCAGTTTCACGTAGTGGATAATCTGAATGTATTTTGGTAATAGATCCAGTAAATACGGTCTTACAAAAAGGAGCATCTCCATGAACAACATATTCTGCAACTTGTACTAAGTTCTTTATAAGTACTCCAGTTTCCTCTAGAGTTTCTCTTATTGCGGCTTCTTCCAATGTTTCAGGCTTTTCCACTTTACCACCAGGGAATTCGACTCCCCGCTCCCTATGTTTAGTGAGGAGCCACTTTCCTTCATGTTTTAAAACAACTAACACATGATTTTTTTCCATTTCGAACATTTCTTTCTTAAAAGTTAGTTCCACTTTAAAACCATTCATGTCCATATAAGAAATCAAACTAACTCCCCCTTCCCACGTTCAGTGTAACGAAGGAAAAGGCTCATTTCAACGAAAATAAGGAAGTTCTTCGATAAATTTTTGTGTTTCCTCATCCGTAAATTCATGGATTAGAGCATAGACCTTTTTTGTTCGCATTTCTACATCTTTATTGAAACCTCCGTAATGGGCTGGGATAAATGGAAAATGAGATCTATAAAAGTTCATATTTTCCATCTCATTGGTTTGTTCAAAAAGATTTTGAAAAATGGGTATATACTCTCGTTCTAAACTCACCTCATATTCCCAAGCCGAAACATCGGGTTGAAAATACACTCTTTGATTTGCAACAGAAACATAAGCTTTATACTTTTCCATAATGGTAACCACCTTTTTTGAATTAGTATGTCATAGTTCAAAAAAAACATGCATCTCCATTTCGGGAAGATGCATGTAGGTGTAACATTATGCTTTTACATCAACCGAAATCCCTTTATGCGGATGTGCAACAGTTGGTTGTTCAGGTAAACTATTCAACATTTCGATTGCAGCAGAAGTACCCCTCGAAAGGGATTTATTCAACATACTTATTTGAACAGTAGATTGAAGACTTCTAAGTTGACTCGCCATTATTGAATTTATATCCATAAGAAAAACCACCTCTCACACAATTTATATCGACTAAGATCGCTACATTTTTAGTGAAAGTGAAAGTTTCATTAAATTTGAAGCTAAATTACTTATTGTCTTCACCAAGAAATGCATTAAGCATCCATTGATGTTTTTCAACGCTTTGATAAATAGCGTTTAATAAGTCCTCTGTCATATCGTCTCCATTTTTTGCAGCTTCATCCATACCTTTTTTCAAAGAAGACATAATTTTATCAAAATCGCTGACAATTGTTTCAACCATTTCATCTGATTTTTCATTACCCGCCGCTTCTTTTATTACAGATTGTTCTAGATGCTCAGCCATAGTTGCAACCGGATTTCCACCAAGTGTTAACACTCGCTCAGCGATTTCATCCATATGGATTGTAGCCTCGTTGTAAAGTTCTTCAAACTTAGCATGCAGGGTAAAAAACTGATGCCCTTTAACATACCAATGGTAATTATGAAGTTTCGTATACATAACCGACCATGTAGATACTTGAATATTCATTTCTTTAATTAGTGGTGTAGACATAAAAAAACATCCCCCTTAAAAATAATTATTAATCTTCTTACTTTATGTTTACCGCAATAACCAGTACATTAAACATATAAGCTAAATTAGGGAGCAATTAAAATGAAAAAAATACTTATGATGATGATTAAAATTTATCAAAAAACAATTTCACCACTAACACCGCCATCTTGTCGATTTTATCCCACTTGTTCTCACTACGGCATTGAAGCCCTTGAAACACATGGTGCACTTAAAGGCTCATGGTTAGCGGTTCGTCGCATTTCAAAATGCCATCCATTTCATGAAGGCGGTTTTGACCCTGTTCCTGAGAAGAAAACGAAAAACTAAATCGTAGTTATTTAAAATGGTTCAGCTATCGAGTTGAACCATTTTATTTAGTTGCAAAATTACTTCTGTTCTAGTATGATAAAAAATGTTAGCGGTCCAAATCGTAATGATTACTATTTGAAAATAGAGAGGAATTTATCACATGAAAAAGAGCTTCTTTTTAGTACTATCCTTAACACTTTTTTTTATATTAACAGCTTGTAATTCTAATAATCCAAAGACAGAGGAAATTGACGATAAAAAGCTTAACGTTTACACCACTGTATTCCCACTACAATATTTCGCGGAAAGAATTGGTGGTGATTACGTTAATGTAAAATCAGTCTATCCAACTGGGGCGGATGAACATACTTTTGATCCTACTCAGAAAGAAATGATTGCACTTGCTGATGCTGACTTGTTTTTTTACATCGGGCTTGGGTTGGAAGGTTTTGTAGAAAATGCTGAAAAAACGTTGAAGAATGAACATGTAAAAATGGTTGCTACTTCAGAAGCAATAACAGAAGATATGCTTAACGAAGATCACGATCATGACGACAATGAAGACTCTGAAGAACATCATGCTCATGATGATGGAGCACTAGACCCACATGTATGGATGTCCCCTATTTTGAGTGATGCTCTTGCTTTCTCAATAAAAGAATCCCTTATCGAATTAATTCCAGAACATACTACTGAAATCGAAAAGAATTTCGAAGAGGTACGCAACGACCTTCTAGATCTTGATCGGGCATTTATTAATATGGCTTCTAATGCAAAAACAAAAACGTTCTTCGTATCACATGCGGCATTTGGTTATATCGCTGACACTTATGGACTAGAGCAAGTTGCAATTGCTGGTTTAAACTCACAAAGTGAACCGTCCCAAAAACAATTAGCAGCTCTTGTTGAATACGGTAAAAAACATGATATAAAATATGTTCTTTTTGAACAAAACGTATCCTCAAAACTAACGGATGTAATTCGAAAAGAAATTGGTGCAAAATCTTTTATGTTACATAATCTTGGAGTATTAACAGTAGAAGACGTAGAAAATAAGGAAGATTATTTTTCTTTAATGAATAAAAATATCGAAACTTTAAAACAAGTTCTGAATTAAATTTCACTTGAAAGATATTAACCCACTTACTGTCAACCCTAGGCAATGTGGGTTTTTCTTCGTTCTATGATAAATCCAGCATTTCCTTTAATTTACGACGCAGTAATTTATTTGAAGCGTTTCTTGGGAGTTCATTTACATAATGGAATTGCTTCGGGACTTTATAACCAGCTAGTCTTTCTGCACAATATTCCTTCAGATTTATGTCCGTTACTTCTTCACTAATCACAACGAAGGCTACGGGAATACTTCCCCACTTTTCGTCATCGATTCCACAGACTCCTGCTTCTATTACATTCGAATGTCCCAAAAGCACATTTTCAATTTCGGCTGGATATATGTTTTCTCCCCCGGAGATAATTAAATCTGAACGTCGATCTACAATATATAAATATCCTTCTTCATCTAGATATCCGATGTCGCCTGTCGGCAGCCATCCATTTTTCAATGGATTTTCATCGGCAAAATGTCCAATGTAACCCGGTGTAACATGTGGACCTCGGATATATACTTCACCGCTTTGCAGTGGAATTAAAGTATCCTTTATTTTAATTTGATTGAAAAATAACGGTTTGCCAGCAGAACCGATTTTTCTCATTGAGTCAGATGCTGAAAGAGTTGTAGTTTGCGAGCTGGTTTCAGTCATTCCGTAGGTCTGGAGTATAGGAATATGACACTTCTCAGCTCGTTCTAAGTAACCTATTGGAACAGGACCTCCACCTGCAAGCATTGCTTTAAAGGAAGAGTGAGCTATAGCTTTATTATCCTCGAATTCGCGAAGAATCTTATCTAACGTGGCAGATACAACAGATATATGTGTTATCGAACCATACATTAGTTCCTTTGCAATTTTTGAAGCTTCGAACTTTTCATGAAGTTGGACTTTCATTCCATAAATTACGGAGCGTACAAGAATTGAGAATCCACTTATATGAAACAATGGCATTGTACAAAGCCAAGTATCCTCATCATCAAGACCTAAATTTAAAACAGATGAAATGGCACTTGATGTATGATTTCCCGAGGTTTGGCGAACCCCTTTAGGTAACCCACTTGTTCCCGAAGTATACATGATTGTAATTGTTCGATCCGTGTCCCAGATTTCCTCAATATCAAATTGAATTTCTCTCATTTGTTCAATTTCAGAAAATAAGATAACTCTTATTTTCGACTCTGAAAGAACGAAGTTTAGGTCATCAGATACAAGCACAGCTGTGGCTTCTGAATCTTTGATTTGCCATTCAAGTTCTGTTTTTGTCAATCTACTATTCAACATCACAATTTCAAGACCTAGATGAATACAAGCATGTATCATAAAAACCATTTCTGCATTAGAATTACCAAGCAGTGCAATTCGATCGCCTTTATTTAAACCACAAGCACTAATCTTTCGAGCGTAATTCAGCGCTGTATTGTTAACTTCAGAAAATGTCCATGTCTCGTTTCCAAATGATAACGCTTGTTTATTTGGGCTTAGATATGCTCTTTGCAAAAGCCAATTAGGTATCATGTAATTCACCTTTCACTTCAGAAAAAGCTGCCCAATTGCAGGCAGCTTTCCGTGTTTTATAGTAATTGCATATATCGTATAGAATTTGAACTTTTACTAAGAAACTACTGTTAAGGAAAACGTGGAAATTGGCCAAAGTCTGGTTTACGTTTTTCCTTAAATGCATCCCGACCTTCTTTTGCTTCATCCGTCGTATAATAAAGTAAAGTAGCATCTCCAGCCATTTGTTGAAGTCCTGCTAGACCATCCGTATCTGCATTCATTGCTGCTTTTACAAAACGAAGTGCTGTAGGGCTCATTCCAAGCATCTCTTCACACCACTGAACCGTTTCATCTTCAAGTTGGTCATAAGGAACAACAGTGTTTACAAGACCCATGTCAAGTGCTTCCTGTGCATTATACTGACGGCATAAGAACCAAATTTCACGTGCTTTTTTATGTCCGATAATACGTGCTAAGTAACCTGATCCATAACCAGCGTCGAATGAACCAACTTTCGGTCCTGTTTGTCCGAATATCGCATTGTCTGCAGCAATCGTTAAATCACACACAACATGCAATACATGTCCTCCACCAATTGCATATCCTGCTACCATTGCGACAACAGGTTTAGGTATTACACGAATTAAACGTTGTAAATCAAGAACATTTAGACGTGGGATTTCATCTTCTCCAACATATCCACCATGACCTCGAACTCTTTGGTCACCACCAGAACAAAATGCCTTTTCCCCTTCACCCGTTAAAACAATAACTCCAATACTTGCATCGTCACGTGCACGTGTAAATGCATCAATTAATTCTACCACCGTTTTAGGACGGAAAGCATTCCGAACCTCAGGTCGATTAATTGTTATCTTGCCAATCCCTTTGAATTGCTCATATTTGATATCTTCGTATGTACGCAGTGTTTCCCATTGACGAGTCATTATAATAAGCCTCCTAATTTTTTAACTCTGTAATATGTTCCACTATCATTGTAGCAAATAAAGTCGGTTTCTCCACATGTATTGCATGACCCGCAGCCTTAATTGTCGTATGTTTAACAATCGGAAACGTTTTTTCCATTTCCCGGGCAATATGAACAAATTTTTTGTCGATTTCCCCAGTAATTAGTAAGACAGGGATTTTGATTGTTTGTAGACTATCCCAGTAAGACGGCTGACTCCCTGATCCTATTCCGATTAAGCTATTCGAAAGACCAATAGTACTTTGTCCAAGTCTCTCTTCTCTAATTGCATTTCGCTTTTCTGTAGTAAGTGATTTCTGAGATTCAAAAAGAGGTATTTCCTCCCAGAAGTTAACAAAGTTTGGTATTCCATCTGAAATTAATCTTTCAGCCAATTTTTTATCTGCTTGTCTACGTTCTAAACGCTCCTGCTTCGTCTTCAGTCCAGGTGAGGCACTTTCTAGTATTAATGATAAGACTTTTCCCGAATGCTTTAGAGTGTAAGCAAGTGCGATTCGGCCACCCATCGAATATCCAACAAGAATAAATTCAGCAAGGCCTAATTGCTTAAAAACGGCCTCTAAATCTTCTAGTTGTTCTTCCATTGCATATCGCTTGTGATTTTTAGGTATTGATGACTTTCCATGACCTGTTAAATCGATTCGGATAATCTTGAATTTACCTTCAAATATCCGAACTACTTCACTCCATGTTTCCACACTGCCTGTAAAACCATGTAAAAGAACAAGCACAGGCAACGAATTATCTCCATTTATTTTTATATTAATATTGGTTTCACGTACATTAAGTAAGTTTTCAACCATTTAAATCAAGTCTCTTTGTAATTTCCGTCCATAATTTCCGATGCCCTTTCACATTTTCACTACGGTCTGTGAACACCTCAATGATTCTTAGGGGCTTGGTTTTTGTTTTTGGTAATACTGACTTAAATTCATCCATCGTCCATACAGCATCATACTGGGCATCATACATCGCCGCTACATGACCGAATGTCAATCCAGTTGGTGTACCAAAGAGTTTTTCAAAATGCGTGCTTGCATTTGCTTGTGGAAGATACGAGAAAATTCCTCCACCATCATTGTTCATTATGACAATTGTTAAATCTATCTCAATAAAACGCGTTGCAATCAGACCGTTCACATCATGTAGAAATGACAAATCACCAATTAACAACCAGGTTGGCCTTTGCCTTGCAGCCTGAATCCCAAGTGCTGTAGATACAACACCATCGATTCCGTTTGTACCACGGTTCGAGAAAATTGCTATGCCCTTCCCCGTTTTTCCAAAGAAAGTATCTATATCTCTAATTGGCATACTGCTACCACTTACTAAATCCGCTCCACTAGGCAAATAGTCGAAAAGTAATTGGGCAAATGCACCTTCATCTTCAATAGTATCGCCGTGTTTGGCTGTGATTGAACTTACAATTTCATTTGTTTCTATCCACATCTTTGAATATGCTGTTTCAGTTTTAGTTACTCTTATATTTAGCACTGCTTCTGCAGCTGAATGTATGTGGTGTGTAACGACCCCTATCGGATCTCTAAATTCAGGGGATTCATCTACAGCCACGACAATCTTAGGTCGTATTTTCTTTAGAAATAGTGAAAGTGGTTTGGACACTGGTTGTGCTCCGAACCTAATTACCATATTAGGAATTGCTTGTTTTATAAACGATTCACTTTTTAGAATGGCATCATAATTATCTATGCAAAGAGAACCTGATCTATTTGATAGTTCAGTTCTTAGATTCGACAAGGGATCACAGAGTACCGGCCAGTTAAGAGCTTCAGCAAATTCCCAAAATAATGCTTTATCAAAATTGATTGGCATTTCTCCAACAACTATAATTCCCTTAACCGCTTCATTAAGCATAGTTGTTAATTCCTTAACTGCTGATTCATTCAGTGTCTCAGTAACTTTAAATCGTTTTACGAATGTCGATGAAACTGTTTTCATATCGAAATCAATATCAAACGGTTCTCTGAAAGGTACATTCAAATGAACAGGTCCTTCCGGAGCTGATAAAGCTATCGATAAGATTCGGTTTATTTGACGATCAATATAATCATCAACATCACGATTGTTTTCTGGAATTGGAAAATCAACACTATATTTCACTTGATTTCCGTACATTTGAATTTGATCAATTGCTTGTGGTGCACCTACCCCTCTTAGTTCATGTGGACGGTCTGCAGTAATAACAACAAGTGGGATACGTGCATTACGTGCTTCCGTAATCGCCGGAAAATAATTCGATGCTGCTGTTCCTGATGTACAAAGTAAAACGACAGGATCGCCCGATGCTTTAGCTAAACCAAGTGCAAAATAACCCGCAGATCTTTCGTCAATCTGCATGTACATTTCAAGCCCTTCTGTAGATGCAAATGCATAGGCAAGTGGAGTTGAACGAGAACCCGGACTAATTACAACTGCCTTTACACCTGCATTCATGAGGGCTGCTGTCATTTTTCGAACATAGTTTGTTAACATTTTTGAGTTATCCATTTAATTTTCCCCCAAGTGCACGCAAAACTGGTCTAAATTTCACCCAAGTTTCTTCATATTCTTCCTCAGCGATTGAATCTGCAACAATTCCACCACCAGCATATAGATACGCACTATCACCATCAAGTAAAGCCGATCGAATAGCGACCGCAAACTCTCCGTTACCTTTTGTATCGGTCCAACCAATCGGCCCAGCATAGTAGCCACGATCCATGTTTTCCTTGTCACGAATTATTTCTCTAGATATATCATGAGGAACACCGCCTAGTGCAGGTGTTGGATGAAGTGCCTGAACAAGACTGAAAATATCTGTTTCTTTTTTCAATTGTCCTTCTATTGGTGTGAATAAATGTTGAATATCACGAAGTTTCATTAACTTAGGTTTCAACGGCATAGAGATATTTGTACAATTTTTCTCAAATACGTTTGAAATCATGTTTACAACATAATGATGTTCTCCACGATTTTTATTATCTCCAAGTAGTTCTTCACCAAGCGCTTTATCTTCGCTTGCTGTTGTTCCTCGCCCTATTGAACCTGCCACACAAGCCGAATAGGCTTGTCCATTTGACACTTCTATTAACCGTTCAGGTGTAGCGCCAAAGAATAATTGTCCTTCTTTTTGAAGCCCGAAAACATAACTTTCCTGTTGTTCATTCGCTATATGATGTAGGGCAGCGACAGATGGAACCTTACTTTCAAAGTTCAGTTTTATTGAACGAGCAATCACAACTTTTTCGGCTTCCCCTTTTTTAATAAGGTTTGTTACATCTGTGATTGATTTCATATATTTATCTTTCCCAACCTCCTCAAGCGAAGCAACTAATGGTTTTTCGGGAGATTTAAATTCATTTACTTGAGCAAAGTGAACAAGACTATCTCGCTCATTCCGCAGCTGTTCAAATTCATCTACAGCATTTTCATTCTTCGTAACAAGATTAATTGATATGGATGTCATACCATTTTTGATAGCCAGCTGAAAAGAAGGCACAAAGAAAAAAGCGGTAGGAAAATTACCCCATTCTGAATTTCCAGTATGATTTGTATCAAATGAGAATCCTCCAAAGAGAACTGGCTCAATATCTTTTTCTTCTTTAATTAATGATGTACAAAGATCTTTCCATCTCTTTGAAATATCTTCATATCGATTTTCCGAACTTTCATTTGACAGCACCTTCGCGTGTCCAATCCCCGCGAGAGTTAATGTGTTATCAGCATTTTGCCAATAAAAACGTTCATTACTGTAATTGGTCTCACCTGCTTGAAAAAATAGTAATGGTGAAATTCGTCCGATTTCAATTGTTTCCGTGAAAAATCGCAAATAATCTTTTTCTATTGCCTTTACATGTGAAGCGGTAAACTTCTGTTTCATCTTTTTCCCTCCGTACATTAAACGACTCATACTAAGAGCATATATCCTTATTCTATCATACAGAGTTTTAGTTGGTTCAGCACACAATAAGCTAACGACGTATTCACTTTACCGAAATTAGAGTACAATAGATTAGGCATATTAAATAATAAGGAGAGAATCAATTTGCAACATAAAATACAAGCTGATACTGGTTGGCGTATTTGGTGGCAACTAACAAGACCACACACACTAACAGCAGCCTTTGCACCCGTTTTTCTTGGAACAATGATTGCTTTAACGTACAATAACATTCATTTTCCTTTGTTTTTCGCAATGCTAATTGCAAGTATCTTTATACAAATGGCGACCAATATGTTTAATGAATACTACGATTTCAAATTAGGATTGGATACCGAGAAATCCATTGGAATTGGTGGTGCGATTGTTCGTAATGGCGTCAAACCAAGAACGGTTTTAAATCTTGCCTTGTTATTATATGGCGTTTCAATTCCAATCGGTATATACATATGTATGGAGACCTCATGGTGGATTGCTCTAGTTGGGTTGGTCTCGATGTTGATAGGATATTTATACACGGGCGGACCCTATCCAATCGCTTACACACCTTTTGGCGAGCTTGTATCTGGTATCGTTATGGGAATCTTTCTTATTCTTATCGCGTTTTACATTCAAACCGGTACGGTTACAACGGCAGCAATTCTCCTATCTATTCCAAGCATGTTTCTAGTAGCTGCTATTATGATGGCAAATAACATACGCGATCTAGAGGGAGATAAAGAAAGCGGTAGGAAAACACTCGCAATTCTTTTAGGACGCCAAACAGCAATTTCGATTTTAGCAGCATTCTTTATAATTTCCTATGTATGGATCATTACTTTGGTAGTTTTAGGACACCTCACACCATGGGCGCTTATCGTATTTCTAAGCATAAGAAAACCAATAAAAGCTATTACTATTTTCAGGAAATATCTTCATCCACTACAAGTGATGCCCGCTATGAAAGAAACCGCTGTAACAAATACTATTTTTGGTTTATTACTTGGAATGGGAATTCTAATAGGACATCTTTTTTATAACTAATCAAAACAAATAAATATGAACATCTAGCTTTTCATATAATTTCAAATAAAAAACTGCCTAAAACACAAGTTAAATTTTGTGATTAGGCAGTTTTTATTATGAAGTTCATCAAGCGTGGGCATACTGAAAATTGAACCTAATAAAAGGACGTGACAGTATATGCTAAGCGACAGACAAAGGTCTTCCTTAAAAACAGAATTAACCGAATTAAAAGCTCAATTAATGACTACAAAAAACGAATCTGATATTAAGGAAAGTGCACAAGAAGAATCTGGAGAGTTGTCCATGTACGCCAATCACCCAGGTGATCTTGGAACTGAGCTATATGACCGGGAAAAAAATATGGCTATCAATATACACGCCAACACAGAACTTGATAAAGTTGAGAATGCATTAAAAGCATTGCAGGATGGCTCCTATGGGAGGTGCGATGAATGCGGTAATGACATTCCCTTTGAACGATTAGAGGCTATACCCTATACAACAGTTTGCATGGAACATGCTATTGATACTGAAGTTTCCAACGACAGGCCAGTGGAAGAAGAAATCTTGAAACCTCCATTCAACAATTCATTTGCAAAAGGACGAGATGGAGATATACGTGATTATCAAGACAGTTTTAAAGAAGCAGCACAAGATGGTACGTCAGAAACACCCTCGGACTTTATAGGAGACCATGATGATTATGAAACCTTATATGAAAATGGAGTGTCTAAGAGCATTACGGAGGACTTTGAATCCTTTAGTGTTACTGATATAACAGGAAAAAATGTAAGTGTTATCGAGTCGCCTGATTCAGAAGAATATAAAGATACACTGGATAAATTAGGGATTGAATCACCTCTTGGGGATATTCCATACCATCAAAAGGATAGTTATCTGGAAGAATAAGTACAGTATTAATAAAGTTTAAAAGAAAAACTGCTTTAAAAGTCAAACTCGACTTTTAAAGCAGTTTTTTTTATGACCCGTACGGGATTCGAACCCGTGATACCGCCGTGAAAGGGCGGTGTCTTAACCGCTTGACCAACGGGCCTAAAATTATGGCGGAGAAGGAGGGATTCGAACCCTCGCACCGCTTACGCGATCTATGCCCTTAGCAGGGGCACCTCTTGAGCCGCTTGAGTACTTCCCCATAAAATGGCTCCGCAGGTAGGACTCGAACCTACGACCGATCGATTAACAGTCGATTGCTCTACCACTGAGCTACTGCGGAATAGTGGGCCTAAGTGGACTCGAACCACCGACCTCACGCTTATCAGGCGTGCGCTCTAACCAGCTGAGCTATAGGCCCTATTGGAGCGGGTGAAGGGAATCGAACCCTCATTATCAGCTTGGAAGGCTGAAGTTTTGCCATTAAACTACACCCGCAAAACAAATGGCTCAGGACGGAATCGAACCGCCGACACAAGGATTTTCAGTCCTTTGCTCTACCGACTGAGCTACTGAGCCAAAACTATGTAATACAATAAAAATGGCGGTCCCGACGGGAATCGAACCCGCGATCTCCTGCGTGACAGGCAGGCATGTTAACCGCTACACCACGGGACCATTTGGTTGCGGGGACAGGATTTGAACCTGTGACCTTCGGGTTATGAGCCCGACGAGATACCACTTCTCCACCCCGCGACAATACTATTAGTACTATTCAATTATTAAATGTACGCTATTAGTTAGTGGACACCTTTTAAAATTTTCAGTAAAACACTTTATACATTTAATAAAAATGGAGGAGGAAGAGGGATTCGAACCCCCGCGGGTTTTGACACCCCTGTCGGTTTTCAAGACCGATCCCTTCAGCCAGGCTTGGGTATTCCTCCGAAAAAAAGTATAATTGGTGGACCTTGCAGGACTCGAACCTGCGACCGGACGGTTATGAGCCGTCTGCTCTAACCAACTGAGCTAAAGGTCCTTCAAAATGGCGGCAGAGGGGATCGAACCCCCGACCTCACGGGTATGAACCGTACGCTCTAGCCAGCTGAGCTACACCGCCAGGATCTTTATATAAGTTAGATAAATGGTGGAGCCTAGCGGGATCGAACCGCTGACCTCCTGCGTGCAAGGCAGGCGCTCTCCCAGCTGAGCTAAGGCCCCTAAATAAATGGTCGGGAAGACAGGATTCGAACCTGCGACCCCTTGGTCCCAAACCAAGTGCTCTACCAAGCTGAGCTACTTCCCGAGTCAAAACAAAATGTTAACTGTTGTTATAGTATTTAAAGCTACGAAAACACTTTAAATATGGCGCGCCCGGCAGAAGTCGAATCCACAACCTTCTGATCCGTAGTCAGACGCTCTATCCAATTGAGCTACGGGCGCATAAGTAATAAATATACGGAAAAATATTGGTGCCGAGAACCGGAATCGAACCGGTACGGTGGTTACCCACCGCAGGATTTTAAGTCCTGTGCGTCTGCCAGTTCCGCCACCCCGGCAAGGGTGAAAAATTGGAGCGGAAGACGGGATTCGAACCCGCGACCCCGACCTTGGCAAGGTCGTATTCTACCACTGAACTACTTCCGCTTAAAAGTGCGGGTAAAGGGAGTCGAACCCCCACGCCCTAAGGCACTAGATCCTAAGTCTAGCGCGTCTGCCAGTTCCGCCATACCCGCATGTATGTTTTAATAAAGTTTATAATTATTTAAAAAATGGTGAGCCATGCAGGATTCGAACCTGCGACCCTCTGATTAAAAGTCAGATGCTCTACCAACTGAGCTAATGGCTCTTTACTGGTGCCGGAGAAAGGACTTGAACCCTCAACCTACTGATTACAAGTCAGTTGCTCTACCAGTTGAGCTACTCCGGCAAGGAATATTATTTCACATAAAAATGGTGGAGGATGACGGGCTCGAACCGCCGACCCCCTGCTTGTAAGGCAGGTGCTCTCCCAGCTGAGCTAATCCTCCTGGGTTAAATTATAAGTAAATTCAATCTATGTAATGAATTTATAGGCCTGGCAACGTCCTACTCTTGCAGGGGGGAACCCCCAACTACCATCGGCGCTGAAGAGCTTAACTACCGTGTTCGGTATGGGAACGGGTGTGACCTCTTCGCTATTGCCACCAGACCTGAATGTTCTTTTTCAAGGACACTACTCATTATATCAAGTGTTTCTAAAATTGCAAGCATTATTTTTATGAACGTTGCTTGTTCGTTCAAAACTGGATAAAACAGACATTAAGGAAGAATATTTTGTATTCTTCCGACGAATCGAGGTCAATCATACCTCTTCATTTAGTAGGTTAAGTCCTCGATCAATTAGTATCCGTCAGCTACACACGTCGCCGCGCTTACACCCCGGACCTATCAACCTCATCTTCTTTGAGGGATCTTACTTACTTGCGTAATGGGAAATCTCATCTCGAAGGGGGCTTCATGCTTAGATGCTTTCAGCATTTATCCCGTCCATACGTAGCTACCCAGCGATGCCTTTGGCAAGACAACTGGTACACCAGCGGTATGTCCATCCCGGTCCTCTCGTACTAAGGACAGCTCTTCTCAAATTTCCTGCGCCCGCGACGGATAGGGACCGAACTGTCTCACGACGTTCTGAACCCAGCTCGCGTACCGCTTTAATGGGCGAACAGCCCAACCCTTGGGACCGACTACAGCCCCAGGATGCGATGAGCCGACATCGAGGTGCCAAACCTCCCCGTCGATGTGGACTCTTGGGGGAGATAAGCCTGTTATCCCCGGGGTAGCTTTTATCCGTTGAGCGATGGCCCTTCCATGCGGAACCACCGGATCACTAAGCCCGTCTTTCGACCCTGCTCGACTTGTAGGTCTCGCAGTCAAGCTCCCTTATGCCTTTGCACTCTACGAATGATGTCCAACCATTCTGAGGGAACCTTTGGGCGCCTCCGTTACTCTTTAGGAGGCGACCGCCCCAGTCAAACTGCCCACCTGACACTGTCTCCTGCCCCGATAAGGGGCATGGGTTAGAAGTCCAATACAACCAGGGTAGTATCCCACCAACGCCTCCTCCGAAGCTAGCGCTCCGGAATCTAAGGCTCCTACCTATCCTGTACAGGTTGCATCGGAATTCAATATCAAGCTACAGTAAAGCTCCACGGGGTCTTTCCGTCCTGTCGCGGGTAACCTGCATCTTCACAGGTACTATAATTTCACCGAGTCTCTCGTTGAGACAGTGCCCAGATCGTTACGCCTTTCGTGCGGGTCGGAACTTACCCGACAAGGAATTTCGCTACCTTAGGACCGTTATAGTTACGGCCGCCGTTTACTGGGGCTTCAATTCGAAGCTTCGCTTGCGCTAACCTCTCCTCTTAACCTTCCAGCACCGGGCAGGCGTCAGCCCCTATACTTCACCTTGCGGTTTTGCAGAGACCTGTGTTTTTGCTAAACAGTCGCCTGGGCCTATTCACTGCGGCTCTCTCGGGCTTTAACACCCTACCAGAGCACCCCTTCTCCCGAAGTTACGGGGTCATTTTGCCGAGTTCCTTAACGAGAGTTCTCTCGATCACCTTAGGATTCTCTCCTCGCCTACCTG